>JASHQM010000173.1 GCA_030039165.1 Candidatus Sulfotelmatobacter sp. | reverse complement strand
GTATATCCGATCCACGATCCGCACACCACCAGGTACATGACTGCGCCGAGGCTCGGAACTGTCCATACAACGTGTGAGAAGTCGCCCACAAGCCACGCGAACAAAGTGTTCGTCGCGCCCGCGGTGGTCACTTGCCAGCCAGTCGCGCTGAATACGTCCATACCCGATTGCCAGCGCTTGGCCAGCACCGATCCCAGCGCCCACGAGAAAGATCCTCCCAATAGACTCACCGACGACCACAGCTCGCGCCGTCCCAGCGCCGTCGTCGCGTGCAACTCCGGCCAGAACAAAACCAGCAGCCCGAGAATTCCCAGCCCCAGCCCTGCTTTGCCTCGTCCCACAATATGATGGCGGCCGAGCAGCAGCGAATCGAGCACCAGAAACCACAGCGGCGTAATAGCGATAATCAGCGCCGCCAGTCCCGAAGGCACCGCCAGCTCTGCCCACGAGAGCGTAAGGTTGCCTCCCATCAGCAATAGAATGCCGACCACTGACGCCAGCGCGAGTTGCCGGGCCGAGTACCAGATCCTGCGTCCGCTTGCCGCGCATACGCCCAGCATCACCACACCGGCCACCGAAAATCGCAAGCCGCACATCAGCGCGGGAGGAATGCTCTGGACTGCGATATCGATAGCGAGGTACGTCGATCCCCAAAACAAATAGACCAACCCGAAGGCAAACATAACCGCAAGCCGGCTTGGCCTTGATGCGGACATTGGGAGGTGAACAAATCTCGAAGGAAGTTATGAAGTTAAAAGATATCAGACGCGTAAGAGCGGAAGACGATTCTGAGATTACCAGTGGTTATACAGTTGATAAGGAGGCGAGCCATACGCGGGATGATTGCGCCGGACAGAACGCGACGCTCCGAGCGGCTCGCCCAGATACCTCGCGACGCAAAGAACGCTCGCTCGGGATGACATCATCTAGACGGTCAAGCTACCGCAATGCCAGGCTCGCCTCGGCGGAAAAGTCCAGCGGGGCGAAGTCTTTCGCCAGAAATTTCGGGTAAGCGGCCGCTGCAATCATGGCGGCGTTATCGGTCGAGAGTGGTCGCGAAGGGAAAAACACGGGCAAGCCTTCCTGTGCGCTTTGCCGCTCGAACGCGGTTCGCAGCTCGTTGTTGGCCGCGACTCCGCCGGTCACAAACAGCGTCGCCACATCGCAAGCGCGCGCAGCCGCCAGAGTTCGGCCCACCAGATCGCTCACCATCGCGCGTTGAAACGACGCCACCAGATCGAGCGTCTGCCGGTCACAGTTGGCGATAAAATCTTCGACCTTCGGCTTGGGGATGCCGGCCAAAGCTCTGCGCCGCGCCTCGATCGCACTCTGCATGTTGTGGCGCTCTATATAACGCAGCACCGCGGTCTTAATTCCGCTATAGGAAAAATCAAAGCGCGGACGCTCACCTTCCATCTCTTTTCCCCCGCCCCGGTTTCGCCGATCCGGGTGCTTGATCTGCGCGGGGGGAAACTTGACCACATTCGCATCTCCATGCGGAGCCAGCCGGTCAATGATCGGCCCTCCCGGATATCCCAACCCCAGCAGCTTGGCAACTTTGTCGAACGCCTCGCCGGCTGCGTCATCGCGCGTGTGGCCGATGTTCTCGTAGGCCCAGCTCTCGTTCTTCCGCTCGGCCAGATATAAGTGCGTGTGTCCGCCGGAAACCACCAAAGCCAGTACTGGGAATTGCAACTCGTGATTCCCCTTCTGCCGCTCTTCCAACAGCACGGCATGAATGTGGCCTTCGAGATGGTTCACCGCGATTAACGGTTTGTCGAGAGCGAACGCCAGAGCCTTCGCATAACTGATGCCCACCAGCAGCGCGCCCGCAAGCCCGGGACCTTGCGTTACGGCGATTGCGTCCACGGATTTGTAAGTCTGATCAGCCTCCGCCAACGCCTGCCGCACCACAGGCACAATCGCGCGCAGATGCTCGCGTGACGCCAGTTCGGGCACCACTCCGCCGAAAGGCTTATGCGTCGCGAACTGCGAAGCCACGACGTTCGAGATCAGTTGCTCGCCCGAACGTACCACCGCCGCGGCAGTTTCGTCGCACGAGCTTTCGATTCCGAGAATGTAAGCGTTCACCATGATCTAAGAGTGGCGTAAGAAAACTCCAAGAAAGAAAAGCCCAGGAGATTATGATACGCAGCTTTGTCGCAATGCGCATAGGCCGCGCGGCCGTGCAGGAAACTTCTTGACTTCCGAACAAGCGTCCATTTATAACGCGTTGCTACGCAAAACCTCCCAGAATTTGTGTGCAAGTCTCTTCCCTATCGTTCTGTCGTTCGGCCGGGCGCCGAAAAGGAGATGTGAATGTTGCATAAGAGGGCATTCTTCGTCGTTTGTTCATTTTTGATTGCATTATCCTTTTGCTCAATCGCTTATGGTCAGGCCAATGGCAGCTTTTCAGGTACGGTTTCCGACAAAGCCGGAGCAGTAGTTTCCGGTGCGGCCGTAACCCTTACGTCACAGGCCACCGGGCTTACCCGGGAAACCAAGACGGACGAATCCGGCCACTATCTTATCCCCTTGCTGCCCGTAGGCTTTTACAAGCTTCACGTTGAGTCGCAGGGCTTCCAGCCGGTCGAGCAGAAAGACATTCGCCTGCAGGTCGACGAGCAGCGGGAAATCGATTTTACCCTTCTGCCGGCTTCGGTTTCCGCCACAGTACAAGTCAGTGCGACTGAAGTTGCTGTGGAGGCGAGCAATCCAACTCTGGGCCAGGTCATTACCTCGGAAGAAGTGGCCGACTTGCCGCTGAACGGCCGCAATTTCGTACAGCTCGCTACGCTCACGCCGGGCACGACGCAATCCACCAGCCCGGTGAGTTTCTTCAACGGGGCGGCCAGCAGCGAGGCTTCCACGCGCGGTTCGTTCTCGTTATCAGTGGGCGGCTCTCGTGAGCAGGAAACTGACTGGATGCTCGATGGCAATGACAACAATCAAATCGATGAAGGCGGGATCGGGATTTTTTCTTCGATCGACGACATTCAGGAATTCAAAGTCCTTACGTACACTTACTCCGCCGAATATGGAGAACGCTCCGGCCCAACGGTTCTGGTAACAACAAAGTCGGGCTCGAATCAGTTTCACGGATCCGCATTTGAGTTCTTCCGCAATACTGTGCTGGATGCCAGCACGCCCTTCGTGAACGCGACTCCGAAGTTCAATCTCAACCAGTTTGGTGGGTCTTTAGGCGGCCCCATCCAAAAAGACAAAACATTCTTCTTTGCCGATTATCAGGCGAAGATGCAACGCAAAGGGGTTCCATTCACCGGCGTCGTTCCGACGCAGCCGATGCTCAACGGGGACTTTACTGACGATCCTTTTGGCGTACCTCGTCCGGGCCTTTTCAACGGCACCGTCAATGCTGACGGTTTCCCCGACTTGGTCAACCCGTTTTCGGGGACCACTCCGTTATCACCATTCGAATGCGACAGCTCAGGCAATCCCATCTCCACGACCAACGGAACGCAAACCGGCGGAACACCATGTAACAAGATTGGGACCGCGCTGATGGGCCAGGGTGGCTTTATCAACCCAATTGGCAGGGCTGTGATCGGTCTCTATCCAGGGCCGAACGCCGATAATCCGGCCTTGGACTATAACTATGCCCTTGTGCCGGTGAGAAAGCTCAACGAAGGCACGTGGGATGTTCGCCTCGATCACAATTTTTCCAGCAAAGACTCGATCTTTGGCCGCTTCAGCTATGACCAGGCAACCAACTTCGTACCAGGAGGTTCGCCCGGATTTGCTGAGGCGACTACTTTCGGCAGCTCCCAATACATCGACAACCACGGCCGCAATGCGATGATCTCGGAGACGCACCTTTTTTCTCCGAACTCAATCAATCAGGCTTTATTTGGCTTCAGCCGGATTTTCAATCACATCCTTTCCTGGGGTACCGGCAGCTGTGCGGCCGCTGGAGGCAATCTGATTCCGGGGCTTCAGACGCTCGTGGATCCTGTAACCGACAAGACACAGAAGATTCCCGGAGCGGATTTAGGCAGTGCTTGCGACACCTTCACTGGCTATCCCGCGAGCCTTAACCAGGCCACCAACGATTGCGAGGGTTGCGGAATGACGGCGTTTTCAATGTCCGCTTACTATGCGGTCGGCGATCGCGGATATGCGCCTTATCAGGGGGGAACCAACGTTTACTCTCTCTCCGATACGCTCGATCTGATTCGCGGCAAACATGAAATCCGTTTTGGCGCAACATTCCGTGCCAACCAGATGAATGTAAGAAATAACGCATTTCAGGATGGTTTCGTTTCCGAGATCGGCAATCTGACCAACGATGACATCAGCGACACTCTCATCGGCGCTTGGGGGAACTTCGCCGCCCACGATCAAACATTCCTGGGAGCGACCGTCGGCCGCCGCTGGAAGCTGCTTCGTCCCTTCGTACAGGACAACTGGCGCGTTACTCCCAACCTGACCTTGAACCTGGGTCTGGCCTGGGCGCTCGTTACGCCGGAAACTGAAATCGAAAATCGGCAGGCAAACTTCGATACCGCAAGCTTGATGTGGTTTGTTCCGAAGGGAGCTCCTGGGATCAGCGGATGCACAAGCTGTATCGCTACAGATGGCCGGCTGGGGATTCAGTTCGACAAAACCGCCTTCGAACCGCGTTTCGGGTTGTCCTGGAAGCCGATGGGCAGCCAGACCACAGTTCTTCGCCTGGGCTATGCAATCTTTCACGATTCCGCGTGGAACCAGGGCGGTCAGGGTTTGTGGCAGAATCCGCCGTTCTACGCCGAAGTCGACCCGTGCACGTTTTGCCTTTCCTACGGGGCGATCGATGGCTCGCTCTCGGAGGGCTTCCTGCTCCCGACGAGCACGCCATCAACTACTCCGGTATCCGGTGGAGACGGCAACAGCGGGGTCTACAGCTCGCCAGTTATGCCTGGGCCGGGCTACACGGGAACGATCCAATCGCAGAATCGCAACTTCCGGCAGGGCCTCATTCAGCAGTTCAATTTGAACGTCGAACGCCAGTTGCCAGGGAACATCGTACTGACTGCGGGCTACGCAGGCTCGCGCAGCTCCCGCATCTTAGTGAGTCAGGTGAACGAGAACGTCACTTCGCCCACAGCCTGTGGGGTTACGGCGGGCTATACGCTGGGCTGCGGCATCAAGGTGGGACTCATCCCCAGCAATTTTTATCAGGCGGTTTCCAGCAACAACAGCATGGGCGCGGCCCGATACGATTCCCTGCAGATAAAAGCGGAAACGAAGAGCGCTCGCCATGGGGTCTATGCGCTGGTCGGTTACACTTATGCCCGCAACTTCGATTCGGGGATGCCAGATGGTCTTGGCACGAACGTTGGTGCGCTGTATTGGCCGTTGCCCGGAACTCAGAAGCTCGACTGGGGACTGTCGCAACTGAATCTCAACGACACTTTCACGGCGAGCATTCTCTATGATCTGCCGTTCGGCAAGGGCAAGCGCTGGGGCAACGACTGGGGAGGGGCGGCTAACACAATCCTGGGCCACTGGCAGGTCAATCTGATCGAGCGCGCCCAGTCCGGGTTCCCGTTGTTCGTTGTCGACAGTTCGAACTCCGATATCGTGCCTGGACCCGGATTTTCCGGAACGTACCTGTATTACAACGGATACAGCCTCAACCGTCCCGATGAGGTCGGGGACCCCAATAAAGGTGGGCCCGAAGGCGGCCAAACAAACTGTCCCGCTCAAGTACATACTCTTGCGCATTGGTTTAATCCCTGCGCTTTTGTGAGGGCGCCCGAAGGACAACTTGGCACAGCTGCCCGCGCGCCAGTCTACGGCCCCCGTTTCGTCAACACCGACTTCTCAATCCTCAAGGATTTTCCGTTATCCTTCCGGGAGGGCATGAATCTGCAGTTCCGCGCCGAGTTCTTCAACTTCTTGAACCATCCGCAGTATTTTCTTGGTGGCCTCGGTGACACTGGGCAGCAGGACATCAATACCAGCTCCAGTTTTGGCGTCATCAATCAAACACTGGGCAACTCGCGCGATATTCAGTTCGCCCTGCGGCTGAATTTCTAACCGCGAATTTGCGCGCGTCCACCACAGGGCAGACTGACGCCGTTCAGTCTGCCCTTAATTGTGTAGAAACTAAATCGGTTGGATATCACGAGGCTGTTAATGAAGCGGAAGCTCCTGTTCTTGACAATCTGCATCTTGCTTCGCTCCTTTTCCCCCGCCCAGCAAGAACGCAAAGTCATCATCGATCAGGACGCCGCCGGCCCTGCGGGAACCGACCAGCAATCGATGCTGCTGCTGATTCAATCACCGCAAACCGAGGTTCTCGGCATCACTGTCGTTACCGGCGATCAGTGGCTGCACGAAGAGGTCGCGCATACGCTGCGCATGCTGGAGCTAATCGGCCGCACCGACATTCCTGTCGTGCCCGGTGCGGAATACCCACTCGTCAGGACGAAAGAAGGCACTGAACGCTGGGAGCAGGAGTTCGGTTCCATTCCGTGGCTCGGGGCGTGGACGCCGAAGTATTACCATCCGTCCGATCAGCTCGGCGAGATGCCGGAAGGCAAGCCCATGACAAAGCCTTCCACCGAAGATGCGGCTCACTTCCTGCTGCGCATGATTCATCGGTATCCGCATGCGGTCACAATTTACGAAGGCGGACCGATGACCAATCTTGCCCTCGCCATCTCGATCGATCCCGAATTTCCAGCGCTGGCCAAAGAACTCGTCTTTATGGGGGCGAGCTTCAATCCCCGAACCGACAATCCTGAATTCGCTCACACACCAACGCGCGAATTTAATCTGTATTTCGATCCCGAAGCCGCCCATATTGTGCTGCGCGCGCCTTGGCCGCGCATCGTGTGTACGCCCGTCGATATTTCCGTAAAGGCCCGCCTGACCCAGGATTTGATCGACCACATCAAGTCTGCCGGAACGCCGACGGCACGCTATATCGGCCAATATGCCCGCCTGCGTGGCAATTACAACTACTTGTGGGATGAATTGGCCGCCGCGTCGTGGCTCGATCCTAGCCTTATTACAAAAAAAGAAACCATGTACATCGACGTTGACCTCGACCGCGGCGCCGGCTACGGCAACACTCTTGCCTGGACCGCGCAAGACAAGCCGCAAACCGGCGTGCGCCCGATCGAGGTACAGGACGATCTCGATCTTGAAAGGTTTTACAAGCTGTTTGTCGACCTTCTGAGCGCGCCTACACCAAAGGCACAAGCGAATAGCGATTGAGAGCCGGCATTCGCCACAAAGATAGTGCTGACGGGGATCGCGACCCGAACGGAAAAAGAAGGTAAAGAGATTTAGAAGACCGATTTCCCTGTTCGCGCTGCAGGTTTCATCACACCTGACGGCGCAAAGAGGTTTGCTCGGGATTGCCCGGCCGCGTCTTCTCCGTCAGCGCCGTTTTGGTGGTGTAGCAGACTTCATGGACGGCCAGGCCGTGCTCGTCGGTTACACACACTTCAAGTTCGACGGACTTGCCGCAAATCCAACAAATGGCGGAATTTGTTTCCTTCTTTGCCGTCACTGCGATGCCGCCGGAGAACCTGCGTTGCGCACCCCTCTTTTATCAGTGACAGAGGAAAACTGCAACTGTCCTTGTTTGATCACCAGCAGAACTCGCAAGCCGTCCTCAATCGCGTGCCGTTCTGCCCGGCTGCCGCTGTTATGCTTCAATAGGTCGCGCCGCGTCAGCATTGCCGCCTCGGCAATCTCAACCAGCTTAAACAATTTGTCGATCTTCGATTCGCGCAGCGTGGCTTCGTAAACACCCTGCCAGGCAGGAAATCGCACGATGGATTCGCGGGGCACAGACGAAATTAGTTTTGAGGCTGGCGTACAAATACTCTACGCCCCTGCGATTCTGCGACATGCGCCAACTTGCGCCATGCCGGCTCCCTTCGTCAGAGTCCCACTCTCGGAAAGGTTACATCGAATTGACCACAGGGCAGCGCGAAAAATGTCCTGCTTCTACTTCGAGCAGCGGCGGGAGTGCAAGCCTGCACTCCGGCACGCGTAACCCGCAGCGAGGTTCAAAAGCGCAGCCGGAAGGCATGTCGTGCAATGCCGGTACCGTGCCCTCAATGCTTTCCAGCGGCCGTTCGCGCTTCGTCTTCAGACCGGGTACCGCTCGTAACAAGCCTTGCGTATAAGGATGCGCGGGATTGCCAAAAATCTGCTCCTTGCTTCCGAGTTCTACGATGCTTCCTGCGTACATCACGGCTACCCGATCGGCAACTTGCGAAACCACTGCCAGATCATGCGAGATGAACAGCATTGCCAAGCCGAATCTGGCTCGCAATTTCCCCAACAAATCCAGGATCTGCGCCTGAATGGTCACATCCAGGGCGGTGGTTGGTTCGTCCGCGATCAGCAATTGCGGGCGGTTCACGATGGCCATCGCGATCATTACCCGCTGCCGCATGCCTCCCGAAAGTTGGTGCGGATAATCGCCGACCCGCGACTCTGGCTCCGGAATCGCCACGTCTGCCATGGCCTCGACCGCCAGGCGCCTCGCCTCACGTTTTGATAGGCTGCGGTGCGCACGCGCCGCCTCGCTGACCTGTTCGCCCACACGCATTACGGGATTGAGCGCGGTCATCGGCTCCTGAAAAATCATGGCTAGGCGGGAGCCACGCAGTTGCCGCATGGATTCCTGGGGCAGTGCGAGTAAATCTCGCCCGGTTCCGTTCTCCACGAACGAAATCTGCCCAGACACACACGCCTGCTGCGGTAGAAGGCGCATAATTGCCAGACATGTCAGCGACTTACCCGATCCCGACTCGCCCACCACTCCCACCACCTCGCCTGGCCCGATCGAAAAACTGACGTCTCGCACGGCCGTGAAGTAATGGGTCTGCATATCCTTTTTTTTCTGTGGAGATTGCCCTCGCAGGGCAAAGGCAGAAAATTGGATATGCAAATTGCGAACTTCCAGAAGCGTCGCCACTTCCTCATAGTAGCAGCGTCGGCTCAAGCTTCGGGGTGAACCGTCGGCGGTTGGACTTGTTGCGAAAATCAGTAGAAATCCGAGCAGCTTAAGTAGAAGCCGCATGCCGGGCAACTTAGCTTGCAGCGGCTCTCCTTCAGCTCCGAGGAACAATTTGGACAGAAGCGTTCGGGATTCGCGGGGAGGGCGGTTTGCGTACCTTCACTGGGCGATTCCGCGCCCCTGATCCGGAAGTCTGGCTTCGCCATCAATGCTGCAACATTAGAACCGGAACCGGGCTGCGTACAAGGGAAAAATGCTTGCCGGGCACGTCCGTCCGCTCGGTGAAATTTTTTTCCACAATTCTTTCTCCATCCACAGACCTTTTTGCGCTAGAATGCCGGTGCAGTTGAGAGCCCCTCCATCTGGCCGTGGATGCGGCTCTTGGCCTTCCCCCAGGAGGTAGTAGATGTATCGGCCCTATTCGAGCTCCCTGGCGGACTCGCGTCCGTTCCTGGATACCCAGTCGCTGATCCAGAATCTCGCTCAAGACTTCGTCACTAATTTCAATACCGGCAACTACGACCAGGCTGCCTCTCTGTTCGCACCGGATGGCACGTTCATGATGCCGCACTACGATCCTGCCTACGGGCCCAAGAACGTGGAGCGGGTGCTGCGCCAGATTGGCGAGTCCGGATACGAAGATCTTCGCCTGGAAACGGTTCGCGTCGAGTGCTCAGGCGATCTCGCCATGGAAATCGGCCGCTACACCGTGGCTATTCGTCAGGGCGATGGCACCATCCGCGCCGATCGTGGCAAGTACATGAAGGTGTGGCGCAGGCTGGGCGCCTGGCTGATCCTGGCAGATTGCTGGAGCAGTAATCTGCCCGCGCCACGGTAATGCTCCACCTCCAATCCAGAGCAAAAACGGGCCTCACAATCACTGCTTACATCTTGACGCGGAGCGGAAGAGTGCAAGGTTGCGCGTGCGTCGTGGAGCACGCGTGAGCCAGCGCTTCATTGCTCTGCGCCTCTCGCTGTGGTACCTGATAGTGTTCGCTCTCGGCGCGCTGATTCTGGGCGCGGGATTGTTTGGCGTGGCGCGCACCACTCTGCTGGACATCGCCGATACCGACTTGCACGGCAAGGCGATTGATCTCCGGCGATGGATCGACTCACGCAGCGACTTATCCGCTGCCGAGCTGCAGACGCAACTCAGAGAGAAGTACAAGGCGGAGTACGCGGAAGACCGCGTGCAGATTGTCGATCTGCATGGCAACCTGATCTACCGTTCGCAGTTCTATGAGCAATACCATCTGCCCACGATTACTCCCGGTGGGCTCGATCGGCCGGCCTACGACAACTACAGATCCAGTTCGGATCATTTCCGCATCGTCAGCGAACACATGCAGGTTTCGGGACACGATTACATCTTCAGCATTGCGCGTCCCATGGATGAGGAATTTGAGCTTTTACTAACCATTCGCAGGCGTGTGGTTCGTGTGGGTATTCTTACTCTGATCATCGCCGCCATCGGCGGCTATTGGATCAGTCGCCGCTTTCAACGCCATCTTGCATCATAGAGAACTTGCGCTCTCACACCTGCCTACGCATTTGCCAGGTTTCGCACCATCTCCTTAAACAGTTTCCCGCGCTCTTCATAGCTCTTGAACTGATCGAAACTCGCACACGCCGGCGCCAGCAGCACTACATCGCCGGCTGTGGCCGCAGCGGCGGCTTTGCGAACTGCATTATCCAGCGTTTCCGCGTGCACCACCTCGACGTTTTTTATCTGCGACTTAATCTTCGCCGCCGCCGCGCCAATCGTATAGACGTGCTTCACTCGCTTTTTCAATAAGTCGTTCAGAACGCTATAGTCGCTGCCTTTGTCCTTTCCGCCAAGAATCAGGTGAATGTTCGCGGGGAACGACTCCAACGCCTTGATGGTCGCATCCACGTTGGTGGCTTTGGAATCGTTGTAGTAATCCACACCCCGGATGGTCGCTACAAACTCCAGCCGGTGCTCGACCGCTTTGAACTCGTGTACCGCTTGCCGGATCTTTTCCGCTGCACAGCCCATGAGTGCGCCGGCGCACACGGCAGCCAAAACGTTTTCCAGATTGTGTGCACCTTTCAGCGGAATTTCGGAAGCCAACATAATCTCGTGTTGCCGATCTACGTTACGGAACAGAATGGCGCCCTCGCGCACCCACGCTCCTTCCTGCACCTCCTTCTGCCGGCTGAACCAGAACACCTTTGCCCGAGTGCGCCGCGCCAGGCTCACGCAAGTCGGATCATCGGCATTCAGCACGGCAAAATCATCGCCCCGCTGATTCTCGAAGATTCGCGCCTTCGCGTCGATATATTTTTCCAGTGTGCGATGCCGGTCCAGATGATCGGGCGTCACATTCAAAACCACGGCGATCTTCGGATGGAATGTCTGAATGGTTTCCAGTTGAAAGCTGGAAACTTCCAGAACGATCACGCTTTGCACAGTCGCGCGGCCCGCCAGCGAAATCGCCGGCGTGCCGATATTTCCTCCCACCAGCGTCGGCAAACCTCCGGCGGTCAGAATCTCCCCGGCCAATGTGGTCGTCGTCGTCTTCCCGTTCGATCCCGTAATGGCGACGATCCGTCCCGGCAAGAATTGGGCCGCCAGCTCCACTTCGCCGATCACCGGCTCGCCCTGCGACCGCGCCTGCACCAGCAACGGCGCATCCACCGGAACACCCGGACTCACAACAATCAGGTCCTGCCCGCGGAAGGTTCGTTCGCCGTGGCCGCCGGTTTCGACCGTAATTCCATGATCGAGCAGAACGGGAATCTCATTGCGCAGTTCGTTCCCGCTTTTGGTGTCGGAGACCGTAACCTGCGCTCCGTGCTCTTTCAGAAAAAGGGCCGACGCCACCCCCGACTTGCCGAGGCCGACGACCAGGACGCGTTTGTTCGCAAGATCCATGCAAAACCGGCTTGACCACAGAGTCACAGAGGCACAGAGGAAACAACATGATGCCTTTCTCTGTGCCTCTGTGTCTCCGTGGTAAAATTTTTATCGCAATTTCAGCGTCGTCAGCGCGAACAACGCGAACACCAGCGACGCAATCCAGAAACGCACGATAATTTTCGACTCCGACCAGCCCATCAGCTCGAAGTGATGATGCAGTGGCGCCATCTTGAAAATTCTCTTCCTGCGCAGCTTATACGAACCCACCTGCAGAATCACGGATACGGCTTCAATCACAAACACGCCACCGATAAAGGGCAGCAGCAATTCCTGCTTGATGATCACCGCCACCGTGCCGATGGCGCCGCCCAGCGCCAGCGATCCTACGTCGCCCATAAACACTTCGGCTGGATGGGCGTTGTACCACAGAAACCCAATTGCCGAGCCTACCATCGCACCGCAAAAAATCGTCAATTCACCCACTTGCGGCATTTTCGGAATCTCCAGGTAGGTTGCAAACGTGGCGTGGCCGCTTACGTAAGTCAAAACGGTGAGCGCGCCTGCAGCGATTACAGTGCAGCCGATGGCAAGTCCATCCAGGCCATCCGTCAGATTGACCGCGTTGCTCGATCCCACGATCACCAGCACTACAAATCCGATAAAGGGCAAAAATGCCAGCGGCCAGAAATGTGTGAGATGCTCCCAGCTCTGCACCACCAGATCGGGATGAAATTGCTTGATGAACGGCACAATCAGCTTGGTCGAATACATTCCATAGGTCTGCATTGCAATGAGCATCACTGCAATCACGATACTGGTCGCGATTTGCAGGCCTAGCTTAGCCTTCCCCGTCAGCCCGAGATTCCTGCGGTGCACGACTTTTGTATAGTCATCGGTAAACCCGATGGCAGCGAACGCGCACGTGGCAAAGACGGCAATCCACACAAAGCGGTTGCTCAGATCGGCCCATAATAATGTCGGCACCACAACGGCAATGGCGATCAGCAGCCCGCCCATGGTCGGCGTTCCGGCTTTTTTCTGATGCGCTTTCGGGCCCTCTTCGCGGATATATTGTCCAATTTGAAATTCCCGCAAACGGCTGATGACCAGCGGCCCCACGATCAGCGCGGTGAATAAAGCGGTCAGGCTGGCGAAGGCGGTGCGAAACGTGAGATAGCGGAAGATGCGGAACGGCGGAACATAATGTTGCAGCTTCAGATACAACAGCCAGTAGAGCAATCAGCCTCCGTCCCACTCCAACATTTCTGCGTGAAAACCGGAATCGTCACGGAGACAACGAGTCACAGAGAATGCCAAACCACTGCATCAGATCCGTAACGGCTTAAACCCTCCATTTTTCTCCGTGTCTCTGTGACTCCTTGGTGGAAAATCATCCAAGCCTTGCCTTCCATGTCTCCAGCGCTTTCTCCAGCTTCACGCCCCGCGAAGCTTTCAGCAGAACCACATCGCCTTCCCGCGCCTCGCGCGCCAGCCATTTGCCGGCGTCTTCCGGCGTCGCCATGAATTCCGCCGAAACGCCAGCTTTCCTGGCATCTTCCACCATCGCCCGCGCGAGCCCGCGTACGCCCAACAGCACATCGATCTTTTTCTCCGCAATGTGCCGGCCTGCGCGACGGTGCATGTCCTCTGCCGCAGGTCCAAGTTCGAGCATCTCGCCGGCCACAACAATACGCCGGCGTGCAGGCATCGCTGCCAAAGAATCCACCATTGCTTCGAGGGCCTTTGGATTCGAATTGTAGCAATCGTTAATCACCGTTATGTTGCCGATCTGAACAACCTGCCCGCGTTTGTCGGCAGCAGCCAGCGTTGCCAGCGCCGCCGCTGCTTCGGCCAGGTGCAACCCGCGCTCCACTCCAACGGCAACCGCCGCCAGCGCATTCAGGACATTATGTTTTCCCACCAGTGGAAGTCGCGCACGTACTCGCGCAGCTCCAACCACCACATCGAACTCCGTTCCCACCGTCCCAAGGGAAGTCAGATTTTCCGCTCGCACATTCGCCGTCGCTGCGGTTCCATACATCACAACCTTGCCTTTGAAGTCTCGCCCAAACTGCGAGACATACTCATCATCGGCATTCAGCACTGCCACTCCATTGCCTGGCAGCGATTCCACCAGTTCATACTTCGCTCGCGCAATCGCCGCGACCGAATCAAAAAATTCCAGGTGTACCGGGGCAACATTCGTCACCACGCCAATTTCCGGTTGCGCAATCTTCGCCAGTGCGCGAATTTCTCCTGCGTGCGACATGCCCATCTCGATCACCGCCACATCGTGCTCGGGCTCCAGCTTCAGCAGCATCAGCGGCAAACCGAAATGATTATTGAAATTCCCCTCCGACTTCAGCACGCGCAGGCGCGTGCTGATCAGCACCTGCGCAATGGCTTCTTTGGTGGTCGTTTTTCCCGCGGATCCCGTCACTCCAATCAACGGCTTTCCCCATAGCCTGCGCACCTTCATAGCCAAGGTCTGCAATGCAACCAGCGTGTCTTCGACTGCCAGTAATCGCCTCTTTTGTCCAAATCTGCTCAGGCGGTCTCCGCGAACAACCGCCGCAACTGCGCCTTTCTCCAGAGCCTGTTCCACGAAATCGTGCCCATCCAGCCGTTCGCCTTTCACCGCAAAAAAAAGGTCTCCCGGCGCGACAGTTCGCGAGTCGATTGAATACCCGTGCGCCACATCAGAGTTTCCGAATTCTCCTGAGGCGGAAATAAGCCCGGCAATTTTGTTTACCTCCAGCTTCATCCCCGCGCTCCTGCCTGTGCCGCCTGGCAGTCGAATCCCGCGGCCCGCATCGCCTCTCGCGCCACTTCCAGATCGTCAAACGGCGTTGCTCCTTCACGAGCGATCTGTACTTTCTCGTGCCCTTTGCCTGCGAGCAGCACAATATCTCCCGGCCGCGCCTCGCTGATCGCCAGCGCGATCGCTTTTCTTCGGTCCGGCTCGACAGCGTATTTCACTCCACTTTTCTGCACTCCCACGACCGCATCGTTCATAATTGCCACGGGATCTTCGCTTCGTGGGTTATCCGACGTCAGCACTACGAAATCACTGCCTCGCCCGGCGGCTTCGCCCATCAGCGGACGCTTCTTCCGATCCCTGTCGCCTCCGCAACCAAACAATGTGATCACTCTGCCGTTCGTGCCAGACACCAACTCCCGCGCCAGCGTGGTCAAATTCCGCAAAGCGTCATCCGTATGCGCATAATCGACCACCACCGTAAAAGGCTGTCCGCATTCCACACGTTCAAATCGTCCCGGAACGCACGCCAAATCGTCGATTCCCTCCGCGATCGCGTGCTCCACACATCCCCTCGCATAAGCCGCCCCCGCAGCCGCCAGAATGTTGTAAACATTTACCCGCCCAATCAGCGACGAAAACACCGCAATTTTCCCCTCCGGTGTCGCCAGATCGAAGCGTGTACCGCGGGTTGTGGTTTCTACTCTTTCCGCGTGAAGGTCTCCTCGCTCCCATCCATACTTCAGAACCACCGCACTGCGCTTGCGGCTGAAGTGGGCCAGCTCGGCTCCGTATTCATCGTCGACATTCGTCACCACCGCTCGCGGCGGATCGGTCCCGCATCCCTCAAATAGCACCCGCTTGGCGGCAAAATAATCCTTCATGGTTTGGTGATAGTCGAGGTGATCGCGCGTCAGGTTCGTGAACACAGCTACATCGAACGGCACGCCGAAAACGCGCTCCTGTGCCAGCGCGTGGGAAGAAACTTCCATGACGGTTTCCGTGGCGCCGTGGGCCAGCGCCTCGTGAAGAATCTGATTCAGCTCCAGTGCCTCTGGCGTGGTGTGCGGAGCAGGCAAGATTTTTCCCGCAACATGATATTCAATAGTGCCGATCAGCGCCGACTTCCGTCCGGCCGCTTTGAAAATCGATTCCAGAAGAAACGCCGTCGTGCTCTTCCCATTTGTTCCCGTAATCCCTGTAATCGCCAGCCGCTCCGCCGGCCTCTTATAAAAATTCGCGCTGATCCTCGCCAGCGCCCGTCTGCCGTGCGGTACAACTGCCCACGCAACCCCGGCCCGTGGCTTCTCCGCCGCCGAATCGGTGACCACCGCAACCGCGCCCGCCGAAATCGCCTGATCGATAAATCGATTGCCGTCACTCGCTTCCCCGCGCATCGCCACAAACAAACTTCCCGGCTTTACCCGCCGCGAGTCGTACTCCACACTACTCACCCCCGGATTCCCGCTGTGTGCGAGAACTTCCGCTCCATCCACCGCTTGTTCGAAGGTCATTGCTCAGAATTATAGGGCACGGAAGAAAGCGATTCCGGACTCAGGAAACGCAGTTATCCACGTTACCAACGGCACATTTCCTATCCCTGCGCAACGCGTTAGCTTGTTTGTATGTCCACCGGAACCAGTTCCACCAAATTCCACTGCGCCCAGTGCGAGAAACCCGAAGACAAGTGCGAGTGCGATAAATTCTGCGTTCTCTGCCAGTCACAGCTCGATATTCGCATCTGCAAGGATGGGCTCATGTACTGCGAACCCTGCCGCACCGCCTGCGACTACCACACCTCCGATTAACCGGCGACAAAAGAGCACCGATGAGGACTTAAACCACCACCGCTTCCCGGTACTCCCCAAACACTCTCCGCATCGCGTCGGCGATTTCGCCTACGGTCGCGTAGGCTTCCACTGCTGCCAGAATTCGCGGCATCACGTTCTGCCCCGAGCGCGCCGCCTGCTCCACGGCATTCAACGCCGCTTTCCACGGCCCCGCGTCGCGTTTCGCCCGTAAAGACCGCACTCGCTCCACCTGCTTCGTCTCCAGCGCCGGATCGATATGCTGAATCGGTATCGGCTTTTCTTCTTGCAATTCGAATTTATTCACGCCCACTACAATCGACTCTCCCTGATCCACCGCCTGCTGGTATTCGTAAGCGGCATTCTGAATTTCCTGCTGCACGAATCCTCGCTCAATCGCCTTCAGCATTCCGCCGATGTTCTCGATCTTGCCCAGATACTCGGCCGCCCGCTTCTCGATTTCACTGGTCAACGACTCAAGATAATACGATCCCGCCAGCGGATCGATCGTCTGCGCCACGCCCGCTTCATACGCAATCACCTGTTGCGTGCGCAGCGCGATGCGCGCCGCCTGTTCGGTCGGCAGCGCCAGCGCCTCATCATAGGAATTCGTGTGCAGTGACTGTGTCCCGCCCAGCACCGCCGCCAGCGCCTGAATCGCCGTGCGCACAATGTTGTTTTCCGGTTGCTGCGCGGTCAGCGTCGACCCGGCTGTCTGCGTGTGAAAGCGCAGCATCCACGACTTTGGATTCTTTGCCTTGAAGTGCTCGCGCATAATGCGCGCCCACATACGCCGCGCTGCCCGGAACTTCGCCACTTCCTCAAGGAAATTGTTGTGCGCGTTAAAGAAAAACGAAATCCGCGGCGCAAACTGATCCACATCCAACCCCGCTTTAACCGCCGCCTCTACATACGCCATTCCGTTTCCCAGCGTAAACGCGACTTCCTGCACCGCCGTCGATCCTGCCTCACGCATGTGATAACCGGAGATCGAAATCGTATTCCACTCCGGCACGTTCTCCTTCGCCCAGGAGAACATGTCGGTGATCACGCGCATCGCCTGATGTGGCGGATAAATATAAGTCCCGCGCGCAATGTATTCCTTGAGCACATCGTTCTGCACCGTACCCGAAAGCTTGCGAATATCGGCCCCCTGCCGCCTCGCTACGGCCACGTACAGTGCAAGCAGAATCGATGCCGTCGCATTGATCGTCATCGAGGTCGAAATCTTGGTCAGATCGATGCCGTCAAACAAACGCTGCATGTCTTCGATCGAGTCGATCGCCACGCCAACTTTGCCCACCTCGCCCGCGGCCAGTGCGTGATCGGAATCCATTCCAATTTGCGTCGGCAAATCGAACGCCACCGAAAGCCCGGTGGTCCCATTCGCCAGCAAATATTTGTAGCGCTTATTCGACTCCTCGGCATCCCCCATGCCGGCATACTGCCGCATGGTCCAAAGACGGCCGCGGTACATCGTGGCCTGCACGCCCCGCGTAAACGGATATTCGCCGGGATAGCCAACTTCGCTCTCATAATCCACGCCCTTAAGGTCTGCGGGAGTGTAGAGCGGATTTACTGGAATATGCGATGAAGTCTCAATTTCCTTCGTGGCAGAATGCGTAGCGTCTTTCATCTTGCTCGCCATTGATTCAAATCCTCGTCAACACGAACGGCCTGGGTTTTACGAGCAATTTTTCTTCCGAATCGATTCGAGCGGGAGTGCGGCAACTTACGGAATCAGAAAACCCGTGGGGCAAGTTTCAGCAACCGGCACAATCTGAAGCATTTCATCCCTTTACGTTACGGCCACTCTTACGCCACACCCTCCAGAATGAGCTGACGCCGAACCATGCAAACGCCAGCGTAAAGCAGCTTGCCGCCATAACCCGGCCAAAGCCCGCTTTGCCTGCGTGAAATTTCGCATACTCATGGGCCGAGGCCGCTCCGCCGCTTGCCGCCATCACCAGGAAAATAAAGCCCGTAACCTCTAGCCACAACTGGTGCAGCACCCGGCCAAGCGCGCGCCCGGTCGTAGAAACCGCCCGCGAGACCCCTCGCACAATGCGGCTCCGCCCCGCCTGTTGCGCCGCAACCCGCGCCACCACCCCTATCTTTTGTGCGGTAGAAACATTGCTCACGGCCTCGATTTTAACAGTCTTCGGCGCTACAATGACGCGGTATGCTGGATGCTGCATGGGCCTTCAGCCGGGCCGCAGGCATCTAAGAAGAAAGCAGGTTTACGAAGAAAGATAGTGCCGTCGACGATCGGGGGACACGTGGATCAGCAGCTCAAACAGCTCATGAAGGAACTTGGCGAAGCCATCAACGAGTCGCTCTCCGACTCCGACCAGATTGCTGAGGTCGTCTCCCGCATCAAAGAGGGCGGTTACGACATTTTCCTCGTCCTCGAAGCCACCATCGGCGTCAGCAAGCAAGGCGAAAAAACTCCTAATAAAACCTCCATCGTCGCAACTCTGCCCGCCAACGGCGAATTCAAGGTCAACGATCAGGATCTCAAGTTCCTGAAGTCTCTGCGTATCAAGATCGAAGAAGAAAAATAGATTCCTGGCCTCTCGATCTCTAGCGCCGGCATCGCAAACGCAGCGTTCCACTCCTGATGGTTCCGGCTATTGCTTCGGCGCGTCTTTAGCCGGTGCGATTTGGCCGCTGCGCTCAGCCGATCACAGAAAGAAAACAATAGCGGAGAGCGGAACGTGACATTCGTGCCTCTCAGGCAGTTGCAGGTCAGATAGTACTCCTGCTTGCAAAGCCAAAACCAGCAACGCCCGAGTGGCAACGGCAGACGGCGCTGGAGGTTAAGCCTTCCTCGCCAACCTCTGCCGCTGTGCTACCATCTACCTGTTTTTGAGTAGTTCGATGAAAGACACCCTCGGAGTTCTTCTCGCTGGCGGCGCTGGAGAACGCCTGTATCCTCTTACCCGCGATCGCGCCAAGCCCGCCGTCACCTTCGGTGGCATCTATCGCATCGTCGACATCACATTGTCCAATTGCCTCAACTCTGACCTTCGCCGCGTCTACATTCTCACCCAATACAAGGCGCTGTCACTCAACCGCCATATCCGCGAAGGCTGGAATATTCTCGGCCGCGAGGTTGGCGAATTCATCGAAGTCCTGCCTCCCATGAAACGTGTGAGCGATCAGTGGTATCAAGGTACCGCCGACGCCGTTTACCAGAACATTTACTCCATCGGCTCGGAGCAACCCAAATACGTTCTGATTCTCTCCGGCGATCACATTTACAAGATGGACTACGGCAAGATGATGAAGCAGCACCTCGACTCGGCCGCCGACGTCACCCTTGCCACCATTCAGATCGATCCTGAGGAAACGCATCGCTTCGGCGTGGTCGATGTCGACCGCGACGGCCGCATCAACGGCTTCGAAGAAAAACCCAACAAAACCGAACTGCGCTCGCCCTGGAATCCTAATAAGGTCGACGGTTCCATGGGCGTTTACTTGTTCAATGCCGATGTGCTGATTCCCCTCCTGCTCAAAGACGCCGAAGATCAAGGCTCCAGCCACGATTTTGGCAAAGACATTCTGCCGCGCATGGTCAACGATTACCGCGTCTTCGCCTACGACTTTATCGACGAGAACAAAAAAGAAGCACTTTACTGGCGCGACGTCGGCACGCTCGAAGCCTACTACGACGCCAACATGGACATTGTCGCGGTCTCGCCCATCTTCAATCTCTACGATCACGATTGGCCCATCCGCACGCACCAGCGGCAATATCCGCCCGCCAAATTTGTTTTTGCGGAAAAAGACCGCATGGGCACGGCCCTCGATTCCATTGTCTCGAACGGCTGCATCATATCCGGCGGCACGGTCAAGAATTCTGTGATCTCACCGGACGTGCGCGTCAATTCCTACTCGGAAGTCGACTCCTCGATTCTCTTTTCGCACGTTGCCGTCGGCCGCCATTGCCGCATCCGGCGCTGCATCATCGACCGCAACGTTCACCTGCCCGAAGGCACCACCATCGGCTATGACACCGAAGCCGACCGCTCCCGCTACTTCGTCACCGACAGCGGCATCACCGTGGTCACGCGCGATTATTCGCTGTTCGAAAACCCCGTGACCGTGGATTACTTCACCAGCGAGTAACCGCGCGGGTTGCTGTCCTTTTCAGTGGCAGGCCGTTTTGAATCTGTCCAGCATGGTTCCTTGGACCCTCGCCCGATAACTTCAAACAGCCCGATATCTATTGTATGTATAATATTTATACCTTTGCTATACTATATTTCGCCTGTTTTGGAATATGGCGGGCACTGGTCGGCGGTCTTTACACGGCGAAACGAAAACATCCGTCCGATCTCCGTTCGCCCGCTCCCGCCCGGAGGAAATAGAGATTTATGAAAGCGAAAACATTTGACCGCAAGTTCGATTCCGGCGAAAACATTAGCCATCATCTCGATCTCAGCAAGGCGCGCCGGACGGCTACGGATCCGAGGCGAGTCAACGTCGATTTTCCTGCATGGATGGTCGCCTCGCTCGACCGCGAGGCGCGGCGTCTTGGCGTAACCCGGCAGTCGCTCATCAAGATGTGGCTGGCGGAAAGATTATCCCGCCTGGTCTCCGTTTGAGCACGCTTAGCCCGCCTGCCCTTTTGCGGTTGACCGGGTTCGCCATCTCAGTCCATAATTCCGCCAACGTCTCTCGCCACCCCAATATTGCGGGAGATGCCCCGCTGCGAAGCGGAGGTTTCTTCCAGCTCGGCATTGCTCTTCCGTCTCGTTGTGTCTGATCGCAGTTTGTAACCGAAGCGCTCCAACCAACTCCGAAGGAGTGAAGCATGAGGTGTCGATTGCCCCAGCCATCACAGTTGACCCCGGTTCTGCTGTTGGCAACCGTCTTTCTTGCCGCCGCAGCCAATTCATTCGCCGCCCAGCCAGCAAATGGAACTCCGTACCCTTGGGATTTTTCTTATGACAAGGCCCATGAGATTACCATCGAGGCAACCGTCCAGGAAGTGGTTTCCACTCGCGGAACTCCCGATGGATTGCATTTAGTGGTGACTGCCCCCGAAGGCATGTTCGATGCCCATCTCGGCCCGTTCCTGACCAAAGGAACCATCGATGCCCTGCACGCGGGCATGATGCTCCAGATCATTGGAGCGCTGCACGAATCCCACGGCAAACAGTATCTGCTGGCCCGGCAAATCACAATCGACGGCCGCATCGTTATCCTTCGCAACCAACGCGGTTACCTTGTGCGGCCTTTACCTCCGCGCACCGCGGCTCGTAGCAAAGAGAGCCTACTGCAGCCAGAGGTTAACGGAGGTGCGCGGTGACCCTCCGTCAATCGATCGTTCTGTTCCTCAGTCTAGGCGCTATCGCCTCGCTGATCGCATGCAGTTCAAGCTCGACGAATCCCGTAACCGGCAACAGTCCCGACATCAGCATCGCTGCCACCGGCGGCAACGGACAGAGTGCCACCGTCGGCAAGGCTTTCGCCAATCCGCTGGTCGCCACTGTGACATCCAACGGCTCGCCGGCTAGCGGGGCTTCGGTCACGTTTACGGCTCCCTCGTCGGGCCCCAGCTGCATTTTTGCCAACAACAAGAACACAGAGACCGATCCGACCAACGCCAACGGGGTAGCCACGTCTACGCCCTGCACCGCAAACACAACCGCGGGTAGTTACTCCATCGGCGCTTCGACTTCTGGAACCTCGGCCAAGGCCGCCTTTAGTCTGACCAACAACTCCGGCGCTCCGTCAACTCTGGCGGCGGGCAGCTATGTTTTCTCTCTCACTGGAACTGACAACAGCCCCAACGGGCCCAGCCCCTATTGGTACGCCGGCGTATTCACTGTCAACAGCCAGGGCGCGATCACCACCGGCGAGCAGGATTTTTCCGATTTCACCACCGTCGCTTCCAAAGAGGCAATTACCGGTGGCAGCGTCACGCCCAACCCCGCAGACGGCAACCTGTTTGTTACCCTCAAGTTCACCGACTCCTACATCAATAACGGCGCGGGCTCTGTCACTCTCGACGCCTCTCTGGTTTCGAGTTCCAAAGGTCTGCTCATCGAGTACGACACCTGGGCAAGCTCCAGCGGCGAACTCGATCTCCAGTCAACCTCTCTGCCCGCCCCATCCGGGGGCTACGCTTTCTTCGACGCTGGTTGGACTCCCAACCTCAGCGATCCCACGACTGCTCTGCCGTTCTCAATGGGAGGCGTAATTAACGTCGACAGCGCCGGCGCGATCTCTGGCACCGGCAGCATTTTCGATCTCAACGATAGCGGCAACGGAGTTCTTTCTCCTGAGCAGCCGTTTACCACCAGTTCCGTCAGCGGTCCCGATGCCTCGGGTTTTGTGACCTTCACGCTGAATCCAGGCGTATCTTCCGGCGTTCCGCAAATTATCCTCGAGGGCTACATGGTCGACTCCGGCCACATCCGCCTCGTCGAAAATTGGCAAGCTGAACTCTCTGCCAGTCCCCCCGGCTTCGGATCGATCGCTGGCGGCACCGCGCTCGCCCAAACCGGCACTGGCACGTTCAACGCCATCTCCGGCAGTTACATCTTCAGCATGAGCGGATTTGACAACAATTCGAACGGCAGCCTCGGCCCCGATCAAGTGGCCGGCGTGCTTGCCTTCAATGCCGATAACAGCGTGACTGGCAACGCCAGTTTCAACGATCAAGTCTCTGCCAATCCGCCGCAAGGCGGAAACGTTCTGATGCCCGAAACTACTGCCTGCGCTTCGGGCACGGCGAAATCGCCCTGTTACACCATCGACGGACCCGGCGTTGGCGCTGATGGGGGCACCGGCCGCGTAACTCTCACCAACGTCACCGACAACTCCACCTTCCACTACGCCTTGCAGCTCTACCTGACCGGCGACGGCGAGGCCCTCGTCATCTCCATGGACAGCTCTGATTGGCTCGCCGGTCCGGCTGAACAGCAGGCTTCGCAGACTTTCCCCACCGGCTCGTTCAGTGGAAACTACGCAATCAATATTGCTGAGCCCGCAACCAACACTTCGGGCACTCCCGTTGAAGCCGATGCGGTCGGCGTCATCACCGCCAACGGAACCACCGGTTCTCTCAACGGATTTCTCGACGAGAACCCGAGCCTTCTCGGCTTGCCGCTCGCCCCGAATACTGCAATTTCCGCCTCCGATGCGGCCACATCCACCAATGGCGTGTTCGTCATCACTCCGCCGGGGACCAGTGGAACCAAATTCACCGGATATTTCGTTGATGACACACAGGGTGTCTTCATCGAAAACGATTTGGGTGGCCTGAGCCTCGGCTACTTCGATCAGCAGTAGTTTTGAGGTGTTGCCACTCCACCGGTTCGAGGCCGGTGCAGCGGCAAAACCGCGTGCAACCTGCTTTCTATCGGCAATCGTCTCGAACGGCGGCGCGACACTACTTGTGCCCGACGTAGTAGGAACATCCCTCACTGCTACAATGCCCTGTTTCAGATAGGCCTGACGCTAGCGGCGCCGAACTTGCGGCCGTACAACGCCGTATTGTCTTGTGTGGGGTTGCCTGTATAGGCAAAAGCAGCTTCCTCACCGGTCCTTTGGACCGATTCGGAATGGCATCATTCGCGGTACGAATTTGGAAGACATCCAGGTAGTTGCGATGCTAGTCCGCCGCTGCGTTTCGGGCGACGCTGCTGCCTGGGAGGAAATTGTTCGCACGTATAGCCGCCGCATCTACAACATTTGCTACCGCTTTGCTGGATCGGCGGACGACGCCGAAGATCTGACCCAGGAAGTTTTCATCAAGATGTACCGCACCCTATCGAGCTACGACAGCTCGAAAGGAGCATTTGTCACCTGGGTGACGACCATCACCCGAAACCTGCTGGTCGACCACTTCCGCAAGACAAAACAAGACCGTCTCACCGACTCGATGGATGCGCCAGTTTCCGCCCAGGAAGACGCGCAGCCGCTTAGCGAGCAAATTCAGGACCACTCGGCTCCGCCGGACTCCCGCGTGCAGAGCCGGGAGGTCGGAGAAACCGTTCACGCCGCCTTGGCGAAACTTTCGCCAGAGCTCCGTGAAGCTGTGATTCTAAGGGACTTACAGGATTTCGATTATCGTGAAATCGCAAGCGTTTTGAAGGTTCCGGAGGGAACTGTGAAAAGTCGAATAAATCGTGGCCGCGCGGAACTCGCGCGCCTTCTACAACGTACCTATAGGCAGGTGATGTGATGCCAGACCTGACCAGAAACGGAATGCAGCACCCCGAGTTCGAAAGCCTGCTTTCGGATGCCATCGATGGCGTCCTGAGCGGCCCTCGGCTCGCCGCCTTCCAGGCCCACGCGCGGACTTGCTCCGTCTGCGGGCCGCTGCTCGCCGAAGTCGAGGCGGGCCGCAACTGGCTGAAAGGTCTCACGGAGGTGGAGCCTCCCGCCAGCCTGGTCCACAACATTCTGGCATCCACGACGAGCGTTGACACCCAACGCCAGCAGGCCGGCATAGCCGCCGCGCAATTTCCGCTGTGGGAGCGCGCGCAAGCATGGGTTTCCGATGCCTTGCAGCCGCTTTGGGCAACTGTTCGGCAGCCGAGATTTGCCATGTCGTTCGGCATGGCATTCTTCTCACTGTCGGTTGCCCTCAGCATGTTGGGCGTGAAACCTTCGGATCTGCGTCAGATCAGTTTGCGTCCGGCCGCCATTCGGCACACGTATTACAATACGCAGGCCCGCGTGGTGCGCTACTACGAGAACATCCGGTTCGTCTACGAGGTAGAGTCGCGTATGCGGCAACTCAAGCGCGACGTCGCTCCCGCCGAGCCGGCACCGGCGAAAACGAAAGAGCACAAGAACGACACAACTGAACAGCCCGAGCAGAAGCAGGAGCGCAACTACAGCCAGCCCGACAGTCATTTTGTGCTGGCCTGCGCGCCACTGGGTCCATCTGTCGTCCACTCGTTAAATCAGGATCTGCCTGTAGTGTCGGTGACCACGTACAGGAGGTTCGTATGAACTGCGCCAATCATCCCGATATTGCCGCAGTCGCCTTCTGCCGCACCTGCGGCAAGGCGCTCTGCTCCAACTGCACGCGCGACGTTCGCGGCGTGATTTATTGCGAGTCGTGCATCGCGGCCAGGCTCGAAGGCCCCGCTCCGCCCCCGCCGGCAGCCGCTTTCGTCCCGCCCGCGCAGAATGTATATCCTCCCTCCAACGTCCAGGCTACATATCCGCCTGCCGGAGGCGTGCCGCCGATGCGAACCGGTTCCGGTCCGAACCCCGCCGTCGCCGGCATTCTCGCCGGATTCTTTCCCTTCGGCGTGGGCGCAGTCTACTGTTCGCAATACGCCAAAGGGCTGGCCCATCTGGTGATTTTCATCATGCTGATTTTCGGCGCCAACCACGCCGGCAGCTGGGACTGGCTATTCGGGCTCGGCATCGCGTTTTTCTACGTTTACCAGATCATCGATGCGGTGCGTACCGCTCATGCACTGCAATCAGGCCAGCCTGTGCCTGATCCCATGGGCCTGAGCCAGACCTTCAGCATGGGTGAGAGATTTGACAGCGGCAAAATGCCGGTGGGCGCCGTGGTTCTGATCGGACTCGGCATTCTCTTCCTGCTGCACACGATGGGAATCTTCGAGTACGGTTTTGATCGCTATTGGCCGCTGATTCTGGTTTTCTTTGGCGTCTGGATGTTCTACCGCAATTGGGAGCGGGCCCGCCGCAAGTGTCAATGCGGCCGGTGCAGCACGCGTTGGCTCATGGGCCCATCCATGGTGCTGGTTACCGGTATCCTTTTGCTGCTTCAGACCACCGACGTGGCTGATATCGATCGCACCTGGCCAGCGTGGTTGCTGGCAGGGGGTATCGTGAAGCTGATCCAGAGCAGCGCGTCATCTGCCGGACACGTCGGCCCGCTGCCGCCTGCGCCCCGAGCTGCCGCTCCGCCGCCCACTACTCCGCCGGTGGCGCCGCCCCCGGCTTCGCCCGGCGCCACTTCATCTTCCGGGGAGGTGCACAATGTCTAGCACCATTCCGCCCGTTGCGCCGCCTCCGAGCCAGCCGCCGATTCCGCCTTATGGTCCGCCTCCGCGCCGTTACCGCCGCTCGTTCGCCGGGCCGGTCGTGCTGATCATTCTCGGCATCATCTTCCTGCTCGGCAACATGCACACGATTTCCTGGTATCAGCTGGGCAGGATTTTCGCCCACTACTGGCCCGCCCTGCTGATTCTCTGGGGCATCATCAAGCTAATCGAATATCAACAGGCCCAGCGTGAGGGTCTGCAAGCCCGCGGCATCGGCGTGGGGGGCGTCTTTCTGATCATTTTTATCGTCATCTGCGGCTTGTCGGCCACGCAAGCTTCGCGGTTCAATTGGGGAGAACTGCGCGACAACCTGAACATCGACGACAACGATCTCGATAATATTTTCGGCGACAGCTACAACTACGACGATCATCTCCAACAGGACCTGCCATCAACCACCAACATCCTGCGGGTCAACGACGATCACGGCGCGGTGCGTGTCAGCTTCTCCAGCGATAATAAAATCAGCGTTACCGTTCGTAAGCGTGTGGGCGCGGAAAATCAGAGCGATGCCGACAAATACAATTCCGAAACCAAGCCCACGCTCACCACTACCGGCGGCATGCTGACTCTGGACGCCAAAACTCAAGCAGCGGGTGAGCACTCCGTCGAGACCGATCTCGATATCTCCATCCCGCGAAAGATGCAGTTGCAGGTCACTTCCCGCCGCGGCGACGTCTCCGTCACTGGCCGCGATGGCGAAGTCGACATCAACAATCAGCACAGCGACGTCTCGGTTGAAGACGTTAACGGCAACGTCAAATTGAATCTGGAAAGAAGTTCAGCCAGAGTGGAAAACATCACTGGCGACGTTCATATCGACGGCCGTCTGAACGAAGTGTCCATCACCGATGTCAAAGGGTCTGCCCAACTGGACGGCGAATTTCAGGAGAGCGTCAAACTGGCGCGCATCGCCAAAAACGTTTCCTTTAAGTCCTCGCGTACTGATCTCGAACTTTCCCGCGTCGATGGCGAACTTGACCTCGACTCCGACGACCTTCACGCCGACCAGATCGTCGGCCCTGTGAATCTGACCACGCGCTCCAAACAGATTCGCCTCGAAGAAGTCTCCGGCGACGTTCGCCTCAAGAATGAAAATGGCGACATCGAAGTTAACATGCGCTCGCTGGGCAATGTTCAGATCGACAGCCGCAGTGGCGACATCAATCTCAGCGTTCCCGATAAAGCGGGATTTAAGCTCGACGCGCGCACGCGCGACGGGGAAATTCAGAGCGACTTTGGCGAGATCAAAATCGAAAACTCCGACCGCGAGTCGCAAGCCAGTGGCACTGTGGGCAGCGGTACATCGCACATCGTGCTCAACAACGAACACGACGGCATCGAAATTCGCCGCGCCGCCCGCATGGGAGGCCCGACGGAAGGCATATCCGGAGGAATCTCAGGAGGAGTGCCGGGTGCAAAACAACCCAAGGCGCGTTCGCTCCCACCGCCCAAGTCAAAAGTCGAGCCCACAGAGAACTGACGCTTGGGAACCGCGAAAAGCAATGCCGACGCGAGCACAGCCGCCGCTTGTTTCCCATTCCCGTTTTGAAACTCCTCCCTCCGTTACCTTCGCCTTGCACCGCCCGTGACTTTTCCTTCTCCGCCAAACCACTACACTGGCTCTTGTGAAACGCTTCTACACCATCGTCCGTATCAAGGGAGGCATGAAGTTCACCTGCACTCGTTGCCCCCATTGTGTGTGCACCTTCGAGTTTGATCTGAGCAACGGCAATCGGCGCACTCAAGCCGCGACCGCCATCAACCAGCATGCGGCCCAGGTACACCACGAGCCAGTCATGTTCACGTCGCTCGATCTGCAGAAAGAGGCACGGCCGAATCTTCAGCAGCATCGCTTCTGGCGGGCATAATCGAAGCCGTGCAGCTTCGCTCCTCAGACCCTGCGTCTTTGCCAACGCGCGAACAACAAAGAACGGGCTGCCTTCGGTCTCGACGAGAAATCTGAAAGAGAAAAGGGCAAACCGGCCCGGAGCGGAGGGCAACCTAGCTGCGCTTGTCTAAAGATCGGCTGCCCAGCTTGGCGAGCCGTCGAAAGGCCCAGCCTGCTAGCATCGTAAATATGATTGCCTGTGCTACATGTATCCAAAACCAGTTGTCAGTCCCACTTTCCAAAACTAACCGGCGCGCGGCGTCTCGTGGCCAGATCACGGTGAAGAAGAGAACAAGCCCCAGGAAGTGAACAGGGATGGCTGGCAGTGTCGAATCGGTGAGGTAGGCTGTGGCGCCGAATGATATACCAACGAGAAAGTAGAAAAGGAGCTTGGGCCACAGGAAGCCTTGGGTCGGTCCATGGGCGAGCGCGAACACGACGGACGAGATCACGACAGCAAGTGGGGCGCGGAACTCCCGTTCGAGGACGACCTGGAAATATCCGCGAAAGCCAGCTTCCTCCATGAAGGGAGAAACCAGCGACCCCATCAGGATCATGAGCGCTACGGTGATTCGCGGATAGCGCGACATGTCAGAAAAAATGTTGGGCGGCGTCCTTACCAATCGCAGAAGCACGATCCAGATTCCAGCCAGCGCAACCACCGATAAAACACCCGCGACCCATGCCCACAGGTAGATTTGTCCGGATTTTCTGTTGGCTCTCAGGTAGCGGCGTCGCGCTTCAGAAGTGCTGTGCGGCCATCCCATACCGCCGAGATATTTCCACGCCAGCCATAGCAGAAATGCCATCACAGGAACGGACCAAGGCAGTGCAGGGCTGCTACGAAGATTGGTGACGAGCAGGGCACTCCAGATACCGCCGGCGAGAATGGCGATGGCAAATGCTAACAGGCCAAAGGCGACTAAGTTGAAAGCACAAATGGCAAAAGATCGCGCTTTCTCCATCGTCCGCCTCCGGGTTGCTCCACAGTGCTACGCTGCAATTTAATCATTCTTCTCGGAGGCAGTCTCCGGTTAATTTTGCGGTTCCCCGGCGCAGCTCCTGCGTGTCGGGCCACCTCAGACGCGCGTCCTTTGCCACCGCGCAAAGAATAAAAAACAGGCCATCCCGGTTTCAACGGAAAATTTGGAAGGGGAGGGCGGGCCGGCTGGTTGGCCAGCCCGTAACGGAGGGCAACCTAGGCGGTAATCAAAGATTCCAGAGCCATGCGGTTCGGAATCACCAGCGTCGCGCCATTCTGCTGGATCAAATTTTGCTTCTTGAATCCGGCGATCAACCGGCTTACCGTTTCTCGCGACGTTCCAATCATCTGTCCGATCTCTTCATGGGTCAGCGCCATCTTCACCTGTCCCGACTGCTTCGTTTCGCCGCTGTGATCGAGCCAGCCCACCATGAGCCGCGCCAGCTTTTCGCCGGCCGAATCCGAAAGCATCAGGTCACGAATTTCGCGGCAGGTGCAGTTGTAGTCCGAGCTCAAGTGCTGCGTCACCCACAGCGCAATCTCGCCACTACCCCGCATCAGGCGCAGCAAATCGCTCTGCCGGATAAAACTTACTTCGCTGGGTTCCTGCGTTTCCGCCGTCGCTTCGTATTCGCGTCCGGCAATCACTGAAGCCGCTCCTAGAATGTCTCCCCCCTCGACGATTCTTAGAATCAAGGTCCTGCCGTCACTGCCCGACACCGAAAGCTTCACTCTCCCGCGCCGCACGATGAATACCCCCCTGGGCGCCTGTGATTCGGCAAACAACACTGCCCCTGTGGGATAGGTAGTGGTTAAAGCGGCTTGTTCCAGGGCCTCGACTGCCGCGGCAGAAAGATTCCCCAAGGTCTTCTCTGCATTCCTCTGATCAATCACATGAGCGGCCATGACTGCCTCCTCGACACCCGGGGTAAAGGCAGCTTCTGTGCCATCAAGAGGAATGGTCGGGTCAAACCGCCGATGCTGTGGTAAGTATCTGATAACAATGGCCTTATGTCTTGGATGGGCAGGAAGATCGCAGATCCGCTAAATCAGATTAATGGTAACCTTGTGGGTTTTTTCACACCGTTACTGTGTGATCGTCATCACCGCTGGGCTGTGACCGCCTCACGAAAGGTTCGTGACCTCAGTTCGCTGATTGTCATCCTGAGCAAGCCTCCTCTGCGCTGCGAAGAATCTGGGCGAGCCGCGCGATGGGGCGTATTTTTTGCGCGGCGAAAATCGCGGTTTTGGCTCGCTTCCCTATTACCGCGCCACTGCTTCAGTTCACCCCAGGGTTTTATGCAGGGTGTTCAGCAGGGCCGTCCGAGTAAACGGTTTTTCGATCAGGATTCCGCGTTTCAGCCGCTCGCTGGCCTCCATCAGCTCCCCCGTATATCCCGACATGTAAATGATCTTCAGCTTGGGATGAAGCGCACTCAGCCGTTCTGCCAATTCAGGTCCGCTCATGGCCGGCATGACGACATCGGTCAGCAACAAATCAATCGGCTGCGCGTGATTGGCCTGCATCCACTCCAGTGCGGCCTTGCCATGGCTCGCCTCGACGACCGTATACCCCTGCTCTTTCAACATCTGCCTGGTCAGGCTGCGCATGATCTCGTCATCTTCCACCAGCAGAATCGTGGCCAGCCGCTTGGGAGCGGCCTCGGCAGCCTGCGCAATAGGTGTTGCCTTCAGCTTATCTTCCGCGGACGGCAGATACAGCTTGAAAGTCGTACCTTGTCCCGGCTCGCTGTAGACCCAGATATGCCCGCCCGCTTGTTGCGCGATTCCATAGACCGTCGCCAGGCCGAGCCCGGTCCCTTTGCCCTGTTCCTTCGTGGTGAAAAAAGGCTCAAAAATGCGTGAAAGCGTGGCCTTATCCATCCCCACACCGCTGTCGCTCACTGCCAGCATGACGTACTTGCCGGGTTTGAGCGGCTGGTGTTGATCGGCAAAGTGTTGGTCAAACTCGACCAAATCAGTTTCCAGAATGAAGCGCCCGCCTTTTGGCATAGCATCGCGGGCGTTGACGGCGAGGTTCATGATGATCTGGTCGAGCTGGCCAGGATCGGCTTCCACGATCGTCGACTCTGATCGCGGCCTGACGACAATCTCAACATCGTCTCCCATCAGGGGCCGCAGCAGCCTGCTGATCTCTTTCAGCCGGTCATTCATGTCCAGCAGAACCGGCTTAACCACCTGTTTGCGGCTGAAGGCCAGCAACTGCCTAGTCAGTGCCGCACCACGTTCGGTCGCCTTGCGGATGTTCTCCACATAAACCGCCGGCTCGGAACCAGTCTCGATCCGGTCCCGCAGAAATTCCGCGCATGCATTGATAATGCCCAGAACGTTGTTGAAGTCGTGCGCCACCCCTCCCGCCAGCCGGCCCACGGCTTCCATTTTTTGAGACTGCCGCAACTGCTCTTCGGCTTTTCGCTGGGCGGTTATGTCGCGGGCGATGGCCGAGGCGCCCACAATCTCGCCGGTCGCATCGCGCAGCGGAGAAACCGTGATCGAAATATTCAATTGCCGCCTGTCCTTGGTGACACGTACAGATTCGTAGTGCTCGATGCTTTCCCCGTGGACAATCTTTCTCATGATTTCCGGAATCTCATTGGGCCGGTCGGCGGGAACCAGTGTGGAAATATTCTTGCCGATCATCTCTTCCGCCGTATATCCGTAAATGTGCTCCGCGCCCTTATTCCACGCGGTAATCGTTCCGTCCAGCGTCTTGGCGATAATTGCGTCTTCGGAAGAATCGATAATCGAGGCCAGGCGCGAGCGGTATTCTCCCAGTTGTTCCACGGTCTGGCGATGCATCTCTTCGCTTACCCGCCGCAACTCTCGCTCCATCCGTTGCCGCTCGCTAACGTCGCGAATGGCGCTGAGAACCACAATTCGGCCGTCGACCGCCACCGGGCTTAGGCTGATTTCGACCGGGAATTGCGACCCGTCTCTTCTGCGCCCATAAAGTTCAAGCTCGGCCCCCATGCGCCGCGTCTTAGGATGTGCGGCGAACTTGGCGCGATGAGCGCGATGCTCAGTGCGCAGCCTCTCCGGTACAAGCATCTCGACCTTGGTCCCAATCAGCTCATCGCGTTCATAGCCGAAGAGTTCCTGCACCTGGGAATTGATCTGAAGAATGATTCCGTCGCCATCGACGGCAACAATTGCGTCGGGGACCGCTTCCAACAGATCGCTGGAAAGCAAAGCATCAGACAAGGTTTTCGCCGAAGCCCCTGGCGTGATCACACCACGGGCGCTTTGTCTTGCCATAGAACGCCCCCACAGGCGGACAACAAAATTCTAAACTATTGCTGCTGCTCATCCTTGCCTCGGCTCTCGCGGCAAGGGTTTGGACATGGTCCTCCGGGGACATCCACACCCACCGCGCTTTTCGGTGGGCGTTTCGTCATCCTGCCGGGCGGGCGCTGGACACGGGTACCTTCATACGGCGTGGTCTGATTTTGTGGTATATTCTTGGCGCTTTCGCCGAACCGTGGATTTTTCCGCTGCGCAGGGCACGAACGCGGATCAGCCACCCGATCCCAAGGAGGCTTATGACTGCTAACCCGGTTCCTCGGCCTACCACGTTGAAGCTTGAGACTGAAAAGCAATCGTCCGAGACGACTGTCAGGGCAACAGGTCGGGTTACCCCGTCGACCTCCGCCTTGCTCGAGGAAACTCTGCGCAACCTCATGGTGACCGACAAGCACATCATTTTAGACCTGACGAATGTCGACTTAATCGATAGCGCCGGTCTCGGAGCCCTGGTGAGCATTTACATGCACGCTAGAAGGACAGCATGCCGCTTGAAAATCGCCAACCCCAAACAGCGCGTAAGGGATTTATTTACTAGAAGCGGGCTGGCAGTGGTTTTCGAAGGCCAAGCATCGTTCGACACGCTGTGGGAGGCATGGTCTTCGGAGCGGTAAGGTACGCGCAATTATTGTTAACGCAAATCCTGGCTGCGCGAGTGCTTCACCCTTTCCGCCAAGACAGAGAGAGAACGCCAAATTTCGCCCGCTCATACCGCCGTTCGAAGTACGAAAGAAGTGACGCGTGCCGACGATTCAGCAACCCTTGTTCTGAATGGTCCCGCTAGCTCTGCTTCAGGAATTTGCCTTCCTGTAATTCCTCGAATGCTTCCCGCAACTGCGCTTGCGTGTTCATCACGATCGGTCCGTACCACGCAACTGGCTCCTCGAGCGGCTTACCAGAAACCAGCAGGAAGCGAATGCCATCCTCTCCCGCTTGCACCGTAACTTCATCGCCGCGATCGAACAGAATCAGAGAGCGGTTATCCGCTTCCACTGGGGGTGTCGTGTCCAGCCACTTCACCGCCTCCGTCGGCACCGCCAGCGGTCCCGAAGCATTGCAGAACTTCCCGCTTCCTCCAAAGACATAGGCAAACGCGTGACGCGTTGTTTCCACGGGCAGAGACTTCCGCTTTCCCGGGGCCACCGACACATCCAGATAAATCGGATCGGCCGCAATGCCATCCACGGGTCCTTTCTTTCCCCAGAAGGTTCCACACACCACCCGCACATGCGTCCCGTCATCGTCTTTTATCTCAGAAATGTCCGGGGACTTTACTTCCTGATAACGCGGCGCAGTCATCTTCAGAGCCGCCGGCAGGTTTGCCCACAATTGAAACCCATGCATGCGTCCCGACTTATCGCCCTTGGGCATCTCCTGATGAATAATCCCGCTGCCCGCCGTCATCCACTGCACGTCGCCTGCGGCGATAGCGCCACGGTTGCCCATGCTGTCTCCGTGTTCGACGGTGCCGGCGAGAACGTAAGTAATGGTTTCAATCCCGCGGTGGGGATGCCAGGGAAATCCCGCCAGATAATCCTCGGGTACGTCGTTGCGGAAGTCGTCCAGCAGCAGGAAAGGGTCGGTATCCTTGGTGTTGCCGAAGCCAAAGGCGCGGCGCAGATGAACTCCCGCTCCTTCGATGGTAGGCTTCGACTTGATGAACCTCTTGATTGGTCGAATAGACATAATGCCCTCCGCTAAAATCGTTTTTGATGTGCAGAAGCTATATAACGATTCGAAGCTGGATCGTCGGTCAGATTCTCTGAAAAAATTCATGAAGCGCTAACCAGCACCTCTGAATAATTTTGGTTTTTTCCCCTCCGACCGGATCACTCCGTGGTCCCACGCCTACTGTAAGTACCCGATGCCAAACTGGTCGTGAAGTGGCCAAAATGTCCGCATGGGCGGAAATCACTCCAAGCCGGTGGTGAGCCTCGACCAAGCGCTAAACAAGCTGCGAGCTTGCCGCCTCCTCGCTCATCAAATGAAGCGAACTTCGCGCAAGATGCGCGAACACGCCTCTACCATGAGGAAAGAACTTCATGCACCCGTATCGAAGCGGCCGTGATTTCCGTGGTACGTCCTTCGACCGATCTGCCGAGCAACGCAGGTTGAGGTCGATCATACGCAAGACTGCCATTGCCATCCGAAACAGCCACAAGATTCTCCGCCAAACCAACATCCTGATCGAGCGGTCTGCCATCCTGATTGCAAGGATGGAGCATTCCGTCTACAGATTTGAAATGCCCAAGAATCCTCCCCGTGCGATGCCTGGGACCATAGGCCCGCCTGGGCACACTGCCAGCGGTTATCCATCAGACGGGAATCATCCGCCACCTGAGCCGTAGAAAAAAGAAGGAAGCGTTTGCAATCTAGCCGCGCTCTCGCGGAGGATGCACCAGCCATTTGAGAAGCATATTGACCAAACTAAGCACGATCGCGCCAACGAAGGCGGCGCGGAATCCACGCACTTGAAATCCCGGGCTGAGAAGCGCCGAAGCCAGTTCCAGCATCAGCGCGTTGATGACAAACCAGAAGATTCCCAAAGTCAACAGTGTCAAAGGGAAGGTTAGGATCTTGAGCAGCGCCCCAATCGTCGCGTTAATGAAACCGATCACCAGCGCGGCAATCAGCGCCGCCATCGGCCCGCTGACTGAAATCCCGGGCACGAGACGCGCGACAATCCACACCGCTAGCGCGCTCAAAATCCAGTTCACCAGCAGCCGCATATTTCCTCTTCACGAATGAGGCGATCCTCTTTCTCAGGAACTATACAGTAAATGCAAACCGGGCTGGATTTTGCTGACAGCACAAACCCTCCGGCGCGACTTGCCGCCCCTTAGAGAATGTTCACAGCCCGGGCAGCGAGAAGGACGAGAATCGACAGCGAAATGAGCGATTGCAGCATCGTTGCCAGCTTAGCCCATCGCGAGAGAACGGCGGTATCGGTCGGCGAAAAGGCGGTGCTGGTGTTGAACGCGACAAATAAGTAATCGAGAAACTGCGGCGACCAGCCGTTGTAAGCCTCGCGATCGCTCGCAAGCTGTGGGAAGAGAAACGCGCTGGCGATTTTGCAGCGAGCATGGTCGCGGCCCAAGGGACCGCCAGCATCCAGCTTCCAGTACCACAAGGCGAAAACCAGGATATTGGTGATCCACAATGCCAGAGCTGAGCGTAAAAGCGCCCTGGGCATCTCACGATGGGAGGGAATCCCCTGAATGAGGAAGATGAGCGCGGCGATCATCGCCACGGTGATCATGGCGAGCGCGGCGAAGGTCAAGATGCGCGTGATCTTGAAGTAGCCGCGGCTATGCGTGATCCCGATGGGAATCATAAGCACGGCGATCACCGCCAGTAGCAGCCAGCCTGGTCCCAGCGAAAGGGGCTCGGGCAGCGCCCAGAAAACCCCAGCCGCTGACAGCATGGCGAGGAAAGCGGGCCACCGTGGTTCGCGCGTCGAAATGCCCATAGCGACGAAGTGTTTAGTGAAGTCTAAATCCAGCTTGGGACGCCGCCAAGACCCTGGGTGCCCGAATAAAGATCCGCTTGACAACGCTTACGACGTATGATAATTACATGTAATTATATGACGCGCAAGCCCAAGGTATACGTAGGAGCTTTACCGCTTTCGGCAGTGCCGGAGCTGCAGCAGTGGCTGCAGCCGTTCATTGGCGGGAAGGTGCCGCGCGGCAATGTGGTGATGGTGCGGCTGGGGAACGAAGCAGTGGAGCAGCTCGATTTGCTGGTGGAAGCGGGCCTGTTTGGGAGCCGGTCGGAGGCGTCGGCGTTTCTGGTGGGAGCGGGGATCAAGTCGCAGCAGGAACTGTTCGACAAGATTGGGCGGAAGAGCACGGAGATTCAGAAGCTGCGGCGGGAACTGCGGGAAACGGCGCTGGAAAGTCTGCGTAGTAGTGCGAAGAGGTCGCAAGGGACGACGAAGAAGAGCTAGATCCCGACGCTCAGGTATTTTGTCACACTTAGGGGGAAACGCCGCGCCCGGCGCGCGGAAAAAGGGAGAAACAGAAAACGGAAGGAGAACGGGAATGCAGACAAGCAGTGAAACATGGGTAACATTTCGACTTGCGGGCAGCAAGCAGGCGCTGATTTTGCTGCCAGTATTTGTTGATGGGCGAGGCCCGTATTCGTTTTTGCTGGATAGCGGGGCGACATCGACGGTGGTCTCCAATGAATTGGCTGATGCCTTGGCACTGCCGCGAGGGGAAAAGCAGGGGGGCCGCGGAGCAGCAGGAAAAATGACTCTCGTACAGAGCCAGTTGCCCTGCCTGACCGTGGGCCAGGAGACGATCGAGAGTCTTCCCGTTTCCGTTGCGGATTTGAGTTTCCTTAGCCGGACTATGGGCGCGCAAGTGGATGGAGCCTTGGGGCACAGCTTTCTGAGGCACTTTGCCATGACGCTGGACTATGCCGCGAATGCGCTGACGCTGAGGCGGCCCGTTGGCGGCACGGAGCGGGCACTGGACCAGCACGAAATCGCTTTCCGGTGGGCAAACGCTGAGGATCCACTCGTGGTTGTGCCGGTCTTTGTGAATGAGAAGGGGCCATACGATTTTGCGCTGGACACAGGTGCGTCCAGCACAGTGATCTCGCTCGAACTGGCGGCAGGGTTCGGACTGGCTACGGAGAAAATCTCGCAGCTGACGGCTGGCGGGGGAAATGGGACAGTGTCGCGAGTGCAAGTAAGCTCACTGGCGGTAGGCGCCGCCCAGCAACGAAATTTGGCGGCGGCGGCTTCGGACTTCCTGACGCAGCTCAACGCAGAGTTGGGCAGCAAGTTGCAGGGCATTGTGGGCTACGATTTTCTGCGGCACTACCGCGTGACGCTAGATTACCCTCGATGGGCGGTCAGTTTGGAGTGAGGTGTCGCGGCAAGCAATACAGGCAGGGAATCACAGGCAGAAAAGTGCGTGAGAACCTCAGCGTACGCTCTAAGCGATTGAAAACGATGGTAGGCCGAATGAATTCGAACCATCGACCTCTTCCGGCGAACTCGGATTACCTCCGCGTTGCCTGCACCGCCCACGGCCCGGGGTTGATCGTGATCCCTAAAATCGCTCCCGTTGCGTCACGGTCGATGTGCAGGCGATCTTCTCGCGGCCCGGCAATTTCGAATTCGTCCGTGGCGACTGGAGTCAGCCGAGCAGGTTTGCCCACCGAAAGGTAATTGCTTGATGTAGTATGCCCGGTCAGTTCGATTTCGAGCGCAGTTCCCTTGCGTCGCACCACCGCGATAGCGTCAGAGGAAAAAGCATAGCTGGCGACTATGCTGTCGAGTTCCTTCGGAGAGACAACAATGTTGGTGCGCGGCGTCTTCGGCGGCACCTGCGGGAGACTCGCCAGAAGGGCGTCCCAAGCAGTTTCCGATGCCAGCATCCCAAGATCATCCATGTCCGTATCGTTGATGACGGCACCCGCGACCTTCCCCGTGGTCACTGTGAACAAAGTGTCTCCGTCGTCGCCCTCGGCCATCGGCTGGTCGCCGCGCGCCATGGAATTGTGTACCTGCACGCCGAGGCGTTGCAGCGCCCAGATTGGCAGCGACTTGTTGGTGAGGACAACCGTGAGCGTTGTGTTGCGAGTGAGCCCTTGCGGGTTTATTTGCTTGCGCCCGAAGTCGGCCTGCGCTTGTTTAGCCTTCCCCACAGTTGCCAGATGTGCGGCGATTACGTCCGCGATAGAGCCGCAGTGACCATCCACCGGGTGTGAACAGCGCATGACCTGGCCCTTGCGATCCACGACCAGTCCGCCGTTGTTAACGGTGACGACCAGCACCTTGGTATCGCCGGACTGCCGAAACGCCGCTCCTTGGCCGGAGTGCTGAGTGATGCCGGAGTACCCTTGCATGGCGAAACGTCCGGCACCGCGTGCGCCTAGCGGGAACCAGCCTGCACGCGCACTCGCTAGTGCCGCTCGTCCCAGTTCCTCGTCAGGAGTAATGGTGTTGAAGCGGCGGTCACCGAGATCGAAGATGATAGCCCCGGAAACCCCAGCCACGTCGTCAAAATTCCCCGCGTCGGTAATAACGTCTTTGAGCGCATTGGCGACTCCCGTGGCAGCAGACAGGCCGTAGGCCGAGCCTCCCGAGAGCACAATGGCATTGACGCCCGCGACCGGGTCGTCGTAAGCCAGCCGCAAGCCGTCGGTGTTGATTGTCCCGGGCGCCCCGCCCCGCACATCGACCGCTGCTACCACTGGCGTGGGGAAGTACAACACCGTAGTTCCAGTAGGCCCTTCCTCGTATTCGGCGACACCGACCTTGACGCCGGGAAAATCAAACGCCAATGCCGGTCCATCATAAGAAACATGTGGCTTTGGCTTGGCTTTGGTCGCGTCTTGCGAAAAAGCACTAATGGTGGCGAGAGCTAAGAGAAATAACGAGATGAGAGCGCATCTGGCGGCGTCGCAAAGCAAAACCCTAGAGATGGTTCGCATCGAGATTCCTCCAATGCAAGTTGCAGGTTGGCACAGGCAGCTAGGAGTATATGGCAGCCGAACAGGGTAGCACGGCCCAGAAAACCGATCGCCGGGACAACGATCACAGGTAGGAAATCACGGGTAGAAAACTGAGTCGGAATCTGGCGGAGCGTGCTAACTGATTGAAAATGATGGTAGGCCCGAATGGATTCGAACCATCGACCTCTTCCGTATCAACGTACCACCGTACGGAAAATAACAACTTAGATCGTATCCATCATACGTCTCTACAATCCTTCTACCGGTGTCCAGGTAGAGACCACTGTTGGGAAATGCAGGTTGCCAAGACTCTCCTGAATTATGTCGTTCTAAAGAGCGAGCATCAAGTTCGGTGCAGCTAGCGTCGCCCACCAGCTTTCCCGGCGGGCTAGTCATTCATTGTTTGCATTTCTTCCAGAAGTCGAGTTACCTCATTCAGTTCCGCAACTTTGCGGCGGCGGAACCACATCGCCCCGAGCCAAATCACTCGCAGCATGAGCACAAAGACCAACATCATTGCGAGGTACACCGTGGGATGACCCATGAGCTCGAGTCTGACGGTCGACCAATTGGCCGCCGCAAGCGCCGCGCAAAATACGAGCCAACCAATTGCTATGGAAATGCCGATTTGCAGTCCCCGGATTCGAGAGAGCACTCTTCGCTGCCAAAGTTCCACGAAAGCGCGAGTCGACTGGGTCTCCGCGCGCCATGTTCCCCGCATAAGCCATAGCCGGCATGCAACAGCAACGAACAGCATAACGAACACGCCGGTTGTCTGCCCTTTTCCGATCCTACTCGTGTAATGGCTGAGCTGGTAAGAGGCGAGAATCAGCGTCCCTACCAATGCTGCCGCGGCCAGCAGATTGCCCAGCCAGAAGCGGCG
>JASHQM010000172.1 GCA_030039165.1 Candidatus Sulfotelmatobacter sp. | reverse complement strand
GCTTTTTCCATCGGCGTAATGCGCGGCACTCCCGAATATTCGGCGTGCGACATGATGGCGCGGCTGATGACTTCAGGCCATCCGCGCTCTTTCAGAATCGCATTGCCTTTGTAGGGGTGGTCTTCCAGGCTGGGCCAGCGCTCGTAATCGAAGTCGTGAATCAGTCCCACGATTCCCCACAGATCGGGTTCTGAGAGCCCGAGGGCCTTTCCGTCTGTGGCATCCCCCGCAAATTTCCCCGCGTACGCCCTCATGCACGCTTCTACCGCCAACGCATGCTTGCGCAGGCTCTCAGATTGGGTGAACTCAGTTAGTAAACACCACGCTGCTTCTCGATTAATCATCCACTCTGCCCCATTCGTGCCGGATTTCGGCCCAGGTTCGATAATTTGCTTCGCTAATAGCGATGAAGATTCGCCGAGGAAAAACGAGCTCATTTAAATTTTATCTTGACATCCACAGGGCGCATGCCTCATTTTTGGTGCGGTTGGAACTTTCCCCCGTACAAGTTTTGCCGTTGCGAAGTGAAGTTGAGCAGTAAGGAGCGCCCGCTCTGGCACTCCCACAACTCGAATGGCCACGACTCTTGCCCCGGTAGATTCTAGGGAAGTCGTTCGTTGCGATCACTGCCTGCTGGTTCAATTCCGCACCAACAACAATAACTGCCGCCGCTGCCACTTGTCGCTGGACAAGGAACCTGATCCGGAACCCATTGTGATGACGCCTCCGGTGATGATGCCCATTCCGGGTATGGGGCGCGGGCACCTGAACCTGGCCACGTCGATTCGCGCCATGCGCCTGCGCATCGGCCTGAGCCAGCGCCAGCTTGCCGGACGCATGGCGGTGCCGCGCACCTACGTTTCGAAAATCGAGAACGAAAAGGCCACGCCGACACTGTCGTCGCTGGAGCGGCTGGCGCGCGCCCTGGAGGTGACCGTGCCCGAACTGCTCAGCGGCGGCGAACGCAGCCGCCAGGAAGAAATCGCCGAACTGATGAAAGATTCCTTCGTCGCCGAAATTCTGCCCTTCGTTTCGCAACTGAACGGAATGCAGATGTCGAGCATCTTGACCCAGGTGCGCGATCTGACCGTAAGGCCAAGAAGGACAGCGTAGGAAGTTCGCGTTCAACCAAGGTTTGTCATCCCTAGGTCGGCGCTATTTCCGGCCGAGGAGCCTGTCCTGAGCCGCATGGCGAAGGGATCTGGGCGAGCCACCGCGCGAGGCGAGCATCCATTTTTTCCGGGCAACCAGCCAACTCGCATGCCGGGACCGAAGTATCGGCCCCGGCTTTTTTCTTGTTCACGTGCACAGTGCGGAGAAGCACTCTTGGGTCGCGCCCAAGAGCAACATTTAGGCCGCCTCGGTCGACATGAAATGCCGGCCTTTTAGCTCCCTGAATCTTAGCCCGATCAATTCACATCTATCGATCATGAACCTTGAAGTTAAGAATGATTTTTCTGTTTTTCCCGATGCGATTGGCGATGTGACTGGGTCGACACCGGAAGGAAGCGCGCAAGCGAGCACTGATTCAACCCAAATTGGTTCGCCTCAATCAGACGATCCCCTGCTCGACGCCTACTCTCGCGCCGTAACCAGCGCGGTCGAGCGGGTCAGCCCATCGCTGGTGAATATTGAGGTGCATCAGGCTGCTGGCCGCACGCGTTCTGGTGAAGAGCGCGAACGCCGCGGCGGGGGCTCAGGATTTGTCTTCACTCCCGACGGATTGATCCTCACCAACAGCCATGTTGTGCACGACGCGCGCCGCGTCGTCGTGACTCTCACCGACGGTCGCCGCATGGCGGCGAGCGCCATTGGAGACGATCCCGCCAGCGATCTGGCCGTGATTCGCATCGACGAGCCGCGAGTTGCAGAGCCCGTCTTGGTTGCGGCCGCACTGGGCGATTCGCAGCAGCTCCGTGTAGGCCAGCTGGTCATCGCGCTCGGCAGTCCCTATGGATTTCAGTCGACGGTAACGGCCGGAGTTGTCAGCGCGCTGGGACGGTCGCTACGTTCGTACTCTGGCCGGCTGATCGACGACGTGATTCAGACCGATGCAGCGTTGAATCCCGGCAACTCAGGCGGGCCGCTGGTCGATTCCACCGGTCGCGTAGTGGGTGTGAACACTGCGACTATTTTGCCGGCCCAAGGCATCTGCTTCGCCATCGGCATCAACACGGCGAAGTTCGTGGCCGGCCGCCTGCTGCGTGACGGCCGCATTCGCCGCAGCTACATTGGCGTGTCGGCGCAGACCGTCCCAGTGCATCGCCGCGTGGTGCGGTTCTATGACTTGCCAAAAGAAACAGGAGCGCTGGTCTTGTCGGTAGAACGCAACAGTCCCGCAAAGCGGGCCGGAGTGCGAGACGGCGACATCATTGTGGCGCTGGAAGGCAAACCCGTGGCCGGCGTAGACGATTTGCATCGGCTGCTGGCGGATGTGGTTCCAGGCACAAACGACGCTCTGACGGTGCTGCGATATACGGAAAAGATCGATCTGAGGGTTCTGCCGGAAGAGGCGAAGTAGAGTGAGAAGCGCCGGCCTTTGGCTGGGAAGTAACACCGAAAGCCGTGAGCTTCGGAATGCCTGGTGCCAATAGGTTTTCCGGTCCAAGTTGGCTACACTTGATTCGTGCCAAAGCCTACCGCCAAGCCGAAATCCGCCATGGAAACGCTGGTGGACTCCTTCAGCGAACTGGTCAAGGATGCCAGAAAACAAATGTTCCCGGAGGAGTTCCGCCGGGCCGAGAAAGGATTCGACGAGCTCATCGATAAGGCTAAAGCCCGCGCTTCTCGCGGCAGTCGGCGTGAAACTGCATAATCCAGGCTTTCAGTTCGTCCTTTCCTACATCTGGTTTGAATTTCTTCACAGCGCAAGGAATTCTTCTTCCGTCCCGTATTCCACAGCGAAAGCGAGCTTTTCGCGAGTTCTTTCTTTCGGCGCACAGCTTCTGCGTCAATTCGATCTTCTCGCGCTGGCTTCCATTTGCGGACCATACATTTGCCATCCTGGGCGCTTGAAGTCCTCAACACTGCGTTCCAAGATGCTCTGGAGGCAGCGTTGCTTCGAGCATTCTTTCGTCTCCATTCCAGGTCGCTTCCGGCCTCTCGCGGCTGCGGGCCTTCCAGCGAATGTGGCTGAAGAAGGACTTAGCCCTGATGATTCCGGAGTGTCCCTTCGAGAAAGAGACGGCATATGCATTCGTGTCATTTTTGTGGGAGGCCTTAATCGCCATGCGGTGACTTTTTTCGTCCCACAGCAGAACCACCCAGCTGATCCGATCCTGCTGGAGAATCCGCACGACCGCCGAGTTTGTGGCGATTCCTCCGTCGGGGATGAGAGAGATGGTAGGAGTCTCAACCCGCGTCACCGTTCTTTTGAACAATTCGTAAGCCACTTTTCTAGACCATCGAAACGACACATTCTTGGCGATACATGTGGCTTAAGCAACCTTTTATTAAGACATCTATGAAGACAGTTGGCTCGCATCGTCCAAGGTCCCCAGTGTCCTCCACCAGGTACTCTGATGGCTGCATTGCCCTTCCCCTCCCGCCGTGTTAGCCTCATACCGAAGGGGACCTCTTTGCACCACAAAGTGCCGGCTGGCCTGAGCGCCAAAGAAGCCGAGATCTACCGGCATCTCGATCCCGAAAAACTCCCCAGGCACATCGCCATCATCATGGACGGCAACGGGCGCTGGGCCCGACGGCGGCATATGCCGCGCGTGGCCGGGCACCGCGCCGGGGTCGCGGCTGTGCGCTCGACGGTGGAGACGGCGGCGCGAATCGGCATTCATGCCCTCACTCTTTATGCATTTTCAGAAGAGAACTGGAAGAAACGGCCAAAGACAGAGGTCGACTTTCTGATGCGCCTCCTAAGCCGCTACCTGCGCGCCGAGCTTCCCACGCTGAACGGAAACAATATCCGCCTGGAGTACATAGGCCGGCAGCACGAACTACCGCTCGATGTGCAGGACCGCATGCAGTGGGCGCGGGAGGCTACAGGCGCCAATACCGGCATGGTCCTGACCCTGGCGCTCAACTACAGCGCACGCACTGAACTGGTGGATGCTTTCCGTTCGATGATTCAGGCGGCGTCCCGGAACGGCGGCCTCGACCATCTGCGCATCGACGAGTTGGCCATCACCGATCATCTTTACACTCGTCATTTGCCCGATCCCGATTTGCTGGTGCGCACTTCCGGCGAGATGCGGTTGAGCAATTTTCTGTTGTGGCAGTCTGCCTACGCCGAGATATGCGTAACCCCCACTCTATGGCCTGATTTTCGCGGAACCCACCTGCTTGAAACCATTGCCGAATATCAGAAACGAGAGCGGCGGTACGGCGGGCTCAACGGGGACGGACATACGGTCGCCCACAAAGAGTTGGTCAGCCAGAATCCTTCCTGAAACCTTCAAAATCTGAACCATAAAAACAGGGAGGCGCACAGGATAAGTCCTCTGTGCTACCCTGTGTCCTCTGTGTTTAGTTGGTTGTTATCGGATCGGCATTCTCCGTTCCCACTCATCTCACTTGCTCACACGCATCGCAACCGCGGTGGTTCTGATTCCGGTTGTTTTGTTGCTCGTGCTGCGGGCGCCGGTTCCGGTCGTCGCCATCGTGGCTGCCGCGGTTGCGCTGGTAACGGTGCAGGAGTTTCTCAAGCTGACGGAACTCTACGGAATTCACCCAGCGCGAATTTCCACATACATATTCGTGGGCCTGTTCTACATCTATCTCGCGCTAAACGCGGCGAGTGAAACTCCCCAGCTCTCGGGAGTAAAGTTCATTCTGATGGCAGCGTTCGCCTCCGCCATTGTTCCGTTCGTATTTCTGACCATCGTCATGCGCCGCACGCAGATGAGCGCTGCATATCCAGCGGCGGCAGCCTCTGCCTTTGCCTTCTTGTATGTCGCCATGCCGCTGGCGATGCTGGTACAGCTTCGAGAGCAATGGGCGGGCGCATTTTGGTTGCTCTATCTGTTGCTGGTGGTCTGGGCTGGGGACATTTTCGCTTACTTCATAGGCCGTTCCGTCGGCCGTCGTCTGATGGCGCCGCGCATCAGCCCGAAGAAAACCTGGGAGGGTGCAGCCGCTTCCCTGGCAGCCAGTCTTGTGGTCGGAATTGTGCTTTTCACGCACGCTTTGGAGATCAGTTCGTTCTTGTTGAATCTCGGATTGATCTCCCGCCGCGACGGCCTGCTCGGATTAGAAAAGCCGGAGCTCTGGCCAATTATCTTGCTCACGATTGCTTTGAATGTGGCGGCGCAGCTTGGAGATCTTGTGGAATCCCTCATCAAGCGCGGCGCCGGAGTAAAAGATTCAGGCAGCATTCTTCCCGGCCACGGCGGCATGTTAGACCGGATTGACGCGCTCTTGTTTGCCGCCCCCATCCTCTGGTTCTACACGACTGTACTGTTTGCTGCATCACGTCCGTGGTAGCAGGTAAAATAAACGATTAGCTTCGAGGACCAGACTCACCAGTTCGTATTCATGAAACGCATCTCCATTCTTGGCTCGACCGGATCGATCGGCCTCAGCACTTTGAGCGTTGCCGAATCGTTTCCCGAGCGTTTTCAAGTGATCGCGCTGGCTGCAGGGAAAAACCTGGAAACTGCTTTCGAACAGGCACGGCGCTGGAAGCCTCGCGTAATTTCGATAGCAGCAGAAGCCCATGCTGAGACTCTCAGCGACCGCCTGAAGCAAGCCGGCCTGAGCGAAATCGAAGTCGTTTACGGCACGGCCGGAACCATCCGAGTCGCTACCCACCCGGAGGCTGACTTCGTGGTTAGCGCGATCGTCGGCGTTGGCGGGCTCGAAGCCACTTATGCGGCCGTGAAAGCTGGCAAAACTCTTGGCATCGCCAACAAAGAGTGCCTGGTTGCCGCCGGCGAATTGATCACAGCGGAAGCGCGCAAGCACGGCAAACCCCTGCTGCCCATCGACAGCGAGCATAACGCCGTGCATCAATGCCTGCGCGGCGGACGCATGAACGAAGTCGAACGAGTCTGGCTGACGGCCTCGGGCGGGCCTTTCCTGGATACACCCAGTTCGCAATTCCATTTGATCACCGTCGCGCAGGCACTGAACCATCCCACTTGGAAAATGGGAAAGCGGATTACGATCGACTCTGCGACATTAATGAATAAGGGTTTTGAGGTGATCGAAGCCTGCCGCCTCTTTGAGCTTCCTCCTGCGAGCATAAGTGTTCTGGTTCATCCCCAATCCACCATCCATTCCATGGTCGAATTTGTCGACGGCAGCATTCTGGCTCAGTTCTCGTTAACCGATATGCGCCTACCTATCCTCTACGCTCTGACCTATCCCGAGCGGATTCAGTCGGATATGCGTTTCCACGTGAATGACCTCCGGCATCTGGACTTCCGTCCCCCCGACATGGATAAATTTCCCTGTCTGCGCCTGGCCTACGAGGCGGCTGAGGCCGGCGGAGCAAAGACCGTGGCCCTGAACGCGGCGGATGAAGTCGCCGTGGCCGCGTTTCTCGAAGGCAGTATCCATTTCGACGAGATTCCGGGTATCATCGAGGATGCGGTAAGAGCATCTAATACTGGGGCGTTACAGTCGATTGCCGAGGTGCTCGAAGCCGATGCTGAAGCTCGCCGATATACCCGGAAGCGAATCAGTAAAACCCTGGAGTCCCGGACGACATCAGTGTAGCGCTGAATCCAATGGGGGAGTTGTTCAGCCAGATCCTTATGTCTGATTTCTTCATCTCTGTCGCCGCTGTAGCCGTGGTTCTCGGCTTCATGATTTTGATCCACGAGTTCGGCCACTACGCCGTAGCCAAGCTATTGGGCGTGCGCGTGGAGCAGTTTGCCATCGGCTTTGGCAAGCGCATTACCGGCTTCCAAAAGGGCGGCACGGATTATCGCCTCAACATCCTGCCGCTCGGCGGTTACGTGAAGATGAGCGGCGAAAACCCCATGGATGAGTGCACCGGCGATCCTGCAGAATTCTTGTCGCATCCGCGCTGGCACCGTTTTCTGATTGCGATTGCCGGCCCCTCAATGAACATTGTGCTGGCCATCGTTCTGCTCACCGTCGTGTACATGGTTCACTATGAATATCCGGTGTTTCTCGATCAGCAGGCGGTGATTGAGGGCGTCAAGCATGACTCGCCGGCGGCCAAGGCCGGCCTGCAAGCAGGCGACCGCATTGTCAAGGTCGATGGCATTGTGAATCCCACTTGGGAGCAATTGCAGCCTCGCGTGTGGCTCAGCCCCAACCAGCCGCTCACGATTTCGGTGCAGCGCGGTTCGCAGGTTTTCCAGAAGACCATCGTTCCCCAGCCCGTGACCTCATCGGAAGTTGGCTCCGCGGGCTGGTATGCCCAGGAACCGGTAATCGTCGGTAAGATTGAGGCCGATACGCCCGCCGCCAAGGCTGGTCTTCAGGAAGACGACAAAATCATCGCTATGGATGGGCAACCACTGCCCTCGATTGAAACCATGATCGAACGCCTCCAGGAAACCAAGACGAAACCTGTCGATCTAACGGTAGTTCGAGGCAGTCAGACCTTCAGTCGTCGCGTGACGCCCATCCTTGCAAGCACGGAAGATCCGAAGGAGCAGAGATACCGCCTAGGCTTTCTGAACAAGAGCGAGACCAAGGTCACGACCTTGCCTTTTGCCCAAGCTCTGAGCCTTTCGCTGGAGCAGAACAAGAAATATTCACTTTTAATTCTGGAACTGGCTAAGAAGATCGTGGAGCACAAAGTCTCCCTGCGCGCGGTTTCCGGGCCTATCGGAATCGCGCAGGACGCTGGCTATGCCGCAGAACAGAAGGGCTGGACGCCGCTGATGGAGCTGACTGCCGGCATCAGCCTCAACCTGGGCATCTTCAATCTGTTGCCGATTCCGATTCTCGACGGCGGCGTAATTCTTTTCCTGCTGATCGAAGGCCTGATGCGCCGCGATGTCAGCCTGCGCATCAAAGAGCGCGTCTATCAGGCGGCGTTCGTCTTCCTGGTGCTTTTCGCGGTGATGGTGATCTACAACGACCTGATGAAGACCCTACCGGGTCTGATGGATCGATTGCCATAAATCGCCTCGGCAGCTGCCTCGGCCGGGCTGCACTTGAAACGCTCCCCGAGAGCATTATTTGCGGTAGCGTCCGGTTAATTGCTGGAACTGCAGGTCTGAGCGCAGAGAAACGAAGTACGGACTGGCGTCAAGTGCGGCGAAGTCGCGGAAGCCGAGGTCGAATGCTTTTTGCATTGTAGCCAGAGCTTTTTCTTTATCTCCGCGCGCCGCATAAGTGGCGCCGAGCCAAAAATAGTTGATCGCCGCTGGTTGCAGGTCCTTCGATAGAAATGCCAGCGCCTTGTCATATTGCCCCTGCGCCAGGTATGTCTGACCCGTCCCGAGGTCAGCCATGAAGCCTCGCGGGCTCACTTCACGCTCGCGCTCAAAAGCTGCGATCGCTTCCTCGTAGCGCTGCTGCTGAGTCAGCGCGCGTCCGAGGTGATAGTAGGCCGTCGGGTACGCGGGTTGATGCACTCAGGTGCGATTAGAAGGGCCGCCTGTCCAGGCGGCCCTCGCTGCGTCCTCGGCTCTAGGCGTTTTGCCGGTTATGGTTTGTAGACGATTTTCAGAAAGGTGCCAGCCAGTTCGGCGGGACCAATCCCTTGACCGACGGTGACGAACAACTCGTTTGTTGCTCCATTGTTTGAGTTCCCGCCTCCGAAGGCAATCCCCCATAAATTATTAAGGACGATCGCTTTGCCGTTCTCGTCCTTGATCGTGCCGACAAAGTTCCCCGTAATTGGGTCGAACCCGTTGATGGTGCCGGCAACGGAGTTGTTTGAAATCAGCAGCGTATTGCTCAACGGGCCAAAACTACCCGGAGCAGCGGCGATACCCCAGGCTTGGTTTAGTTTGTTTCCTTGAATCAGTGTCTTCACGAAAGTACCACTCTCGGTGAATACGTCGATACGGCCTCCGACGCCGGCGGTGGGTACGGCATACGCCACGTATACCAGGCCGTTGATGTCCTGAACGCCGAATACCGAGAGGTTTGATGGGGCTGACGGATCACTGAACGACTTCACCAGGTTGAAGTTGCCATCGTACATATCGACTCTATTGTTGAAGTTGTCGGCCGCGTAGAGGTAATTCCCTGAGGGATAACTGGTGATGGCCAATCCCGTGTAATAGCACATCGATGGCAGAGCCATGTTGTCGACCGCGATAACCGATTGGTTGGCGTTCAACCCCGGCGCCCACCCGCTAATGGTGCCATCCAGCGTGGCAAAAAGGAAAACTGTTGGCCAGCCCTGAATCTGGAAATCCGTGGACGATCCGTTGTAGACGATTCCAGTCGGTGTGCCTGCGCCGTTTAACCCGGTTGGCGAAGCCGGTCCGTTTCCTGTGGTGGGAATCAAGACCCTAAGTGACTGTATTGCTCCGGTTGCGTTGTAGACACTTGACCAGCCAGTGTCGTTGTCGCTGACCCACCAGGGGCCCGTGGCGCTGCGAGCTAATCCCCAGGCATTGGCCAGCAGCGGATCGATGTTGTGCGCTTGACCGACTTGATTCGAAACTAGGTTTGTAAGCTGGTATTGGGCATCGGCGGGAACCGAAACCATGAAAAGAACCAGCCCGAGGCAGGCGACGACAGCTGTCTTGCAAATCGGCATCGTAGTTCTCCTTAGGGAAGTTAGCAGCAGGGGAGGGTGGGAGGGTCTAACATCGTAGGGATGACTGGACTCAGAACCTTCTCTGACCTGCTTGACTAGGGATGGTAGGACGAGTCGTGATTAGGAATTGTCAAGGGTTCGTCAAGAGTTTGCAAAATTCTTCCTCATGTTGCGAATTAGACGGGAGTTGCGCCAAGCGCTCAAAGCTCTGTGCAGGATTATTTTCGCCTCTAATGCTTTTTCTGCTCCTCAATCCACTTATCTGTCCGCGCTTCCAGCAGATCGAGCGGCAGGGTTCCTCCATCGAGCATCTCGTCATGGAATGTGCGTATGTCGAACTTCGGCCCCAACTCTTCCTTCGCGCGCTCGCGCAGTTCGCGAATTTTGAGCTGCCCCAGCTTGTAACTCAGAGCCTGCGCCGGCCAGGAAATATAGCGGTCGGTTTCTGACTGGATCGTTGGTTCATCGACTGCGCCTGACTTGCGCATGTAGTCCACCACCTGATCGCGCGACCAGCCTTTGGCATGAATTCCCGTATCCACCACCAAGCGTACTGCGCGGAACAATTCTGACGATAGCCGACCGTAATCCGAAACCGGGTCCTGATAAAAACCGACTTCTTTGCCCAACTCCTCCGCATACAGAGCCCAACCTTCGATATAGGCATTGAAACCAAGTCCATGCAGCCGGAACTTCGGCAGTCCCTGAAGCTGTTGTTGGACCGAGAGCTGCATGTGATGGCCGGGAACGCCTTCGTGATAAGCGGTCGCCTCGTCGTCAATGAGCGAGCGATGCGTGAAGTCCGAGGTCGCTACGACTACCCGTCCCGGGCGCTTGCCATCGGGTGTGCCGACCATATAGTGGCTCATGGCCGAGGCCTGGAATGCTGGGATCGCCTCTACCGTAACCGGAGACTTTGGAAGCAACGTAAAAAGTTCCGGCAGCTTCGGCTCCATCTGGGCGATGTAGCGCCGAAAGTCGTCGAGAATCTGCTCGGTGGAAGTGGGAATGTATTTTGGATTTGTCTTCAGCGAAGTGCGGAAGGCCGCGAGATCGGAGAAACCCTCCTTCTTCGCAATGGCCGTCATTTCGCCCTCGATGCGGTCCACTTCGCGCAGGCCAAGCTGATGAATCTCGTCCGGCGTCATGTGGGTGGTGGTGCGGGCGTAAATATCGTTTTCGTAGCGCCTTGGACCGTCAGACAAGGATTCAATCGAAAGGGCTGTGCGGCCGTGCGGAGCATAGTCTACCCGAATAAATTCAGCGAAAGACTTGTATGCCGGTAGAACGTCATTGTTGACGGCCTCCGTGATCTGCTGTGTCAGGCGCTTCTGATCGTCCGGCGAAATATCGGCAGGGAATTTCTGCGTGGGCCTGAGAAATGGATCGGCCTTGATGATGCCTTCGCACTGGCCGGGAATCTTTTCTGCCAGGAAGCGCACCATCACCAGCTTGTCGTTGACTCCGGCGCGCAGAACTTCCTCGCTCTCGCTGAGGGCCCGCGGAATCTGGTGCAAGCGCGAAATGTAGTCTTCGTAGTGTTTGACGGAATCGAGCGGCACCGAGAGCGGCAGATCGGCCAGATTCGTATGGATTCCCGACTGTGTATTGATAGGCATTTCATATTCTTTGAGCTCGAAGTCGGTTATGCGCTGCTCGAGCACACGAATCAACAGGTCGTGGGAGAGTTGGTCCTGATCAGAGAATCCCTCGGTCGGAATGGCCTGAAGCCGCGCCAAAAAAGCTTCGTCACTCTTGTGCCGCCGCGCGATCGCCTCCAGCGAGTAGTCAGCCAGCTTGTCGTTGTAGCGATAGTCGCCGTATGCCGTGGCGCGTTCGGGAAAGTTTCGCAGATCGTTTTCGTAATACTCGTCGAACAGAGCGTTCTGCGCGGCGAGGCGCTCAGAGACGGCCTTTGGAGTGTGTGCGAAAACGACGCTTATGGCCGCAAACAGGAGAAAAACATGCAAGAAGGCGCCCATAGGAATAGCAGCCTACCAGAATGGCCAAACCGTGGGCTACTTTACGCCGTCAACCAGAAAGAGATCTGAAAGCTCACGCAAGAATGAATAAGCGTACGACTTCCCGTCCTGGGTCATGCGGACGTTAAATATCGCCGTTACTCCGGCAACGTCGCTGGGAGCAATCGCCCTTACCAGTTCGCGTTTTCCTGTGTCGAGATCGATCCGGTACAGTGCCGCCGAAGTCTTCTCGTCGCGATAGACGTACGCCGAGCGCCCATCGGCGGACCAGTTAATCCAGATGTCCTCCGGTGACCAGCCGGGAATACCCCGCGGTTCGCCGCCCGCTATCGGATAAAGTCCGCCTCGACCGTTTACATCACGCGCAAATATCAGCTTGCCGTCCGGGGATACCAGGTGGGTTTCTACGTGACTCTGTTTCAACGTAATAAGAGGCGTTACGCTGTGTGGCGCGCCGCCCGCGACATCGGCAAGATACATTCGCCAGCCATGACCATCCGAGCCCGCGAAATAGATCGCTTTTCCATCTGGCATCCATCCCGTTGATGCCCTTCCCTGCATTTCCGGGAAGTTTGGCCTCTGGACTTCCCCAACCCCGGTCGGCACGAAACCCAGCGATCCGTTAATTTGTGAGGCATCAGAGGCAAGCACTCGCGTGCCATCCGGGGAGAGAATGGGATTGGACCAAGTACCCAGCTTGACGGCCGGAGATCCGTCTGTCTTTCGGAAGTACGCCAGCCCGACTGCGCCCGCCGCAGAACCCCAGTCGTCGAAAGTAACCAGCTTGCCGTCGGAGGAGAGGTCTCGCAGGGTTGCGTAATCGAGCCAGCTAAGGTCGCGCTCTGCGCTGTCGTTTGGGCCGCGGAATTGCAATCCGCTTCGCCACGATTCTTTCGTCAACAGAATCCGGCCATCCCTGGAAATATCGTGCAGCCGCACAATGCCCGGCAGGCGAAGCACGACACGCTCTTTGCCGTTGCGCCTGAGACCGACGATTTCGTCCGCCCATCCCTGCGTTTCTGTGGCGGCAGCCCATACTTCCTCGCCGGAAGGGGCCCAAGCCACACCCTCCAAACTGATGTATACGTGCGAACGAATAAATCCTTTGCCATTGCGATCGACCGCAACCACCCTGCCTGCATCGCCATCCAAAGCGATAAATTCACCGAACGCCACGGCATTGCCCTGCGGCGCAATTCGCAGGTATCCCATCCTCTGATCGCTCTCGTAAAGCACTTTTCCACGGGGGAATTCGACTCGGTACTTTCCCTCCACCTGCCGCACAACAGCCATTTCATTACCGTCAGCCGTCCAATCGGCTGCAAGCACATCGTCAGCGACTTCCCGCGGCGAACCTCCGGCAATCGGTACCAACCCCAACGTTCCCTGGCAAAGGCCGATGTATCGGTCTTTGCATCCCAACGAAATCGCGAGCTCCGACGAAGACACTGCGAATAGGTTGGAGTTCTCCAGATTCAGCGGCCGCGATTCCGGGCTGTCGGGAATCGTCGAGTATAGTTGCAGCGGCTGCCCGTTCCAGCTTGCGCTGTAAATTATCGAGCGTCCGTCAGCCGCAAAACGGGCCGCATACACCAGCCCGCGCTCGAACGTGAGCTGATGATACGAAGGCATCGATAAGGATGCACTACGACGCCCAAGCACCCAACTGGCTGTCCCGATCAGAACCAGCAGCAAGACTGCTGCTGCAGCAGGAATCCACCGTGGACGCTGCTTGACCTGGGGCACAGTGTGCGGTCCGCTGATACTGCTGGTAGAGGATATTCCCGACAGGCCTTCCAGATTGAAACCCAGATCGCGCGCCGATTGAAACCGCTGCAGGGGTTTTTTCTCCAGGCAGCGCCGGACGATCCGCTCAAGCGCCGGGGAAATCGGCTTGCCCGTCACACTCAATTCCACCGGGTCTTCTTTCAGGATGGCTGTCATGGTCTCGGCGGAAGTATCGCGCTGGAAGGCGCGTTGCCCCGAAAGCGTCTCGTACAGAATAGTTCCCAAGGAAAAAATGTCGGACCGCGCGTCGGCTGGCTCTCCCCGTACCTGCTCGGGAGACATGTAACCCACCGTGCCCATGACCGCGCCGGCAGATGTGGGCACGGCCTCGACTGTCGCACCCTCATTCGATTCGGCCTCAGGCTGCGAGAGCTTGGCTAGTCCGAAATCGAGAATCTTTACCCGGCCATCGCGCGTGACGAAAACATTTTCCGGCTTCAGATCGCGATGGATGATGCCTTTGTCATGCGCCGCTGCCAATCCTTGTGCGATTTGAGTGCCGTATTCGATCGCGCGGCGCAAAGGCAGGGCCCCGCTACTCAATTCCTGCCGCAGCGATTGGCCTTCCAGGCATTCAGAAACCAAGTATGGGGCGCCATTATGCGTGCCGACGTCGTGGATGGAAAGTATGTTGGGATGGTTCAGTGCGGCAACGGCCCGCGCCTCAGTTTCGAACCGGCGCAGGCGCTCAGCGTCTCGCGCCATTCTCTCGGGCAAGACTTTAATGGCAACGTCGCGGCCCAGCCGCGTATCGCGAGCGCGATAGACCTCACCCATGCCTCCCGCGCCCAGCGGTGAAAGGATTTCATAGGGGCCGATTTTAGACCCGTTGGTTAGTGACATGAGTCGGGGCCATTATAACCAACGCCCTCAGATGCGAACCCGGCCAACACACGGCGTGCTACCATAGCGTCTCGCAGCGGTTTATTGTTTCGATCTGAAACAAGTAGTCAAAGCCGAAACAATAATCCCATTCTCCGCGCCGGCGGCTGCCGCAATATGGCGCGGGCGTGGAAGGCTGTCCCTGAACCGTGAGGTTTTTGTGGCCGGTTGCCGACACAAGTATTGCCCTGTTCTCGTTGCAGTCGTTGCACTCGCTGCGCTAACGCCAGCCCTCGGCCAGCAAACTACCGATCCCTTCACTGGCTTGCCCGGAAATTCGCCTCGCAACGACATTCCTGCTCCCGAGTCCCGCAGCGCCAACGAAGAACCTCATCTCGTGTTCCGGTCGCGCACCGTGCTGGTGCAAGTTCCTGCGGTGGTTACAGACAAGTCGGGAAACCACATCCACGACCTGACCAAGGCCGATTTCAAGGTTCTGGAAAACGGCAGACCGCAGAAGATCTCGCTATGCGAAGAGATAACTCCGGGCGTGACCACCCCGGCGCCGCTGTCCAATCAAAGCGGCATTTTTAGCAATGTCTCCTCTGACGGTGATACGCGCCCCCTCATGATCATCGCGCTTGACACCATTAACACGCCATTTCTCGACCAGGCAAACGGCCGCAAGCAGTTAATAGAGTACCTCACCAGGACTCTCGACTCTCGCCAGCGCATCGGTTTGTTTGTGATCGGGGAGAAAGGAGTACGCGTCCTGAATGGAATCAACGGCGATCCAGCGACGTTGCTTGCGGCGCTCAAGAAAGTGGCGGGAGAGGTTGCGTCGATGGAGAACTTCACGTCGGAGGAGAAGATGCGGGCAGCGGGCGGCGCTCCCAGCGCGCTTCTAGGACCTACTCCGCCCGGCGGCGATCCAGGAGAGAAAATCCGGAAGTTCATCCTATACGCGGATGCGGTGGAGGCAGGCTACAAACAGGACCGTGCCGTCGAGGACACCATGAGGGCTTTTCTGGCGATTGCGTGGTCTCTTTCCGGAGTTCCGGGAAGGAAATCCTTGCTTTGGCTAACGGGTAGCTTCCCTTTCGCATTGGATTCGCCTTCGTCGGTGCCCGGCGGCGGTCTGGCCACGCTCTATGAACGGACCATGGATGCTTTGAACGATGCCCAGATTTCCGTCTATCCCATTGACATTCGAGGTCTGGTCAACATTTCACCCATGGCAGACCTGAATTTTTCGGGCGGCGTCCACGGGGATGACCTCGGCCAGACCGCACAAGCACGCAGCGCCCTGCAGGACTCATCCTTGCAGAGTCTGCAAAATTTTGCCGAGATGACTGGTGGCCGCGCATACTTCAACAATAACGATTTAGCAACCGGCTTTAAGCGCGCCGAGGATGATGCCTCTTCCTACTACCTGCTGAGTTACTACGGCGACACCCACAACACAGAAGCCGGCTGGCACAAACTGAAAGTAGAGGTTTCTCGCAAGGACGTGGAAGTGCGGGCGCGTACGGGATTCCTGGTAACGAACACGACGAGCAATCCTCAGTTGACGCAACATGCCGATATTGCCTTCGCTCTGAGTTCTCCCTTTGACAGCACTGGAGTGCAGGTCACCGCACGCTGGAAGGACGCTCTGCCCGGTGGAGACAAGCGAAAAATCGGCTTTGTGCTGCAGGTACCTTCCAGCGCCGTCGTCGATGAAGCCGATCAGAACCGCTTCAACATCGACTTTGTAGTTCAGATAAGCAAAGACGGAGCGCCAATCGGGGATGCAAGCCAGAACATAAAGGGCACGCTGGCGCCGGCCGTTCTGGCAAAGATGAAGAGCGAAGGGTTCCAATACAACAACGATCTCGAGCTTCCTCCAGGTCAGTATCAAACACGGTTTGTAGTGCGGGACAATCTGCGCGGGAAGATCGGGAGTGTCACAGCTCCGCTGACAGTGCGGTAATGCTCCCGCACTGAGCCCGGTCTGCCAAGAACGGCGGCAATGGAATGCTAAAATAGAACTTCTGATGGCTACGATTCAGCGTAGAAAGACCGTCCCGGCTATGGTTGGCGGCGTGCGCCTTGGTTCGGATGCACCGGTTGTGGTGCAATCTATGACCAATACCGACACGGCTGACGTGCTGTCGACCGTGCAGCAATGCGCCGCTCTTGCCCGCGCCGGTTCCGAACTCGTTCGCGTAACGGTGAACAACGACGATGCGGCTGCGGCGGTGCCGCATATTGTTGAACGGCTCGATAAGCAAGGAGTTCGCGTCCCTATCATCGGCGACTTTCACTACAACGGTCATGTTCTGCTGACGAAGTATCCAGAATGCGCGCGTGACCTGGCCAAGTATCGAATCAATCCCGGTAATGCGAGCATCGGAGCGAAGGGCGATTCGAATTTCCGCACCATGATCGAAGTCGCGGTGAAGTATCAGAAGCCGGTTCGCATCGGTGTGAACTGGGGCTCGCTCGATCAGGCGCTGCTGACTCGCATGATGGACGAAAACTCTCAGCTCGACGAGCCCAAAGATGCCCGGGAAGTCACCATGGAAGCGATGGTGGTGAGCGCGCTGAATTCCGCTGCGTTGGCGGAGAAATATGGACTACGGCCCGATCAGATCATCCTCAGCGCGAAAGTCAGCGGCGTGCAGGATCTGATCGATGTCTATCGGTCATTGGCGGCGCGCTGCAATTATCCTCTCCATCTCGGTCTAACCGAAGCTGGCATGGGTGCAAAGGGAGTGGTCGCATCCAGCGCGGCCATGGGCGTGCTGCTGCAAGAAGGTATCGGCGACACGATCCGCGTCTCGCTTACTCCCGCGCCCGGCGGCGACCGCACGGAAGAAGTCCGCGTGGCGCAGCAGATTCTGCAATCCATGGGCATTCGCAGCTTCACGCCGCAGGTAACAGCCTGCCCCGGCTGTGGACGCACCACGAGCACTTTCTTCCAGGAAATGGCCGAGCAGATTCAGTCGTATCTGCGCGAACAGATGCCCGCCTGGAAAAGTCGCTATGCGGGTGTGGAAGAGATGAAGCTTGCCGTAATGGGCTGCGTCGTTAACGGCCCCGGCGAGTCCAAGCACGCCAATATCGGCATATCACTGCCTGGAACTTTCGAAGAACCAAAAGCTCCCGTCTACGTGGATGGACGCCTGTTCACCACGTTGAAAGGCGACCGCATTGTCGCCGAGTTTATTGAGATTCTTGACGAATACGTCAACTCCCATTACGCCATCAAGGATGCTGCGCTTGCTGAGGCTGTTCCCGCTCCACACCGGTAAGGATATCGCCCTCGGCGGTTCATGAAGGGAGCGTCCGCAGCGCCTTCCCTACTGTCCCGTCAGCATGAATAGCGGGCTCTGATTCGCCGGCTCTCCGTTCTTCTGTATCGGCCCGCTGCCAAACGCTGCCGGCAGATCTGTCACCAGCGTGTCGGAGGGTAAGCCGCCCTCGGGGTTGTTTGCATTATTGTCAGTGGTGTTGATGTCGGCGATCGCGCCCGCATCACACATGCTCACGTAGACGCGGCTGCTATCAGCCGAGGCGGTGGTAAAAACCCGGAAGCGCGTAGTTGTGGGAGAGTACGGTGTTGTAACCGTACACGCGGTGCTGGGCAAGACTGCGTACTGATTGGGAGCAAACGATCCGGATAAGGTTCCGCTTGGCGACCACGCGAGCAGAGTCAAAGCCGGCGTGACCTCCGGCAACAGACTGATCGCATCGAACACGCTCAGTGCCGGAATCACACACGCGGAAGCCGAGCCGATCACAGGATCCGGGCAAGCGGCCGCGGTCCGATAACTGGCGACGTAAAACCGGCTGCCGTCAGCCAACGCGGTTACCGACTCCGGCGAACAGCCCGAAGGGCACATCGCCGATCCCGCAGCGAACGAAATGGCCGCCAGTTGCAGGGGAGTATCGTTCACGCCGCCGGTATCGGAGAATACATACAACATGCTGGTCGCTGGATTGGTCACGTACAGGCGGTTCAGATTCGGATCGTAATAAATAAAGTTGACGCCGACGCCTACCGGCAGGCTGCATGTAGCGCCGCAGGCGATGGAATCTGTAAGCGCATCAATCGTCCACAACTGCCCGTCTGCTTGCGAAATTACGTACACCTTCTGACTGTCGCTGCGCGCCGCCATCCAAACTGGAGTTAAACCGGTAAATCCTCCCACCAACCCGCTGACAGTGTTCCCGGCGAGATTCGCCGTATTCAGAGTGCTGATGGTGTTGTTGCCCTGGTTCGCAACATAGAGTTTTAGAGCGTTTGGCAGTTCAGCGATGGCGACCGGGTTAGTTCCGACGGACACGGTGTTGGTCACTACATTCGTGGTTGTACTTATAGCGCTGAGTGAATTCGTGCCGTAGTTCGCTACATAGACTGTGCTGTTTTGAGTCGTATTTACAAAGACGGGCTGCGATCCGGTGGGAAGAGCAATTGAGTTGACAGGACCAAATCCGCTCAGGTTGCCCAGTTGCGGTGCCGTCGTGAAGGACGAAACCAGATCGAGTCCCCCCGCGAAAACGCTGCCGGCGCTCGCCACAAATACTCTGGAGTTGTTCGGAACTATGGCCGCGTTTGTGGGATTATTGCCGAATTTGTTGTCGTTCGATGGCGTCTCTGCGATGATCGAATCCCCGGTGACATCGATCTGCATCGCCCCACCGGGATAGTTCGGGGCGCTGGCGTTGATGCCGCTGGGCGCATTCGCATAGATGGCGTATACCGCATGAAAATTAGACGGAGTCGGGGGCGGTTCATACGGGCAACTCGGCAACCCGCTATTTCCAGTACACGGAATGACCACAGGACGGTAGATCTGTCCGCACGCCGCCCACAAAAGGATAGCAGCCACCACCGCCGCTGCCCGAGCCACACGTCGAAAACTCATCTGCGCTCCGAACACAATTGTTCTTTATGAACCCGCGAGGAATTCATCATTTTAATGGCTGGCCGGCAATCTACGCCAGTGCACGAGTACCGGGTAGTTTTTCGGATGCAAGCAGAACTCGCCAAGTTGGATGCGGAGGGGTTGAGTAGATTGGAGGAACCAACAACTTAAGGACAGCACCACGGGAACCTGAATCCGAAAGACGAAGCACGAAGCCCGCTCTACCGCTTACGCTTTCCGCCAGCGGCTTTTGCCGGAGCTTCATCTATGGCCGTGCCCGCAGGTTTTTTCTTGCCTTCCATCTGCGCCAAACTCTGCTTGAGTGCAGCCATAAGATCAACCACCGGGGCCAGCTTCTTTGGCCTTTCCACCGCCGCCACTTCCCCGCCCTCGAGCTTGGCTTCGATCAGCTTCTTCAGATTCTCCTGGAACTCGTCTTTGTACTTTTCCGGCTCCCATTCCCCAGCCAGCGCCTCAATCAACTGGTGCGCCACCTTCACTTCCGCCTCTTTCAACTCCACATCGGGAGCGCCGAAGCCTTCCACCTTGCGAACCTCTTCCTCGTAATACATGGTGTGCAACATGAGCCCGCCTTCATGGGGACGCAAGAAGACCGTGTACTCACGGTTGTGCATAGTGATCTTCGCAATGGCCACGTATTCGCTCTCTTCGAGCGCCCGGGTCAGCAACGCATAGGGCCGCCGGCCCGCCTCTTCCGGAAGCATGTAGTACGAAGATTCGAAATACACTGGATCCACATCTCCGCCCTTCACGAACTCCAGAATCTCCATGCTCTTCGCCGTTTGCGGCTCGATCTTCTTGATTTCTTCCGGCTCGATCACAATGTATTCGTCCTTGCGGAACTCGTATCCCTTGACGATTTCATTGCGGTCGACGACGACTCCTTCTGCCTGGCACACATATTGTTGCTTCAGCCGAGACTTGTCCGGCCGGTGCAGCATGTTGAAAGAAATTCCGCTTGACCGCGCTCCGGAAAACAACCGCACCGGTATGGAGATGAGTCCGAATGTCAAATATCCCGACCACACCGAGGCTGCCATGCTCCCCCCTTAAAGGCCTGAATTTTCTTTGACCGCGTCTCCGGCCGATCGACGCAATCAGCGCAAGCGATCTTAGAGAAAGGACTTCCTGCCGTGCCGAGAGATCGATTTAAGCAAGCGCATTGCTCCCCTATAACCCATCAGAACCGCTAGTTTAGCTTACAAACCGGGTTGGATGCACGAATCTTCAGAAACGGGGAACCGAAATGCGCAGCCGCATTCTATGTGGGCCGGGGCCACTCTACACTATTAGTTGTAGTTAACCAAGCAGATTCGCGCCTCCACACTGCGGGTTTACGCCCGCAAAAGATACTTCGCCGCCAGCATCTCGCAACCTGAATTCGTTTTGAAGGAGCGTTTGCCGAACCCTATATTGGTTCTTTTGAGCTAAAACCTATCTCATGGCAGCGTTAACCGCTGTGCCGAATGTGCATTACGTCGCCATCCTGCACAATGTAGTCTTTGCCTTCCAGGCGCAGCGTGCCTTTGGCGCGCGCGTTGGCTTCGGAGCCGGCTTCGAGCAACTCATCCCAGCGAATGGTCTCGGCGCGGATGAAGTGCTTCTCGAGATCGGAGTGAATCGCTCCTGCCGCTTCCTGGGCGCGCGAGTTCGCCGGCACCTGCCATGCGCGGCACTCGTCGTCACCGGCGGTAAAAAACGAAATGACGCCCAGCAATTTGTAAGTGGTACGGATCAGCCGCGCCAGACCGCTTTCCTTGAGGTCATAACTCGACAGAAACTCTGCCGCGTCGGCATCGGACATTTCCGCCAGCTCTGCCTCGACCCTCCCGCAGATCGCTGTCGCAGCAGCGTTCGGACGCGAGGCGATCTCAGTGAGTTTGTACTTGCTCACCGCCTCTTCCAGATCCTGGCCAAGTTCCGGCGATTCACCGATATTGAGGACGTAGAGAATCGGTTTCTCGCTTAGGAACATGAATCCGCGAATACGTTTTTTCTCTTCGGCACTCATTTCCATTTCACGCAGCGGCTTTTCTGCCTCCAGTTGTGCCCTTGCCCGCTTCAGCAGCTCAAATTCTTTTTCGAGGTCCGGGGTTTTCATTTTCTTCAAATCTTTTTCGAGCCGCTCAAGCCGTTTCTCGATCTGCCCCAAATCGCTGATCATCAGATCGAACTCAACATTCTTCGCATCTCGCAGGGGATCGATGGGATGCAACAAAGGTACTGCGGAATCTTCAAACGCCCGCAGAACGTGAGCGAGCGCGTCCACGTTGCGAAGATGAGCGGCATAGGCAGTGTCTTTCAAGGCTTCTTGCCCGATGGCGCCGACGTCAACGTATTCGACGGAAGTATGTGTGAGCTTTTTCGGATTGTAGAGCGCCGCGAGTTTATCAAGCCGGCCGTCGGGAACCTTGGCGACCCCGATGTGCGCCTCCCGCGGATTCGCGTGCTGAGCCGACAGATGGGCTTTGGTGAGTATCTGAAATAAGGATGTCTTGCCTACCTGTGGCAGGCCGATAATGCCGGTTTTCATAAGGCAATTTCCAGTTGGTTCGCCTCCGGTCTCTACTATTTAACGAAATCCAAAGTTATTGTCATCCTGAAGCGAAGGTGCAATTGGAGAAAGCGGACGGCAACGCAAGGAGTTAAACAGCACGTCGCGCACTGAGTTCGGCAGCCGCGCGGCAACGTTTCAGAATAAACGATGGCTCGCGTTACGCTCAATGCCGCGACCGTTTAGAAAATACGCGCCGTCAGGTAGACAACAACGAGCCCCAGCAGCAGCACCACGCCCTCTACGCGCGTAGACCACACATGCAACACGTCGAATTGAATGCGTTGTGGGTTATTGATCGGAGCAGAGCCGACATCGCCGAGCGAAGCTCGCAACACGTCCATGCGCGGCATGATACCGAACTGAGAGATCAGGGTAAGAACGATCATGAGACAGAGAAGAATATGACGAAAGGCGAAAACGTGCGCCATTCCTTTCATGTAATAGCTGTAGACCATCGAACTAATGAGGTAGATGACTCCGGAAATGAGGCCGACCCAGTGCAACTTGCCGAGCGCTCGAGCAACAACATTGCCGGCAAGATGGGTCGTAGGCAGAACCGAGAAAGCCGTGGGTGCAACGATAAAGGCGAAAAAGATGAGGCCCCCAATCCAAAGAATGAGCGAGAGCAGCATGAGAAAACGAAGGAAGGACATGGCGGAAGAATTATAGACCGGCCGGCATTGGTCTTCGAGCCGCTAGCGCATAAAGCGTGGCTTCAAGTTTTTCGACTCAAGACCCATCACGTCAGTTTCGCAAGTCGGCCGATCAGGCAACTTCTCTCTCCTACTGCCGCCTGTGCCCATTGCAACGCTCAATGCGATAAAGTTATTCAGGACCGAATGCGGCTCTCAATGCAAGCCTGCGGCTACCGAAAGCGCAAAATCAGCATCGAATGCTGCACTGCGAGTCTGGAACAAGCCTTGCCGTTTTTGGAGGAAGATCATGCTCGCGCTAAAACACAACATGCGCCGTTGGATATCTGCGTTGCTGCCAGTAATGATTGTTGCGGTGTCAGCCGCCGCCTTTGGCCAAGAGTATAGGGTTACTAAAACCTACAAAGTAGGCGGCGAAGGCGGGTGGGACTACATGACCGCCGACGCTGCGGCCCGCCATCTTTATATTTCTCGTGCCACGCACGTCATTGTGCTCGATCTCGATTCTGGCAAAACGGTGGGCAACATTCCTGACACTCCAGGTGTGCACGGCATCGCGCTTGCGCCCGAACTCGGCCGCGGATTCACCAGCAATGGACGCGAAAACACAGTCAGCATTTTCGACCTCAAGACGCTCGCCCCCAGCAGCAAAGTGAAAGTAGGCGACGGCCCCGACGCCATCCTCTATGATGCCGCGACCAAGCACGTATTCACCTTCAACGGCCGAGGCCATGATGCGACCGCGATCGACGCCACGAATGGAACGGTTCTGGGCACGATCAAACTCGACGGCAAACCTGAATTTGCCGCCAGCGGCGGCAACGGAGAAGTTTTCGTCAACATCGAAGACAGGAGCGAGTTGACCGCGATCGATGCGAACAAGCTGGCGGTCAAGGCAACTTGGCCACTGGCGCCGTGCGAGGAGCCCTCCGGTTTGTCGATGGATACCAGGCACCGGCGGTTGTTCGTGGGCTGCGACAACAAAATGATGGCTGTGGTAAATGCCGACACCGGTAAAGTTCTAACTACGTTGCCTATTGGCGAAGGCGTCGATGCAACTGCGTTTGACTCCGGCAGCGGCCTTGCGTTCGCCTCGTGTGGCGAGGGCGTGCTGACGATCGTAAAAGAAGAGTCTCCTGATAAGTTTAGTGTGGCGCAGAATGTTCCCACGCAGCAGGGCGCGCGCACCATGGCGCTCGATTCCAAGACCCATAATGCCTATACGGTAACTGCGAAGTTTGGTCCACCTTCGCCGGCGTCCGCCGATAACCCTCATTCCCGCCGCACCATTCTGCCCGACACCTTTGTTGTCCTGGTTATCGCCAAATGAGTGGCGGCCCCAACCACCGGCAACTGGTCGTGTGGCTGGGGCTCGCCGTTCTTCTTTTCCAGAGTCCTGCAATCGAGAAGTGCAGCGCCGCAAGGTTTGCAGGCGCTGCCGGCGGCCCAGCGGCGGATAGAACCCAATTCGCCGTTGGAACGACCGTTCGGTTGTCAGAGTCGCGTCTTTTATGTATGATCACAACCACCTTTCGTGAGCCCCTGTTCAGTCCTGGCAGCGGGCAACCCCCTATGCCCGGATTTATGGAAGATGACGATAACAGACGAAAAGTTTCTTCGGATACGAATCTCGCGGCGGGAGGATTTTGCGCCCGATCTGTGGATGATTCGCGTTCACGCGGCTGCTGAGTTTAAATTTATCCCGGGTCAATATGCAACCTTGGGAATCGAGCACGAAGGCAAGCGCATCGAGCGGCCGTATTCCATTGTTTCCTCGCCCTCCGAGAGCGAAATCGAATTTTTCTTCGAACTTGTGCCCGAGGGCGCTTTGACGCCGCGGCTGCACAAACTTCAGGTTGGTAGCGAACTGTTCATGCGTAAACTGCCAAAGGGTAGGTTCACGCTGGACACCGAAAGTGGCCGAAAACACCATTTGCTGGTCTCGACCGTCACGGGCGTCGCCCCTTTCGTCAGCTTCATTCGCACGCTAGCCGAAGACTGGCGCGAAGGGCGCTTCGATGGGAGTCATCAGCTTTACTTGCTGAATGGCGCCAGCCGTCCCTGGGAGTTTGGCTACAAAGAAGAACTCACACGCTTCAGCGCTGAACTGCCGTGGTTCAAATATGTACCCACGGTGAGCCGCCCATGGGATCACGCCGACTGGCCGGGCGAAATCGGGCGCGCTGATGACATCCTGCGTAAATATGCCGATCAATGGCAACTCGGCCCTACGAATACGACTGCATACTTATGTGGGCACCCTGACATGATTGCCAACAGCAAAGCTATTCTCAAGCGCCGCGGCTTTCTGGATAGAACTGCGATCAAGGAAGAAATCTATTGGATTCCACCAAAGTAAAAAGTAATTAGCGGCCAAATCAATAGATGATCCGGAACCTCCCCCGATGGGAGCAGGAGTAGATGCAATCCGCCAGAACTCCTCCACTTTTTCGTAAATCACGATTGTTAGAATCTCTTTTTTCGTAGATCTCACATTCATAACGCTAAACGAACTGAAACAGGCAAACATTCATCTTGTCTACCCGCTCTGTGTCCTTGTATAGCCACACCCTCCTCTTGTTCGCTCATAACTCAAACGCCAAAACCCGCCCCTGCTGGCCGCGCACATGCATTGTTGTGCTAGGGAGGTAAACCTATGCGACTTCACAGCTCGACAAAATGGCTCGTTATCTTTACATCATTTCTTTTGTTGCTGCCGGTTGCCGTGTTGGGGCAGAGTTTGACACAAGGCGCAATCAGCGGAACAGTGGTTGACTCGACGGGTGCGGTTCTCCCCAACGTAACCGTCGCACTGAAGAGTTTGGACAAAGGCTTCGCCCACAACACCATAACCAACGCGCAGGGCGCCTTCCAGTTTCCCCTCGCCGATCCGGGCAATTATTCGGTCGAAGTCACCGCCACGGGGTTCAAGACATTCACGGCAAAGATCGTGGTTAACGTTGGCCAGGTCACGAACGTCAACGCCAAGCTGGAAGTCGGCGAGGCCGCTGGAACCACGGTTGAGGTTTCAGGAGTAGCGCCGATGATGGAGACCGAGTCGGCTGACATATCGACCTCCTTCGACCAGAATCTGGTGGCAAATCTGCCCAACGGCGGCAATGACCTGACTGCTCTGGCTTACACCGCACCGGGAATCGTGATGAACAGTGGCGGCATGTACGGGAACTTTAACACCGATGGCCTCCCCGCCACCTCGAACGTGTTCACCGTCGATGGTGAGAATCAGATGGATCCCTTCCTCAACTTGAACAATTCCGGCCCTACCAACCTCATGCTGGGCAAGAACAGCATTGACGAGGCTACCGTTGTCACCAACGCCTACGGAGGCCAATACGGCCAACAGGCCGGAGCTCAGGTGAACTTCGTCAGCAAAGGCGGCACTAACCAATACCACGGCAATCTGATGTATGAATGGAGCGGCAGCTATCTCGATGCCAACAACTGGTTCAATGGCGGGATCCTTGGCACGCCTCAGCCCGCGCCCTTCGCCAACAACAATCAGTGGGCAGCCTCTTTCGGTGGGCCATTCAAGAAAGATAAAGCGTTCTTCTTTATTGATACCGAAGGCATCCGCTACATCGTTCCTTCTACAGGTCCCGTCTACGCGCCAACGGCGGCATTCCTGACCGATACGCTTGGCAACCTCGCTAAAATCGGCGCCTCCGCGAACACCATCAAGACTTACACGAGTGCCATGAACCTTTGGGAAGCAGCCCCCGGTTATGCCAATGGCTCTGCAATCGCCGGTTCCTGCGTTGATCCCGTCACCGGGGCAACCATAGGCAGCGGCGTCGGCGAGTCGGCGGGTTGCTTTCAATCGTATGAAGCAAGCCCTGCGCTTCCGGCAACCGAAGCGCTGATTATCGGCCGTTTCGATGTGAACATGACGCAGAAGGATCGCGCGTTCTTCCGCTTCGATATCGATCGCGGTACGCAGGCCACTTACGCTGACCCCATCAATCCCTCGGCATTTTCGGCCGCCAGCTACCAGCCCGAATACAACAACGCGCTGGTTTGGAACCATGTTTTCGGCGCCACGGCCACTAACCAGTTCGTCGCCGCCGGCAGCTACTACCGCGCCACATTCGACGAGAACACGAACGGAAGCACTTCTCCCTTCCCGTACTCTCTCTATGTTGCGGCCGTAGGCATGCCCGGTAATCCCTTCGGTCTGCCAGGCGCCACCGGACTGAACGCTCTCGGCTTCCGATTTCCTCAGGGGCGCGACGTCACGCAATATCAGTTCATTGACGACTTCGCGAAAACTGTGGGCCGCCACAACTTGAAAGTAGGTGCGAACTTCCGCCGTTATGACATCACTAACTACGATGCTTCTCTCGAGGTGACTCCGGTTGTGCTGTCATTGCTGAGCGACTTCTACCAGGGACAGTCAGACATTTACATTCAGAACAATCCGCTTCGTCCCTCGGCGCCGATGAATACTGGCGGAATTGGCATTTACGGGCAGGACGAGTGGGCGGTCAAATCGAACCTCAAGCTGACGTTCGCATTGCGTGTCGAACGCAACTTCAACCCCACGTGCGACACCAACTGCTTCACGCTGCCAACGGCTGCCTTTTCTCAACTTGTGACGCAAGGCGCGGCTACGCCGTACGATCAAGCACTCAACTTCGGTCGCCAGGATGCTTTCAATTCTGTCGATCCCATTAACTGGGCGCCACGCCTTGGCTTCACGTGGTCTCCACGCGCCAGCAGCAAAACTGTTCTGAGCGGCGGCATCGGACTCTTCTATGATGCATTTCCGGCGTTCATTACGGATGGATTCGTGAGTGTCCCCTATCTCGTTGGGGTCACACTGTCTAGTCCGCTTCTCGGGGGAACTCTCGGTCCCGTATATTGGGGCGATCCTAACGGCGCAGCCCTCACTTCTGCCACAACCGCGAACATCATCCGCAACGGCAATTCCACCACTCCGTCGATCACCAATGGTTTAACCGAGGCGCAATTAATCGCCGCCGGCGGGGCCGTCCCCAACATAACCGGATTCCCTGGCAAGCTCCGCACACCGCAATATCAGGAATGGAATTTCCAGATCCAGCAGGAACTCGATAGCAGGAGCCGGATCACGCTGGCCTACGTGGGTAATCACGGCATCCACGAGGCCTATCCCAATAGCACACTGAATGCAAGCTCCAGCTCCAACATTTCCGGCTACCCGACGGCCTCGCCGGATTCTCGCTTCGGCAGCTTCACCCAATGGAATTCGGGCGCCGTCTCCAACTACAACGGTATGACCGCCAGCTACACTCGCCGCATGACCGCGGGATTTGTGGTCAACGCCAACTTCACCTGGGCGCATTCCCTTGATGAAATCTCGAACCAGGGTCTGCTCGCCTACAGCGTCAGCAGTTTCCAGGGCCAGATCAACCCCCTGAACTTCAGAGCGAATAACTACGGCAACGCCGATTACGACGTACGCCGCAGCTTCAACGCCAACTACGTATGGACCGAGCCCTTCCACTTCAACAACAGATTTGAAAATGGGATCCTCGGCGGGTGGATGTTCTCCGAGAATTTCATCGTGCGGAGTGGTCTGCCCTTCACCGTCACAGACGGCAGCGTGACCACAACCAATGGGGGCACAACTGTACCTGCCGAAGTCATCGGCTCCGGCCAGCAGAGCTGCGTCAACGGCTTCAGCGCCTGCTTCGATGCGGCGTCGTTTGCTACCGCCAACAGCCTGGGCGACTTCCCCAATCAGACGCGTAACCAATATCGTGGGCCGGCGTTCTTCGATTCCGACGTTACCGTGGCCAAGAACTTCAGCATCACGGAGCGCCTGAAGGCGTCCATTGGATTGAATCTATACAACGCATTCAATCACCCGGACTTCCTGAACCCCTCCAGCGCGTGGCTGCCGGCGACGGACGGCGTTCCGTGCTCAACCATTGCAACCCCCGGAACACCACCGGCCTGCGGAAACATTACGTCCTCGACGGCTCCGCCGACCGGACCTTACGGCTCGTTCTTCGCCGGATTGCCGGCTGGACGCGTCGGGCAGCTCACTGCCAAATTCAACTTCTAGCGGTGATGCGGCGTGCCGCGATTATGGCGTACTATTGAAACACGCCATATCCGGCACGCCTTTCGCCGTACGCGCACATGCGACTCCGGCCAATTATCCCGGTTCTGTTCGTCCTCCTCTCATCGCTCGCACTTCCGTCGCCCGCGCAAGTCGACAGCAGTGTCCATCCTGCTCCTGATTTTTCATCCGGCGACGTCTGGCTCGATCAGGGTGCTTCCGCCCCGCACCATATCTCCGGCTATCGCGGCCAAGTCGTGCTCATCGACTTCTGGGAGTACACCTGCATCAACTGCATTCGCGATTTCGGCGTGGTCAAACGCTGGTACCGTAAATATCACCAGTACGGTCTCGAAGTCGTGGGGGTGCACTATGGCGAATTCAACATCGGATTCGATGTGAACAACGTTCGCGCAGCAGCCCAGCGCTTCCGCCTGCCCTGGCCGGTCGTCGCCGATCAGAACGGCGCCGATTGGAAAGCGTACGGCGTCGAAGGCTGGCCTACTCGCTTCCTCGTTGACCCGCAAGGCAACATCGTGATGAAGGTCTTCGGGGAAGGAAACAATCGCGTGATGGAAGAAAAGCTCCGCGCGCTGCTTGCAGCATCCCATCCCGAAGTGATGAAAATCGATCTCGATCCCGATGAAAACGAATTCCGGCCCGAATGCGGCGCGACGACACAGGAAATGTTTCTCGGCGAAATCTACGGCCGTGGCGCGGTTGACGATATGGGGGATCATCACACCGGCGATGTCGCCGACTTCCAACCTCCACACTCCCCTGCTGATGGTGCCGCAATGCTGGTCGGCCGCTGGCGAATCGAGAAGGATGGCGTCGTCTCCGAAGGACACGGGGCCGCTGCCGAGCTGCGCTATCACGCCCGCTCTCTATACGCTGTGCTCAGCGTACAAGGAGGCAAGCGTACGCGTGTGAACCTCTTTCAGGATGGATCTCCGCTGCCCAAAGAAAGCGCGGGCGCTGATGTTCAGTTCGATGCCAAGGGTGCATACGTCGAAGTCGGCGATGCCCGCATGTATTATCTGGTGCGCAGCCCGGCCTTCGGGGCTCATCTCGTCTCACTTCAGCCGGAAGATTCCGGCATCATGGTGCATTCCTTCACTTTTGGAAACGATTGCCAGTTATCGGATAATCCGTAAGCCCGAGTGTCAGAAAGAGATTCCCCGCATTTTAGTTCAACCCTTTAGCTCTCCATGATCAAATTCCTCAGCTTGCGAACCGCGCGCGGAATCACTTGCCCAGCCGCGCTGCCAAACCCCAGAATCAGTCCCTGCCTTCCCCTGCCCATGTAACATCGCGAGAGCGGCCACATCCACAGATTCCGTCGTGCTGCCCGCTCAGCAATCTCCACATCGTTTCGCGCTTCTTTCAAGGTCACCGTCAGATGCATTCCAGCTTCGCTTCCGTGTACTTCCACCCTGTTACCGAGTTCCTCTCGAATGCTCTCGACCAGTTTGCTTCTGCGCTCGCGGTAAAGAATGCGCATCCTGCGAATGTGCCGCTCAAAATGTCCTTCGCCGATAAAATCCGCGAGCACTTCCTGAAAAAATGTTGCAGATCCAAGATCCATCGCCCGCCGGATCGTCACGAACTGCTCCACCAGGTCCGGGGGAATCACGATATAACCCATACGCAGCGCCGGAAAGAGCACTTTACTGAACGTGCCGATGTAGATCACACGATTGCTCGCATCCAGCCCTTGCAACGATGCGACCGGCAAACTCTCATAACGGTATTCGCTGTCGTAATCGTCTTCCAGAATCCATGCTCCCGAATTCTGCGCCCAGTCGAGTAACTGAAAGCGCCGTGCCGCGCTCAAAGTCGCTCCCAGCGGGAATTGATGGGACGGCGTTACGAATGCGGCTCGCGCCCTGTTCTCGCGCTTGATGCCCGCTGCCACATTCAGACCTTCTTCATCCACCGGGACGGGTATAGGATCGCAGCCCGCCAGCGCGAAAACCTCTCGCGCGAGCGGATACCCCGGCTCCTCCATCCAGACGCGGCTTCCGGGCTCAAGCAGCACACGAGTTGCGATCTCCAGCGCCTGTTGCGAGCCGCTGACGATCATGATCTGCCCCGGCTCGCCCTGCACCGAGCGCGCTGTTCTCAGGTAGCTGGCAATTGTTTGCCGCAGCGCCTTGGTTCCCATTGGGTCGCCATAACGAAACAACTCGCGCGTTACCTTCCGGCTGTGCCTTGCGACCAGGCTCGACCACACCCGAAAGGGAAACTGATCCAACGCCACTTGTCCCACCCCAAAAGCGCCCCACCCTCGCAACCACAAAGCACTTCCGCGGGGAGCCAGAATCGAGATTCGTCTGGCAACTGGCCGAGGCGCTGGCCGGGTCGACGCCAGCCGCGCGTGCGTTGTAAGTCCACTGGAGGTGAATTGATCGGGTAGAGAATTGGAAACAGCGGTGCCTGCTCCGATGCGGCTTTCGAAATATCCCTCCGCTAACAGTTGGCTGTAGGCATTCAAGACAGGGAACCGTGACACCGCAAGCTCCGCGGCAAGCACGCGAGTTGAGGGGATTCGTTCTCCTGGCCGCAATCGGCCATCGAGCACGGCCCTGCGATAGCCCTCATAGATTTGTTTGTGCAGAGCTTCCGGCGATCTTCGGTCGATGGCGATTACTGGGAGGATTCCCGAGGCAACCCGCTTCATTTCAGCGCATCCTAGTGGTTATGTCTGATTGTGGTCAAGTGGGCATTGTTTCCGACCACTCTATGGATCATTGTAGCGATATACATTTTCCTGTGTGGTCCGCGCCGGCGGGCAAATTCAGCTCTTAAAACCTTTGGACGCAGTGACAGATCGGGCGAGCTGATGAGGGTTGCGTGGAACTTCGATTGCTAACAATTTTCTCAAAAGAACCTTTGCCATGAATCTTGCGACGGGCCCTGCTCTAACCTCAATCGCCGAACAGCAGACGGCAAAGCTGGCGGAGGGGGCTCCATCCCTGCCAGCACTTGCCGGGTCCACGTCGCCGCGAGTCGCGGTCAAGGTAAAAGGCAGAATTTTATTCATCAATCTGGGCGACGTTATTGCGGTTCACGCCGAAGGCAATTACGTATCTTTCCAGCGTAATGCCGGGTCTCATCTTTTGCGCGAGTCGATTTCCGCCGTGGCCGATAAGCTTGAACCCTATGGCTTCGTTCGTATTCACCGCTCGGTGCTTGTGAATGTGTCATTTGTCGAGGAAATCCGTGCATACTCCACCGGCGAGTACGGTCTTCGGGTCAAAGGGGGAAAAGAGTACACTGTGACGCGCACGTACAAGAAAAATCTCAAGAGCCTCGCCGAATTCTGGATCGGCACGGGCCCTTTCTTCTCCAGTTGAGAGACAGCGGCTCAGAAACGTGGGACTGCCGGGCTGTAACCTGTCGCGGCAAAAGATTTCACGCGGCGCGGCCCGAAGATGACGAGGCATTCTAGCCGGCTTTTCTTTTTTCGGCAGGAACGGCCGCCAGAGCACTAGCGGCCGGCTTCTTCGCGGGCGCCCCAGCCGTATCGAGACCCATCGTTTCCAAATAAACATGCTCCACAGCTTCGGCAATTCGCGACCATTGATAGTGTTCGCGAACTCGGTGTTTCGCGGCGCGTCCCGTGGCCTCGCGCACTGCTGGGTTGGCGATCAGAAAGCGCATTCGCTCAGCCAAATCGCCGACGTCTCCGCGGCGGAAGAGGAAACCAGCGCCGCTAATGGCTTCCCGGTTTTCCGGGACATCGCTGGCTAACACGCACAGGCCGGCACCCATCGCATCGAGCAGAGCAAGGGATAGCCCCTCAAGGTCAGAGGGCAGAACAAAGAGCATGGCGTTGGTTAAAAGTGCGTCGAGCGCCTGGCCGCCGACCCAGTCCAAGAGTTTGATTCGCGTTCCCGCATGTTGCCGAAGCAGACGCGAGTAGTCGTCGCAATAGCTGCAAGCGCCGGCGAGAACCAGCTTTACGTCGGTTTTCAGCGCTTCGAAGGCCTCGACTAAGAGATGGCAGCCTTTTTCTGGGGAAAAACGGCCGAGAAACAGGACGTATTTCCCGGGTTCCAGTCCCCAGTCGAAAATCTTGTCCGGCAAAGTTTTTTTTCGCAAGAATCCGCCGTTCGGAATGTAATAAGTCTCGGCGCCGTAGTGGTTTCGATAGTAGTGCTGCAATTGCTCCGACACGACCATGGTTTGATTAGGCAGACTCACCGCTGCGCGCTCGCCCAGCCGTAGCACCGCGGATGCGATGCGACCCCATTTTCTTCGTTGCCAATCAAGTCCTTGCACCGTAACCACGGTTTTCTTTCCTGCGAGGCGGGGAATGAAGGAGAAGAGTGCCGGACCGAGGGCGTGGTAGTGAACTATGTCACAAGGCCGGGTCAGGATATGAACCGTGCTTAGAAAGGTGTGCACCAGCGTTTCCAGATGTTTGCTACGAAACGTAGGCAAGCGCACGATTTGCATTCGGTTATGCTCGCGGACTGGCGGCGTGAAATAGGTGCGGCAGTACGCCGTTACCTGATGCCCCATTTCTGCCAGCCGCCCGCCTACTTCTTCATAATAGGTTTCGATGCCACTGTATTTTGACACCACTCCGCGGCCGCCGATGAATGCAACCCGCAACCGGGGTTTTTGTGGAGGCGCGACAGAGATGCGGCTGGCAGGGCGCTTTCTTCCTCGTGCCAGCCGCATATACAAAGCAATTAGCGCATCGTAGTGAGCCTGGGGAGTATGGTTCCTCCGCACACGTTCCCACCCCGCGCGCCCCATTTTGTCGGCCAGTTCAGGTTGCTCGGAAAGGAATCGAATCGCTGACGCCAGTTCATCGACGTCTCCGGTTTTGTAGAGCAGCCCGGTTTTGCCTGGTTGGATAAGCTCGCGGCGCGAGCCGAGGTCGGTAGCGATCACGGCTCGGCCGTAGGCGTAGGATTCGAGAATCGTTTTGCCCAAGGTTTCATAGGCGTGGGAGGGCAATACTGTGAAGCGCGAGGCTGCGATCGCGCGATCCAATGTGTCATTCCGAATATGGCCGGAAAATTTCACATTGCACAATTCCAGAGCATTGGCTTTTTGCTGTAAGCGCATGCGTTCTTCACCGTCGCCCGCCACAATGCATTGAAGATCAGGAAGATGCCTCATGGCATGGAGCAGATCATCTACTCCCTTTTCCGCCGACAAACGTCCGAAGTAGAGAATGGGAGCATCGTTCAGACTTCTTTCCTCTATACGTTGCAGCGGTTGGAAATGCGGAAGAACTTCAAACTTGGTGGGGTCCCATCCGTGTTCGATAAATTTGTCGCGCACGAAATGGCTGGGCGCCAGAAAACAATCGACGCATTTGCGATACGTACTCAGGAACTTGTGAAAATAAGCTTCAGCCACAAGCACAGTTTGGGCCACTCTTCCGGGATAACAATCCTGCTTGAACACGTGCCAGAACATGCCGCCTTTGCACGCTTCGCAGGCCTCGCCGTGAGCGACCAAGTTATACGTGGGGCAGAGCGCTTTGAAATCGTTCAGGTGATAGAGAACCGGGACGTCGCATGCCTTTAGCTCCCACAGAATAGAAGGGGACAAATGATGATAGATATTGCGCACATGCGCCACATCGGGCCGGAACTCATCGATCATGGCGCGTATTCGCCGCCGCGCCTCGAACGAATAAATTGCCCGCCCGGCGAGCATCAGCTGACGAAAGAACCCTGTTTCCCGCTTGAAATCGAAATTGGGCATCAGGTGGCGATCGTATGCAGTCGGTTCACCGCGTGGATCAGCCATGGAAAACAGGGCGACCTCGTGCCCCTTAGAGCGCAACAGATCCATCGTCTCGAAAACATAAGCCTCTGTTCCGCTGAAGGGGTAGTTGTATTTGTTGCAAAACAAAATTCTCATGCGGGACGCTCCAAACTATGCTGAACACAATCCACTGCGGAAATGCGGCCGGGAGGAATTCGCGGCAGAGATGGTGAAGAGGACTGGCCCGATTCCAGAGGCGCGAGCCGGTGCAGAAAGTCGCCGGCAAAATGGGCAAGATTTTTCGTGCGGTTGAAATTATGGAGCACCTGCAAGCGCGCGGCGTGCCGAATCCACTTAAGGCGCGTGTCGCCGAAGCAGCTTTCGGCGAGCAGGAGCTCGCGCACAAACAACACTTTGGTCAGACAATCGTCGAGCAGGCCGGGGGCATATAAGAATCCGGTCTTCTCCGGAATGATAATCTCAGGGATTCCGGTGATGGCTGGAGCGAGCACAATTTTTCCACGCGCCATCGCTTCCATGAGCACGAGTGGGAGACCCTCGCTTCGGCTGGTTAGCACGAGGACATCGCTGTTCCGCAAGAATAGGTCCACCTGGTCACAGGCGGCGTAGCCAGCCAGAGTGACATGATCCTGGAGCTGGCTCTCACGAATAAGCCCTTCCAATCGCTTGCGCTCCGGACCCTCGCCAACGATGGTGCAGTGAAAATCAACCCTGAAATCGCGTAGATGGGAGCAAGCGCGAACCAGAAACGCATGGTCTTTCACAGGATGGAGGCGTCCTACCGCGAGCAGTGACAGCTTTTTGCCGGAAGTGATCGGCTTCGCAGGCTGGATGCTCTCGGGCACGGCCACGCCCAACCGCGAGACGATGATCTTTGCCCCACTGATTTCCGGAACATGCCGCAAAATGTAACAGCGGTTGTAGGTGGAAATAGTCACGCAGAAAAGACAGTTGTTCAGCTTCGTATCGAGAAAGGCTGCATCCAGCAGAAGATCGGAACCGTGAAGAGTGAGGCTGAAAGGGATGCCCAAAAGACGCGCAGCTACCATGGCAATCCACGAAGCGAAATAGCCGTGATGCACATGAATGTGCGCGACACCGCGACCTTCGAGCAAGGCGGCATAATATGCACCGAGCACGGTGTGCAGCAGCGCTTTCAGGCGGCGCTTGGGAGATTCCTTACCCCGGAACAACACGCGCGCGAGCAGATCGGAAATATTCCGCCAGCGCCACAGAAGAAGCCAAATCGCTCTGGCCATCGCCTGTGCCCGCAGGAATTGCAGGCACAGAACTTCGAAGTCGGAGGAACGCGTTAGGGACGACAGATTCGGCTTCCAGACGCTGCCGGCAATGACGCAAACTCCTCTTCGCCGCAATTCGTCGATTTCCTCGCTGACATAGGGTTCGACTGAGGCAGGAAATTGATTGGCGAGATAAGCAACGGTCAACATAAGCGAACCACGCGTCCCAAGATTTATGCAGCACGATGTATTATGCGCAGGCTCACGCCGGCTTCGGAAGCCGCCCGTCTCCGCTGTGCGGCGAGCATTCCGGCCATGGTAAAAACAATCCCGTTTACGAATTGATAGTTCATGACCACGACCATGGCATTTATCCAATACACACCGAGCAATACCGGCCAGATGGCATGGAAATGCTGATTCAGAAAGCCGGCAGCCTCGGCGCGGGGAACGGGACTGCGCCCCAACTGGAAGATTTCCCATACCACCCACAGATATAGCGCGAGCCCCAAAACCCCGTGTTCGACGAGTATTTCGAGATAGGTGTTATGGGGAAACAGCTCCTTATGCTTGTAGCCGCTGACGTGGCGCGCCAATTCCGCCGGCATCTGATTCACACCCCAGCCGAACAGAGGCTTTTCCAGAAACATCTCCCAGCCTCCCGTATAGACTGCTTTCCGGAACTCGACAGGACCCGCTTCACTCAGCCGGTCTGAAAAAGTGCGCCGCTGATCGTCAAAGCTCAGGATGATAAGGAGACTCAAGACTCCCACGAGCGCAACGGCCGCCGCGATCAACCGCAGACGACGGTTGCGCGAGCGGAAAATCAGATATCCCATGCTGGCTGCGAAGGAAAGCCAGACGGCGCGCGTCATGGTCGCCAGGATGGCCAGCGGCAGAGAAGCGAGGAGGAGAGTTGCCGGAAGACCACGTATCCTTCTGCGCAAAAATGCATGCAACGCAAGAATACCGAGCAGATTAAGGGAGACGCCGTTAGCCACGGCCTGGAGCAACGGGCCGCGCGCCCGGTCCGCGTGGTAGCCCAAGCTTTCATCCAGGATGTAGTGGGGAAATATGAGTTGCTTCGCACCGACAAGGAAGGCGATGGAGGTGAAGCACAGATAAGCCAGCACGATCAAGGCAAAGACTTCGAATTGCCGCAGGTGGGCTTCGGTCCGGAAAACGTGGGCTGCGATGTGAAATAGCGCGAACGGCACGATGAATTTTGCCGCCAGAAGTGACCAGGTCTGGTTTTCGTAAGGCTGGCCGGCTACGCTGAAAATCGCCAGCATTGCCAGCCCCAGCATGGGCCAGGTGGCCCGCTCGACTACGCCGGCGCGATGGCGTGAAATTAAATATTGCGCTGCTACGGAAAGAACCAGCACTGCGAAGGCAACGCGGTCAACCTCGTAGAAGTCAACATCGGGATGGCGCAGGAGCATGGCTGCCAGAGCGGTGAGAAAAAGCGGAATGGGGGCCATGGCGAACGCTTGCAGTCCCTGAAGCGCAAAGCCGAGGCTTCGCGCCGGCGCATCGGTTCTCCACGCAACGGGAGCAGCCGTCTTGACAGGGGTGGCCGGCATTACTCTCCGCTCCCGCGGAATACTGCGCCTGCAGTTTTCACAAGAATGCTCAAATCCATGCGCAGACTCCAGCGGCGAATGTACTCGATATCCAAATTCATTCCGGCCTGAAAAGAGGGATTCTGCCGAGCAGTGACCTGCCACAGGCCGGTGATACCGGGGGTTACATCGAGGCGAGAAAGGTGCTCGATGGCATAGGCGGAGAAATCGTCCAAGGGATGTGGTCTTGGCCCAACCAGGCTCATTTCGCCGCACAGGACGTTCCACAATTGCGGAAGTTCGTCCAGGCTGTAGCGGCGAAGAAATTTCCCCACGCACGTAATTCGCGGATCGGCGGCAATTTTGAAAATCGGCCCCTGGCGCTGATTCTGGAGCCGCAGCTCAGGCTTTAGCTCGTCCGCGTTCCGCACCATCGTGCGAAACTTGAAGCAGCGGAAGGGACGCCCCTTTCGTCCTGCACGCAATGCAGCGTAAAAAATAGGCCCTGGCGAGTCCAGCTTAATCAGCAAGGCGATAAGCACCATCGTTGGCACCATCAAAATAAGCGCCAGTGTTCCGAGAGTGATGTCCAGGGCCCGCTTGGCCCACAAACCGGCGACCGGGAGTTGTTCTTCATGCAGAGAAATAAGTGGAACGCCGTCGACGACTTCGGTTTTGGGAGCCGGCTCGCAGCCGAATAAATCGGGCGCGACTTTGACATCCAGGCAGAGTTGCCGGGCCGTGCAGAGCACGCGCCAAACCAGTTCTCCGTCATGTGGCGCTGCAAGAATGATCTCGTCGGCAAATTCCGAGCGGGCCAGATTTGGCAAATCACAGGTGCTTCCGATAACACGTGGTGCGGCTAGATTTCGATCATCGAGGAAACCGCGAAAGCAGCGGCCCAGTTCGGGATGATTCTCCAGATAAGCCGCAATCTTACATGCCAGCTCACCCGAGCCGACGATGAGGACGTTCCGCATGCTGCGAGACGACGGGTTGTGAGGAAGCACATGGATGTCGCGGGCGCTGCGGTTAGCCGTGGGGAATAATTGTTCGTTAGCCGAAGGCCCTCTGAGAGCGGACGCGAGGCGTCGCGGTTTCTTGTTACCCTCGAACGCGGCCCCCGGGATCAGCCGGGCAGCCCACTGTGTTTTGGCAGGAACTTGTGGCCCTGGTTGTAAGAAGGGAGAAGACACGACACAACTCCAGTTCTTTGCTGCGGCACCTCGCGCAGCGGCAAATCAGTTTATTTTCCCGGGTCTACAATCGGCGGTAAATCGCATCCGGCACGGGGAATCTTCTTTCGTTCAGGATGGCGCCCAGAATGCGTATGTGCGTGCTTTCCAGTGTGTCCTTGATCTTGCAGGCCGTGGCCTTGCGCGTATTGTGCGCACCGAGCACGAGAATGATTCCATCGGTCAGGTAGCCGAGCAAGGCCGCTTCGCTCGATGAGCCCGCCGCGGGCCCTTCGATGATTGCATACTCAAATTCCTTGCGCAGCTCGGCCAGACCGGCAAGCCAAAGGCTCGTTCCCGACCCATGGAGCGATTCCCGCAGCCGGGATTCGGGCACGCGCCAGAGATTGGAAGCGATCTGTGTTGACCAACTCTTGATGGCTACCCGGCCTGCGTAGCGCGGATGAGCCGACAGCATTTCTGCGGGGCCGGAGTCCCGGTTCACTACGGCAATATCGGCGCGGGCTTCGAGCGCCAGAGCTTGACCGACCTGGACACATATCTGCGCAATGCTGCTATGCGATTCCACAGCGCTGAACACAACCTGTTTTGCCGGCGGGCTGGCGCCTGCGACGAAGACCCTTCTCACCAGGCCGCGAATCTGCTCGCGGGCAAAGTCGTGAGGATTCCACTTGCCCTGGGGCGACAAAACCGCATCCTGCGGCCCTGCTTTCTCTCCAGCAACCGAGACCAAATCAGGGGATTGAAGAACCTCTGCGCTCGCGCTCATTACATCCCCCTCAGGCGGAAAGCCGCCTGTCTATTTGTTCCGGAATGGAAGCCAGCACTGGAATCTCTAAACACTCCAGCGCTTCTTCCGGCGTGCGCAGTGCGGGATCGAGACGATCCGCGGTAAACGCCGCTCCCGTACCTACGACCACGGCCCCCATAAAACCAACAAATATCACTCCTGCGGGAGGCCAGACGGGCAGGGCCGGGACAACCGGTTCCTCGGCTATGGCCACATTGACGATGCCTCCCTCGTCCAATGCGTCACCCATGCGCGCCTCCTCGCGTTTCTTTACGTAGAGCAGATAGTTGTCTTCCGCCGCCTTCTCGCGATTGGTCAAATCGTCCTGAACGATGGCATTTTCTCCCAGTTCTTTGGCCATGGCGCGATACGCAGCCAAGTCGGCGTTGATTTTCGCCTCACGCGCCTGCAATCCGTTCATCTGCACCTGCGCCTTCTGCAACTCCGCTTTCGCCCACTCATAATTTTCGTCCTTATTGGTAGTTTCATCGCGCACAGGAGCGGACATTTCAGTTGCGATCGCTGCCTGGGTCAGTTGAATCTCCCGTTCCACCTCTTGCACCAGGCGGTGGCTCGGCTCATACTTGGTCAGCAATTGGGTTTTCTTCAACTGCATATCCAAAAGACCTGCTTTCAGCGAACGCAGCAAGTCTGAATTGTCGGCAGTGCGCATTGTGGTGGTGGAGCGTGGCGGAAATTTCGCCAACTGGACGGTAAGTTCCCGGACCTGACGATCGGTTTCCACCATGTCGATCTGAGTCTGGCGATAACTGGCCTCGGTTTCATCGAGTCGCTGTAATACCATGTCGCGCTGCTGGGCCGCCTGCACTACATCATGGCTTTTCATAAATCCCAGAAGCTTGTTTTCTGCGTCCTCGAGTTGCCGCCCCGATTCCGCAGTCTGCTGATCGAAGAAGCGCAACTGCCCTCCCGGGCGATGAACTTCCATGTGCTTCTCGAGGTATGCCGCGGATAGAGATTTCAATACGCGCGCCGAAAGTTCGGGATCGGAAGCGTCGTATGTTACCGAGATGAGATTAGTTTTCTTAATGGCCTCCACATCCAGCTGGTGAGCGAGTTTTTTGGCAGCGCGCTCCACACGCGCTGCCTGCGCGTCGTGAGGCCGCAGCCAGCGCAGCCAGTCGTGCGCCGCCAGATCGTTGGCTTCGGCGACACGTCGCAAAACATCCTCATCTTTGAGAAGTTCGACCTCCGAATTAAGTTCCTCCTCGGTTACCTCGACGCGGGAAAAGTCCGGAGGCGCGTTGGGCTGAGCGGTGACCGGAGGGTCAGCTCTTCCTCTGCGCACCAGCACGCTGAAGTGTGAGCGATACTTCGCGCCTGCAAAGGCATAAACGACAGCGAGAACGATGACCAATCCGGCGATCCGGAGAAAGATTCTTCGCTGCCGAAACAGGATGATCGCCAGCTCGCGGACTGTGGGCGATTCCATTTCGTACGTTCTGCGTGTAAGGCTTTGTGGCATAAGAATCCGCTTTGCTGCCTAAAACTGAGTTGAACTAACGTACATACCAAACGACGGCTTGCTGAGGAACGGCTCAATTTTTGAAACTGCATTCCGCGGAACAAAAACCAGGTCGCCCGGCCGCAACAGGGCCGCCTCACTCAATCTCCGCTCTTTGAGCATTTTCTTGAGGTCGTACACATGGGCCTCAATCAGATCGTCATTGACATGGCGGAACAAGAGAACCTGGGAGTGCTTTGCTTCATGGGTAAACCCGCCGGCGATTTCGACTGCTTCGACAATGTTGGTTTGTGACCGCAACTCGTACTTGCCGGGCTTTCCCACTTCGCCGCCGGCGACAAAGTACGGATGTTCGAAGTCCTTCAAGGCCACTGCAACCTGGGGGTCATGCAGATATCCTGCGTAGGCCCGCACAACCGTCTGACGGAATTCCTCAAGCGTGAGACCCTGCGCGAAAACAGGGGCGGCATCCTTCAGCGAGATATAGCCATCGGGCTGAATGGTAAGGAGCTGATCGTATTCGGGAGAGAGAGTGAAGCTGAGTGCGACCACATCGGTCGGCGTCAGCCGGTACAGCGGACGGTGTTCCCCTCCGAGCCGAGGGTTTCCCGAACCGTCCGCTGTCCCGGATTTTGCGGCCGTACTTTCCGTATTCCCCGTGCCGGCCCCGGTTTGGCCGGACGAAGAAGGCCGGATGTCTACGCCCAGAGCTGCCTGCTTTGCCTGAGCGAATACGACCACAGAAAACTGCATCAGCAAGAACGCAATTCCGGCAGAACTTGTGACCTTACCCAAGCGTGTCATTCGACGATCCAGTTCTGGGATCTGGAGAAGTCGCTGAGCCCGATTCGCAAGGTATCTGGAGCAGAATCCTGCGGCAAGACATGAGAAGTGGCATCCACCAAGGTAGGTAGGTTAGCGCCCTGCATTATGGCTGGCGGAAAGCCGGGCCGGCTGCGGCATGCGGCATGCGCTGAGCCAAGATCCCAAGGTTTCTCGGCCGAAGCGCACTGCCGCCGTTCGCGTTACCCACGAAAGTGGACTTGCATGTTTGCGAAATCACAATAAGCGTGCGGGCGGCGGCGTCTCGCGGCAGTCCGTTCCAATCGGCGGGAACACACGGGAGCTGCATCTTTGCGGGAAAGCCGCGCGAATGAGCAGCACAGAATTAGAGCCCAAGTTTTCACAGCATCACTGCACTTCAAGGTTTTTCCACAACTCGACCTCGTGCGTTCCCAATTTGAAAGTTGTGACGAAATTTTGTAGCCCATCCTCTTGAGCATGGCGAATACCATCTCTTACCATTTTCGCAACCGACCTACGCCACTTCGGAGACGTGTTATTCATGAGTCCGGCTACTTCGTCCGCAATCGGTGTTCTTGTCGCCGATTCCAGCCGCATGCAAGCGCAACTGCTGACGAGCGCGCTGCGGCGGCGGTCTGAATTCCGAATCCTTTCCAGTCCCCTCGATGAGGCCATGATCGTACAAACGATTGCGGGCTCGCACATTGGAGTTTTGGTTTTTTCGCTGAACCAGTCGGCGAGCCTCGCTGCGCAGCTGGCCTGCATCCGCCGCGTACACCTTTCTCATCCCGAGATCGCCAAGGTTTTGCTGGTTGCCTCTTACGATCGTGAGCTGGTAGTGAGCGCCTTCCGGTCCGGCGCGCGCGGAATATTTTGCATTTCTGATACGCATTTCCGGCTTCTATGCCGCTGCATTCAGCGGGTCGCCGAAGGACAAATCTGGGCGAACAGCGAACAGATGAGCTACCTGCTCGAACTGGTTTCGGAGGTTCCCTCACTTCGCCTTCTAAACTCGCGCGGCGATAAACTGCTGACACCGCGTGAGGAGCAGGTGGTTGCTCTGGTAGCCGAGGGCCTGAGCAATCGGGACACTGCGCGGGAGCTCAAGCTTAGCGAACATACGGTCAAGAAATACCTATTCCGCATCTTCGACAAGCTGGGGGTTTCATCCCGCGTGGAACTTGTGCTTTACGCAGTGAATCATGGGGCTCCGCTCAGCGCCGAATGGCTGGCGGGGGCGAAGTAGGCAGCCGTTCATGGAATCGCCCTTTCATGATTCCTTCTTACCAAGAGAAAACTGCTACGGTTCCGTGGTTTGAAAAGCTCTGGGCAGGTCTGTATAAAGTCTGGGAGCGAATTTATGGTGGGCGAGAATTCGAATCCTGGGACCAGTCCGCAGCGCCGCCGAACCAGCATCATTGCTGCCGGACTTCTGCTCGCGGCTTTAGGGCTGGTGGTAATCTACACGAGCCATGGCGCGTTCATGAGTCCTGTGGCGCTGGTGGTAATTGCGGCGATTGGCGTGGCGGCGCTGCTGTTGCAATTTCGGCTGGGCGCGGATTCGCAAACCGTAACTGCGGAGCAACATGGTCACGGCCGGGTTCCCATGTGGCTGAATGTCCTGGGAGTGGTTTTTGCGCTGGGCGCGCTGTTTGAAGACGTGCTGCACATGAGCCCGGCGTTCCTGCTGATGGATGCTTTAGCTGCAGTGGTGGCTTTTGCGGCCAGCGGCATCATCCTCGTAGGACAGCTGCGCAAATGAGGCGCGTGAAGACGGGCGGAAGGAGGAAACTCCTTCAGGGTTTGAACTCCACGGCCATGGTGGTCCGCACCTCCACGGGCTCGCCGTTTACGCGGTAAGGCTCGAACCGCCACCAGCGTAGGGCGTTAACCGCGGCCCGCGCCAGAATATCCGGCCCGTTTTGTGCATGGACGCTGAGCACCGAACCATCGCGTCCGACGGTCACATCAAGAATGATTACTCCTTCAAGGTTTTTCTCTCGCGCGGCAGCAGGATATTCCGGCTCTACGCGATGTATAAGCAGCTTCTGCATTGCATCCGCCGGAACCTGGGCCTTAGGACGAACCTCTGCGGGTGTGCCACTCTGCAGATCGGACTCCAGAGCCTGCCATCCACGATTCCAGTGCCTCCACCAAATCATCATCAGGGCCACAACACAAAGCGTGAAAATGGAAATCCATGCTGCGCCCGCACGGCGAGGCGGAGGAGGATTCTTTGAGCGATTGTCTACGGACCCTTTACCAAGGTTGCGGCGAATTGCAGGAGCTGAGGATTCACCTGCGGCTTTTTCTTGAGCCCAGTTTCGAATAGTTGCGCGCTGCTCCGCCGGGAGGCCGATAAACTCCATCCCCGAGCGCAGCTTATCGTGATGGCGAACGAGCGCACGCGCGCGAAAAGGAGCCGCCGCGGTAGATGCAGAGAACTCGAGTGCGACGGTTTCGCCAGGCAGCAATTCTCCTGCGAGCACTGCGGCAATGCCACCTTCGGCCAAGTTCAGCAGGCGCCCCGGGAGAGTATCGGGAATGCCCGAGCGCAGGACGGTCACGCTGATAGGTATCTGCAAAGCAAGGCGAATTCCGCGGCGGCGCGAAGGCCCGCTCCAGGTTTGTGGTTGAGCGCCTGCAGCCATGTAAACAAACTCAATCCCAGGAATGCGATTTGCAAGTCCACGAAGCACACAGCGAGCGATGTTCTTCGAGCCTCACTGCCTCCGTGTGGATTTCTCTTTTGATCATCCAGCCCTTAATTCGACGATTTCATTGCCGCGAGCAAACAGTACTACGTTCGCCATGCCAATGAATAATCCGTGCTCGACCACGCCGGGCATATCGCTGAGCTGGCGAGCTAGGCCGGGAGGGTCTGAAATCCGGCCGAAGCGGCAATCGAGAATATAGTTGTTTTCGTCAGTAAGATAGGGTTTCCCTGCCGAGTCGAGTCGAAGATCGACCTGGGCGCCCAGACGGTGAATTTTTCTTTCCACGACCGGCTGCGCGAACTTGATTACTTCCACCGGCAGGGGAAATTTTCCCAGCACCGCCACGCGCTTGCTTTCATCCGCAATAATCACATATTGTCTGGTCGCCGAGGCCACAATTTTTTCACGCAGCAGCGCCCCGCCGCCGCCCTTGATCAAACGCAACTGTGAATCGACTTCATCGGCGCCGTCAACCGTAACGTCGATCTCGGGAAATTCATCGAATGTGGTCAATGGGATGCCAAGCCCGGCGGCTTGCTCGGCGGAGCGGCCGGAACTAGGTATGCCGCGAATCTTGAGACCTTTTTTCACCTGCTCGCCGAGCAGTTGAATGAAATATGCCGCGGTCGAGCCGGTTCCGAGGCCAACGATTTGGCCATTCTTAATAAACCGCAGGCTCGCCCGCGCGGCAGCTTCTTTTTCCTGTTCGTGCGCCATAGTGCGCAGTCAGCTTCCAGCTCTAGTGTTTCTCACTCCAAAAACTAATGCAGACTCTTCTCCACATAAATCAAATATCCCGCCAAAGCCAAGCCAAAGAGTGCGGTCAGGGTGGTTACCAGGTCGACTAGAAAACCGGCGGGCTCGAATTTCCCTTGTTCGAGCAAAGTTCGCGTCTTCCTGTAGCGCAATAGGCCGGCCACAACCATAACCACGCCCGCGAGAATCGAGATAATTCCCATCCATACAGAAAGCCCTGTCGTTTTGGACGGGTGACCTTGCAATGCCGTGAGCTGGCGTAGAGCAATGGCGAAGCGGCCGATGGCAAATCCGAATACTACGATGGCTACACTGGTCCGCACCCAGGCAAGAAACGTGCGCTCGTTCGCCAGATGGTTGCTAGCTTTGCTGGAGTCTTCGGTCAAGCCGCCTCGCCAGCATTATTCCACAGCCTTTGCTGCCAGGGCGCCCACGACCGCAATATTTTTGACTAGATCTTCCGGAATGGAATGCCGCTTCTGCAGATACTCGGGCGAGTTGTAGGAGATCCAGACCTTGCCTTTCTCGTCTTCCCAGATTAACGCCTTAAGCGGCAGATCAATGGCAAGAGTGGGCGCGGCGATCATGAGCGGCGTGCCGCCTTTGGGATTGCCAAAGATCAGCAGCTTGGTGGGCCGCATTGTCATTCCCACCTTTGCAGCTTCCCCGCTGTGATCGATCAGAGCGAAGATCTGAATGCCACGCTGAGTGAGCAGAGATTGAAAGCGCTGCACAGCTTCATCTACCGTGGAGCGGCTGGAGATGTGTTCAAGACCGTTTTCTGGCATGGCCAACTCCTTTCAGGGAATTCGAGAGTCCTCTGCAACAATCGTTTCCTCCAGAATTTCCTTCACAATCTTTGCCTCTGAAGTCGCTTCGCAAATGGCGAGGCATTTAGACGGCTGGGCCAGTCCGAACCGCCACAACTGCTGTTAAGGAACGTTCAACTTCACGCCTTCCATTGAAAACAGATCCCAAATCCGTCTGGATCTTTGAGGTACATCTGCTTCATCCCGTACCAGGCAACCTTGGGCTTCGATGCATCAACACCTTTGGAACATAAGTATGCGTACGCGCCCTCGACATCCGGGCATCCTATAAACAAGCCCGTATCCTGATGAGCAAGCAGGCGCGCTGGATCGGGCTTCTGCGGGCGCTGGTCGTCATCATATGCGGTATTGAGCATCAGTTCTGCATTGCCGTGGCGCAGCCAGGCCCAGCCGCCTGCCGCCGATTTTTCGACAATCTCGAAACCGAGGAGATCGCAGTAAAAGCGAAGTGACACGTCCATATCGAACACCTGAATTAGCGGACACAACCCCCGCATATGGATTTCCATTTTCACCCCCCGAGCTAACATGTTACCCCTTGGAAACGAGCCGAAACGCGTGAACTGCCCCCCGGAATCCAGCTCACTCCATCGCGCATCCTTTATGCTAGTAGCGAACGGTATGTCTCTTTCCAAATCAAAATCCTTCAACGGAGCCACAACTCTGGCAGACCCTTGGTCGAATACAGCCAACCTCGATCGCGAACGCGTTTTCAATGCCTTCCGCCAATGGGGATATCTGGAGGGCGATCTCGATCCGCTCGGCTTCCTGAAGCCGCGGTCCACCAGCGAATTGCACATCGATAGCCCGTACACCACCGAAGCCCGCGTGATCTATTCGTCTACCATCGGGGTGGAAATTAATCACATCTACGCTCCCGAGCGGAGGCGCTGGATTTACGAGCGCATGGAATCTCCAGATCAAGGCTTCGAGGTTACGAAAAAAGATCAGCAACGCATACTAGATCTGCTTATCCGGGCCGATATCTTTGAGCAGGTCATGCAACAACGCTATCTCGGGAGCAAGCGCTTTTCATTGGAAGGGGTCACCGCTCTTATTCCGCTGCTTGACGAAATTTTGGAGACCGGCTCTCGGCTAGGAGCAATCGAGCTAGTCATGGGCATGAGCCATCGCGGACGCCTCAACGTCATCGCCCAGGTAGCGAGGCGTCCTACTGAAGAGATCTTTGCTGGATTCGAGGACGTCGACCCGCGCAGCGTTCTCGGCTCGGGAGATGTGAAATACCACATGGGCGCAACCGGCGAATACATCACGCGCAGCGGCAATAAGGTCCATATTCATTTGGTTTCAAATCCGAGCCATCTCGAGGCGGTCGATCCCGTCACCGTCGGCCGCACACGGGCCAAGCAGGACCGGACCGGCGAAGAAGGGCGGGAAAAATATCTGCCGCTGCTGGTTCACGGGGACGCGGCATTTGCCGGCCAGGGAATTCTGGCCGAAACCATGAACTATGCTGACCTGCCCAGCTATACGGTCGGCGGTACGATTCACGTGGTCGTCAACAATCTGCTCGGATTCACCACGAGTTATCTCGAGGAGCACTCTACGCGTTTCGCCGCCTGCATAGCGCGCCGGCAGTCGATTCCGATTTTTCACGTCAACGGCGAAGATGTAGATGCTGTCGTCCGGGTGGGCCGGATGGCTGCTGAATACCGCTATCGCTTCGGTACTGACGTGGTGATCGATCTCATCGGCTATCGCCGCCATGGCCACAGCGAAGTCGACGATCCCACCATCACTCAGCCGCTGCTCTACAAAAAAATCAAAGAGCACCCCCCGCTGTGGGAAATCTACGCCGACGATATCGGAGTCGGTGACGCGCAAACTCAGGCGGCGGCCATCAGAGCGGAGTTCGAGTCCGCACAGAAAGAAGCCGGGAAGATCACCAAGAAGCCGACTCTGCGCGAACTACCATCTTACTGGGACCAGTATCATGGCGGCCCGCACAAGCAGGAATATGAAGTCGCAACCGGAGTTTCCTCGCAAGAACTATCTGAGCTGACCGGCCGTCTCACTACTTATCCCGAGGGCTTTCACATTCACCCCAAGGTGAAGAAGCTGCTGGAGCAGCGGGCCGAGATGGGCGCCGGCAAACTCCCGGTCGATTACGGCATGGCCGAAGCGCTTGCTTTTGCGAGCCTGGTGAAAGCCGGGATTCCGGTGCGGATGTCGGGGCAGGATTCCCGTCGCGGCACATTCAACCAGCGCCACTCGGTTCTGATCGATACTGAAAATGAAAATGAATATGTTCCTCTGGAGAACATTGCGCCTGGTCAGGCGAGCTGCGGAATTCACAATTCGACGCTATCTGAACCTGGAGTACTTGGCTTCGAATACGGTTACAGCCGGGATTATCCGGAAGCGCTGGTTTCGTGGGAGGCGCAGTTCGGCGACTTTGTCAATGTGGGCCAGGCGATCATCGATCAGTTCATCAGCTCGGGCGAAGCCAAGTGGAATTTGCTTTCGGGACTGGTCCTGTTGCTGCCGCACGGATACGAAGGCCAGGGACCGGAGCATTCCAGCGCTCGGCTTGAGCGATTTATTCAACTCGCGGCCAAGCACAACATTCAAATCGCGCAGCCTTCCAACGCGGCGCAATATTTTCATCTGTTGCGGCGCCAGGCGCTTCGCCACTGGCGCAAGCCGCTGATTGTCTTTACGCCCAAAAGCATGTTGCGACATCGCGACGCTTCGTCCCCGATCGCGGACTTTTCGCGGCCAAGCTTTCTGAATGTGCTTCCGGACACTGAAATTGGCGAAGCGGGTCGCATTTTGGTATGCACGGGAAAGATCGGCCACGAACTGCAGGCTGAGCGCAGGAAGCGAAAAGACATCTCGACGGCCATTATCTTTCTGGAACAGATTTATCCGTTTCCAGAAAAGGAGTTGGCGGATGAATTCGCGCGGCATGGAGAATCGGGAGATATCGTATGGGTGCAGGAAGAACCAGCGAACATGGGCGCTCTGTTCAACATGCTGCCGCGGCTCGAGAGGATCGCGGGGAACCGGCATGTTCTTTCGGTGAAGCGCAGCTCCAGCGCCAGCCCTGCAACAGGAAGCGCCAAGGCGCATGAGGTGGAACAGAAAACGTTGCTAGCGCTGGCTTTCACAACGAGGGTATAACGTTACGTGCGTTCCGGCATTCCCAAGGAACGTGACTATTTACATGTAAAACAGGCTCAGGCGTGGCAGGCCGTATTTTTCGAATAGCCGCTTGTGGAGATACTGCTTTTGCAGCTGTTCGATCTGTGCCGCCGGCATCTTATGCCGGTAAGGCGTGAGTTCGTGATCAGCCTGCGCCCGTACCGCAACAATCTCTTGATCGGGCGTGGCCGCGAGTAAAGCGGCGAACAGCTTTTCCTCGATCACGGTCAGATGACGCTCCAGATCTTCCAGCCGCGAAGACTCTTTGCGGGTTTCGCTTTGCCGCGCGAGCACGCGCAGGGTTGCGGCTGAGTCGGTCGCAATTGCGCAAACGGAGACTCCAACCCCTTGCGGCAGCTTGGCGGCGTCCAACAAATCGGCGTTGCGCCGCAAGAATGCGGAGATTGTTTCCGGCTCGAAACCTTGAGAAGCGCGCGAGACGGTGGGCGCTGCCGAAACTCCCACCGCGGCTTCCTTCATGTCCTCTGCCGCGGCAAGCACCTCCTGCGAACAAAAACCCAGCCCATTGATTTTGCGCGTCTTGGAGGACCGCCTTCCATAGTGCTCGAAGGTCGCGTCGATGCCGCGCAGGACGGCTTCGAGCGGAATTCCAGCATCTTTCCAGGTCTCGATCAGCGCCCAATCGAGTGTACTCAAAAGCAAGCCGCCGCCTCGGCGGCGGAGGAAGTGCTCTTCAATTTCGGTGAAATAGTTGAAGTAATTTTCCACGGCCGGTCACTGACGGGAACGTACAGGCGAAACCCGCGCGGCAGTTTTCTTGGAGGAAGATGAAGCGGCTGACGGCCGCCGCGAATTTTGTACTTCAGCCTTCGCAGCTGGAACTGGTCGCGTCCCCACGTTGCGCTCCCAAATGATACGTAGACCGTCGAGGGTCAAGAACTCGTCTACGGTTTTAACATATATCGATCCCGTGCCGATCATCGCGGCCAGGCCGCCCGTCGCTAGCACGTTGGTTTCCGCGCCCAACTCTTTCAGCAGGAGTTCCAAAATGCCATCGACTAAGCCGAGATAACCGTAATACAGCCCGGATTGCAGACTGCCAACCGTGTTTGTGCCGATCACGCGCGGGGGCTTGCGGATTTCCACTCGCGGCAGCCGCGCGGTTCGCTGAAACAAGGCATCCGCGGAGATGCCAATGCCTGGGCAGATGACGCCGCCGAGATATTCGCCCTTGGCGGAAACACAGTCGAATGTGGTTGCGGTTCCGAAGTCGACGATGACGCAAGGCCCGCCATATTTTTCGAAGGCAGCAACGGCGTTCACGATGCGGTCGGCGCCGACCTCTGCGGGATTCTCATAATGCACGGGCATGCCGGTTCTTACGCCTGGCTCGATAAATAGCGGCTTGGCATTGAAATATTGCTCGCACACCTGCCGCAGCACGGGGTCGAGCGGAGGCACGACCGAGGAAATCACGATGCCGTGAATACCGGATGGTTCAAGGCTGGCCATGGAGAATAAATTGCGAAACAGGACGCCGTATTCATCGACGGTGCTTCCTTGTCGGGTCGCGACCCGCCAATTTGCCGCCAGCCGCTCATAGCGCGGAGCCTCATGGTTCTCGCCAGCGATGTGCGCATCCGCGTCCCGGGCAAAAACTCCCAGCACCGTGTTTGTATTGCCCACATCAACTACCAGGAGCATAAGAAAGTCCGCCAGTTAATATTCAGTTTGTCGGTTCGATGGTGGTGACCGAAACCGTTTTACCTTTCCCTGACTGTGCCACTGAGAACTGTCCGCACACCCTGCGCGGTTCTCACCAGCAGGAACCCGCGGTCGTCCAATCCTTCGGTGGTTCCTTCGATTGACGATCCATTTTCTTCAACGCGGACTGGTTTGCCTCGCACCCACGAGGACTGCTCGGCAAAACGATGCAAGATCGAGACCTTCGCGTTTTCGCGGGCGAATTGCCGATATTCCCGATCAAGCGATTTTAACAAAGCCGCTGCGACTTCCACGCGCGACCATTCGGTTCCCGTGAAGCGCTTTAACGAAGTTGCCTCAGCCGCAAATTCTTTGGGGAAGGTGGCCTGATTCACATTGATGCCGATACCCACGACAACGTAGCGGACGCGCGTGGCTTCGGCATTCATCTCGGTCAAAATGCCGCAGGCTTTCTTCCCTGCCAGAACTACGTCGTTCGGCCATTTCAGATCGAGGTGCAAGTGCGGATTGATCTGTTCCAGGGCCGCACGCACGGCAAGACCGGCGGCCAACGATAACACGAGTACTTCGGCAGGGGGCAGGACCGGACGCAGCACGACGGAAGAATAAATCCCCGCTGAGCGTGCGGATTCCCACGCGTGCGCCCCGCGCCCGCGGCCGGCAGTCTGCTCTTCGGCCAGGAATACCGTGCCCTCGGGTGCACCTTCGGCAGCGGCAGTCATGGCCGCGGTATTCGTCGAGCCGATCTTATAGAAATGGCGAATGTGGGAGGCGAAGATCGTGCCCCGAACCAACGGCTCAAGAATTTCGGGCAGCAGGAGATCGGGCATGGACCTAAGCTGATAGCCGGTAGCCGGATGGCCTGCTACATCCACGCCGAGGCCGCGCAACTGCTGAATCAGACGCCACACTTCCGAGCGGGTGGAGGAAATCTCCTGTGCGATTTTCGTCCCGCTCACAACCACGGTGGCGTGCTCCATCAATACACGCACGATATGTCCGAGTCGCGAGTCAGCGGCGGGCTCGGATGGAACGGGCTTCGTGTGGGTGAGAACAGCTTCCGCACGCGGGGCTTTCGAGTTTCGGATTGTTGCGGCCCTCCTGATGCCCGAATTATGCGGGAGTGAGCGGAAAAGCACAAACCGCGCGCCCTGCTTACCTGCAAGTTCGTGCCCCGCTACGCAGGCACCACTCTCATGCTCATATCCACGGCCTGGGGCGAATGAGTGAGCAGGCCAACGGAGATGAAATCCACGCCGGTTTCCGCGTAGGCGCGAACATTCTCCAG
>JASHQM010000171.1 GCA_030039165.1 Candidatus Sulfotelmatobacter sp. | reverse complement strand
TCTTCCGTATAGCGTGGCCAATCATTCTTGCCCACCAGCCCGCGAACGCCGTTTGCCTTCAAAAATGTCATCACTGTTTCGAACTTGTTATAGACAGATCGTGGCGATTGCTTCTTCTCGTCACGCAGGAACCCGGAGAACTTCAGCAGGTCGTGTCGTTCGATCTCGTGCAGGTAAAGCTTCGCGCAGGACTCGCTGAAGTAGCGGAGAGCGGTGGTATACGAGGCTAGAGTCTTCGGCTTTTTCGTGAACTCTGTCTCTTCCAGGAACTGGCTGACGGCGGCAGCGACGGAGCGGCATCCATTGCCGTTCTCAGGCACGATGGCGACACCGTTGTTCGAGGCGTTGAGCTCAGCTTCCTTTCGTTGTCGGCGAGCGGCTGCATCTTGCGCGTCTTTGCCCACCGAGAGCCTTCTCCGCTTCTTTCCCTCACGCCATTCGAGGTAATAGCAGCCTTCCAGATGCCGCTCTTCGCGGCCGTTGACGAGGACAAGATTGGGCCTGACGCGCCCGTTTGCAGCTAATACTACGGTGCAATACCGCGATCCAAGACGTGTTTCGACTCTCTTAGTGAGATTGACTTGACGGTTGGCCATTGGGTGATCCCTTCTGAAAGTGGTACCAGTGTAGGAATCACCAGCTTGCAAGTGCTAGATAACAAAAGTAATGGCGGAGAGGGAGGGATTCGAACCCTCGGTACAGGTGTTAGCCCGTACAACGGTTTAGCAAACCGCCGCATTCGGCCACTCTGCCACCTCTCCAGTGTACGGGATTACAGTTTACCACGGGAAACACATTCGGATTCTCGAGCGGAATCTGAGAATTTTCGTCCATTCTTATCTTAAAATTCAAAACGGCCCACCACCGAATCCCAAGCGTCAAGTTGTTTTTGAATTTCTCAGCTTCCATGTGCTCCTGGTCAGGTGCCGGTCGACCTCACAGATTTCGACGCGGCAAAACCTTCCGCCGAGTTTTCAGCAAATCCACCCGCGGCCTTTGCCGGGTGCGGTTTTGGCCGTGGGCTTCTGGCTCGGACTCTCCTTTCTGCTGGGAACTTACTTCCGCCACTTCTCAAACTACGATCGTGTCTATGGCGCCTTAGGCGGCGCCATCGTTTTCATGACCTGGCTTTATTGGACTTCATTTGCGCTTCTCGTTGGCGCCGAGTTGAACGCCGAACAGGCGAAGCAAGGCCGCAGGGGTGCAATCCTCGCCCGCACCCCAACCCAACCTCTGCCGCCGAAGACTGACCAACTTGATGAGGCAGCGTAAACACACCAGTTCAAAATTTTGTGTGCAAACGCCCGCCAACGGTAACTCCGCCCAGCTGGTCGCGAGTTACAGCGACTGACCAGCGTTTATTGATTTGATAATCGCCCTGCACTATTTCCTGCCCGGGCTGCGAAACGTCGGTGGAGAACGTGAAGAGAAAATTCTTTGTTACCCGTTGCTGTAGATTTACCCGAGCCGAGGGATTCTGATTGCTTCCGCCAAGTAGCGGATCGATCTGCAGGCTCGAAAAGCCCGCCAGTTTTTGTACGCCGCTCGTAAGACCGCTTCCGATCACGCTCGAAGCTACCATGGCGTCGGTGCTCTGGCTGGCGCTCTGGGCTGACGCCTCGGCTGTGGTGTTCCCAAATGCGATGAGGTGGATAACATCTGCCGTGGCAAGAGGCGGATCGGACGAATATGTTGTCGCGAGGCGATCGAGAGTGCCACGCAGGTTGATCGTGACGTTATACTGCTCGATGGTGCTCGTCACCGACACGTTAAGGTCAGGATTGGTCTGATTTGGATCCGCGAAGGTGATGATTCCACGCTCAAGTTGATAGCGGTTCCCGCGGTAGAAAAGCTCTCCTGAGGTTAGCTCGGTTCTGCCGGTAATCACGGGATTTGCTGCGGTACCGGTCACATTCAGGTTGAGGGCTCCCTCCACACTTACTTGCGAGCTCGTGGCGCTCAGGTTTTGCTTGGACTGCAGCGAGACGTTGACTTTGACAGCATCGGCAAATCCCGGCTGCGAAGGTGCCACGTTGCTGCTGAACTGATCGGCGAAAGTAGAAAGGTCAAAATCCGGAGTGAACGAGAGAGAGTCGACCAGCACGCGTCCGGTAAGCGAGGATGCCTTCATGTCGCCATTAAAGGCGAGATTGCCGTCAAGAAGCGTCCTCAAACCTTCAGGGTAGCGGAGACGAATCGATTTTCCCCGCATTGCCAGAGTGAATTGCAGCTGTGGGTGGTAGGTGATGCCGCCGCCCAGCGAAACCTCTCCGCTTCCAACCTGGGCAGTCATTCCTGAAATTTGTATCCGCTGGTTATCGATGTTGAGGGTACCGTTTAGCTTATCCACGCCAAGCGGAACCGAGGTTGTAGACACGGCGACATTTTCGATGCGGACTTGTCCTTGAATAGTAGGGGCTTTGGGTGACCCGGCGGCGTGAATATCGAGAGCAATTTTCCCCGAGCTATGCAGGCCGGGATCAAAGATGCGCGCGATCTGCATATCGATCGAGCCCTGGGCTGAGAGCGTCGGCGCAGCCGAACCTGCAAATGGAATGCTGCCCTGCACTCGCAGGGAAGTATCGGTGCCACGAATCTCGGCTGGCTGCAAAGCGAGCGTAGAGTGCATGTAGTCGGCGTGAATTGGTGCGGCCGCGGCGATCTGCAGCTGCTGATAGCTCGCGCTGAAAGTTGGAATCGTGATGTGCGCTTCCAGTTGCGATTTATCTTTTAGCGGTCCCTTCAGTGTGGCGTGCAGTTCGGTCTGGCCCTGAAAGCCCTGCGGCACGCTGCTCGAAAAACTGGCCAGCAGGGGGCCGAGTGAGATCGAATTTGTATCAATCGAGGCGTCGGTCTGGTAGTCACCAGCAAGATCGATTTGTGCGCGGGCGCGCAGCGCCGCCTGCGAGACTTGAGAATCGACCACGAGGTTGGCGCGTCGATTGGCCAGTCCAAGTTCCGCCTTGATCATGCCGATCGAGTTTTGTTGCAATTGCAGGTGCGGAATCTGAATCAAAGCGTTTAATTGTGGATCGTCAAAAGTGCCCTGGCCGCTGACAGAAGCGGAGAGTGTTCCTTTTATCTGGTTGGCTTGCAGCCTGCGGATTTTTTCCAAAGCGATAGAGGGAGCGTCGAGTTTGAGATTGTAAGCTCGAGTTTTCGGAGTGTAGATCATCGTAGTCACGACCGTACCAGCGCCGATTGCGAGATTAATGTTCGCGGTTATTGATCCGTTTTCCGCCCGGCTCTTCAAGACCAGCTCTTGAATCGGTTCTCCGTAGGCGTGCGCTCGGGTGATTTCGACTAATCCGGAGCCGGAGGGGTTGATCTGCGAGCCGCTGATGGACAACTGCGCCGAAAGATCACCACTGATCGGGTACTGCACATTCGCTAATTGCTGAAGTTCGCCGACTGGCATTCGCTGCACTACTAGCTCGGCGTGGATCAGACTGGCGGAACTGTAGCTCCAGTTGTGCAAAGCGACTTTCCCATCGAATGATGCCCGTCCCTGATCAGCGCTGACCAAAGAACCATTTGAAATTGCGAATTGCGAGGGGTTGGCCGCGAAAGACAACCCAGCACCTTTCCAGTCGCTGCCTTGCACATGGAGATTTGCGGCACTCAACTGTCCTGAAACCTGTGGCCGCTGCATCGATCCTTCGACGTTTGCGTCCAGCGTGGCGGAACCAGAGACTGCCGGAGCGCTTGTACTTTGTAGTCCAAAACTCGCCGCCAGCAAGATCAATTGATGCAGATCGTCAGCCTGCGCATGAACACGCAGACTGGAACGTTTGCTGATTTCGCCGTCGGCAGCCAGAGTAAGCGCGCTAGTGTGGATGTTTGATTGCCGCAACATCAGCCTCTGATGCGGCGCGTCGTAGACCGTGTGAATCGCCGCATTCACAGGAATTGTGGCCGAACCATCCTTCGCGTCTCTTGCGCCGCCACGAATTGTCAGATCGGCACGCGCCTGAATGTTATCGAGGCCGCCCTTCCAGCGGGCTTCGCTGGTTCCATCAAGCGTTCCTGTGATCGTTACGGGCGTGGTCCGCGCCGGGCGAATCGACTGCTGCGCCTCGCGAAGCGAAATGTGGTGAACGGCGGCGCGGACATGCGAAAGCGGAGTCGCGTCCAGAGTGAGTACTTCGGCTTCCGCGTTGACTCGTCCGCCCAGCGCGTCCGCCTCGATTTCGCTCGCCTTCAGACTGGCATTCGCCAGCTCATAGTTAGCGCGTAGCGAGCGTACAGTGATTTTCGCCTGAGGCGAAGCGGTGAAAACTTGCGTGCTGTCGATCTCTCCCTTAACAGACAGGCTGCGCAGAAACGATTGATTATCGCGGTCCTGATAGTGAATCGTGCCCCTGGTGTGAATGTTGCCAGCCAGCGTCATCCCCGGCGTCATGGAACCGAAATCCTGAGCATGAAGCTGAATGTCATAATTCCCGGCTATCGTTGGATTGGCGAAATCAGTTACTTCTGCGTTCACGGACAAAACAGAAGAAGCAACTTTGATCACGGCCGATTGCAGGGAAAACTTGGCTGGGCTGGCGGAAAACTCCACTCGCGCGCTGTGCGGCATAGCGGCATAGTTGCCATACGTGAGGTGGCCATTGTTATAGCGAACCGCACCCTTGTAAACCGTCGTGAGAGGATTAAATCCGGCGTCCGCGCGCAGATCGTACAGGTCGGCATTGATCGGCGTTTCGTTGTCGTTGTAATAAATTCTCCCCTGCCACAGGGCGAAATGACGAATTGCCAACTCAAACACGCCGGTGTGACCCTGGCTGGGCGGAGCCTGAGGAAGGTTACTGCCCCCATGCGAGTTCACCCTAAGAAAGACAACAGGATGCTGAATCAGCAGTTCGCGCAGATGGAATTGCTCGTGCAGTAGTGCTCGAAATTCAATACCAACCGTTAGTTCGTCGACGCGCAACAGCGGCGGCTCATTCGCGGACTCGGCGCCGTGCACAACGATATTCTGAAGGCGCACCGTCAAAGGCAACAAAGTGAGCTCGAGCGCCCCGATCTGCGAGTGTGCCCCCGTGGCCTGGTCTGCGTTTTCTTCTATCTTATGCAGTGCGTATCGATGAAATGTGTCGCTTTGCAGAAAAACAAATCCGCCTGCCACGGCGGCTGCGAGCAACCCAACTACCGCTAGCACGGTCCAGCCGATTATCTTTTTCCATCGCACCATGTTCATCTTGCGGTTTCTTAAAACGCCTGACCCAGCGTGATGTAATACTGCACCGAACTCACGCCGGAGATCGGGTTAAAATTCTTGCCGATATCAAACCGCACCGGCCCGATGGGCGTCGCATAGCGCAGGCCCACTCCAACCGTATTCGTGTAGTTGCCGGCGAAATTATTAAGGTTGATCGCACTGTAGACATTTCCACCATCGTAGAAAACAACGCCGCCCAGCGCCTTCATGATCTTCAGTGGGAAGCGTACCTCTGAATTGAAGATGAACAACTGATTTCCGCCTACAGGCACATTGATATCCACGCATCCAGTCTGCCCCTGGAGCACTCCGCCGCAAAAAGGCACCAGGCGTTGTGGACCGGCTTCGTCGATCGGGAATCCACGCAGAGACGTTCCGCCGCCGGAAAAGAACAGTTGGCTGGTGGGAACAAAACTGCTGGCAAACGCCTTTGCCAGGCCCAGACGGAAACTGTCCGCGAACACGATCCAGTGAAATGGCTTGTAGAATGCGTATTGTCCGAAAAACCTGGTGAAGTTTGCACTCGAACCCAGTTTTGTAGGCGTCATGCCGGCGGTCAACGTAACCAGATGCCCCCGATGTGCGTCGAGGGGTTTGTCGCGCGTGTCCTGAAGATAAGTAGAGGAGACTGTCGAGAGGTGCACATTCAAGTCCTCGGGCAGGACCAGCGCCGGTACCAGCAGATGCGAGAGGTAGGTTTTGTTGAAATCGTAGCGAATCTGCAGGCGAGTGTTTGTCTTGCGATTCAGAACGCGTTCCAGTTGAAATGACGCGTCGCCGAGACTGGCAGCAAATAACGGATTTTCTGTGTTTCGCTCGATCGACAAACTGGTGACCGAACTCCACTGCAGGCCAAAGAAGTGTGGTTGCGCGTAGGCGATGAGGGCGCGCTGATCGAGTTGCTCGGCCAGCAGGGAGGCGCTGGCGGTTTCTCCCAACCCCCGCATATTGCGTCGATCAATCTCAATGGAGCCTTGCGGGCTGGCAAATGTGGCTTGGCTCGGCGCTACCTGATACTGGCCCAGCTGCACCGGAGGCAGACCGGGAACAGCTACCGTCCCTGTGGGTACGTTGCCTCCGCGATGGGAGACCTCGAATCCGAATCCGTAGATGATGTCCGTCCGTTTTGCCTCATGCACTTTGACCAGTGTGTCTTCCTCTGTTTGATCGGTGATGGGCTTTCTTGGTCCCACGCTCGCCCAATCGAAAATATTCAGGTTGTAGAGCTGGCTTTCGGCATTAAGCATCTGCCCGCGGCTCATGGGAGCTTCGATCGGTATCTTTGTGGACTTGCGGATCAGCGACAATCGCGTGCGCTGCTGCCCCAGATAAACCACATCAGCCGTACGAATAAGCTGATGTTCGTTCACCGCATAAACCACATTTACACGGTGAGGATCGCCGGGGTCGCGCTGGACGGTCGCCTTCACCTCCACATTCAGGTAACCGTGCTCCAGGTAATTTGCCGAAATACGGTTGCGGTCGTCGCTCAGGCGGCGGGGCGAGTATGCCTTGCCAGCCTGAAGCTGAAACCCGACCGGCGCCACCAGTTCTTTCATCGTCAGATTTTGGTTCCCGGTCACTTTGACGTTGCGCACTAAAGTTTGTGCGTCCTCCGTGACGTGAAACACCACGTCGATCTTCGACTCGTGGTCGATAACCTGGGGCGTGACCTTAACATCTTCGTATCCCCGGTCGATATAGAAGGCTCCCAGGTTTTTTACGCTCTGCTCGACGAGCTTTTGGCTTATATCGCCGTGCCACAGGAAGTGCCCTTTTTTCACTGCAACCTGAGGCAGCAAATCGTGCTCGGCGATGCGGTTGTTTCCGGTGAAAGTAACACTGATGAGCTTGTGTTTCTTGCCCTTGTCGATTGCGTAAGTCAGGACCACCTGGTTTGTTTGCTGCTGGAAGTCAACTTTGACTTTTACATCGAAATACCCTTTTTTTTGAAAATAGTCGATCAGGTTCTGTTGGCCTTCGTCGACCAGATCGCGATCGATGGTTCCTTCCGAATAAACAGGAATCAGTTTCTTCATCTCCCGCCCGGTGAGAAAAGGAACCCAGGTGACTCGCGCTCCTGTAGCTTTGACAATTACGACAGGGCCAAGTTCGGTTTTGAACTTCACATCGACACGGTTGGCTTCTGAGTGGTACACAGGAGAGAGTTCCTGAACTTTGGCGGCCAGATAATGTTGTTTCGATAGGGTGCGACGAATCAAAGAGATTGCCGACTTGATGCGTTCCGGCGAATACGGCTTGCCACTCTTCAGCAATCCCCCAGTGAACCTTGCTCGCAGCGATCGCACGGAATGGGTCAAGCGCGCATCTTCAGGGGAGTCCGGGCCCTCGAATGACACTGTTCCTATGCGAGCCTGGGGGCCGGCTTTAACTGCGAAGGTAATGTTTACTATCTGATGCGCGTCATCAATTTCCGCCATAGCATGCACGCTGGCCTGAAAGTGTCCGTTGTCGTGCAGAAATTTCTCCAGCAATTTTTCGAAAAGGGCAAGCCTGCTGGCCACAAAGGGTTCTTGCTCGGAAAAATCTATGGATTGCAGCAAACGCGTATAGGAAAATGCCTGTGCCCCCGGAAAGCCGATGCTGCCTATGTAGTAGGCCGGCTCCAAAAGGAAATCGAGACGCAGCCCGGCGATTTGCGGCACCACGCTCACTTGGACCTTTTCGAATAAGTGTGTATTTTGCAGGGCGGCGACACTGGCTTCCACTTTTTCCTGTGAATACGCTTGTCCCGCTTTTTGCAAGACCAAAGGGCGCAGGGGTTCGACATCCCGATGCGGATTTGCGATCAGGTCAATCTCGGAGACGTTCTGGCCGTCATAGATCGATTGTGGACCCTGAATGCTGAGCTGTGCTGAACCAGAAATTGCGGAGAAGGAAAACAAGAGCACGAGCCATCGCATTCCCAGCAACGAGTATTCGGCAGCATGTTGATTGCCCTTCAGCAAGCCCAGGCCCACGCTTCGGATGCTGGTTTGTGATGCTGCCCGGCTGGTGAACGTTGCCGCTGTTAGACCGTCACGTCGCCGCAAAAAGCGATTAGCGGTGCAGAACGGCTCGGTTCCGGGATTTGGCAACTGGGCAGGCTCAGTATTTCCACATTCTGATTTGGTTGCCGCCATTCTCGAAGTGGACTTCATCCATAAGCTGCCGAATAAGGTAAACGCCGCGCCCATGGTCGGCGTAAAGTCCCTCCGGACGCTTGGGATCAGCAACGTCTCCCAGGCGAAAGCCGCTGCCAGGATCAGTGATCACAATGACGATCCGTCCGTCACGATGGCGCTCCAAGCGGCAGCGCACCTGTTTCGAAGCGTCATTCTTGCAACCGTGCACTACGGCATTGGCGAGGGCTTCCTGAACGGCCAGAGCAATCTCCATGCGTTTTTCCTCGGGGACATTCAGCTCCGTTAGCTTTTCCGATACCGTATCCGTGACGCCGGAGATGGCGCCGGTATCACCAGGCATGCGCAGATCCAGTATTGTGGTCAGCTCGCCGCCCTGATGTATGTTGCCCCCGCTCGATTCCGCTGCCATGACTCTGGTCCCGATAGGAAGTCCGCAATAGTCGTCGATTTATGAGAAGGAGGCCACGGCCTTGTCGTCGTCGTCGAAAACCTCAAACAGATTGAGAACCCCGACGAGGCGCAAGGTCTGGACGGCGAACTTCGAAGGTTGCACCAGCTTCACGCTGCCGCCGCGCTGTTTGGCCGAAGCCAGAAACTTCACCACCAGGCCGATTCCGCTCGAATCAATCATTCCCACTTCGGCGAGATTCAATGCAATCCGCGTGTCCCCGTTCACGAACAACTCTTCGATGGTCTGCCTTAAACCATCCACAGCCGGCCCCATGCGGAGCTGTCCCCGAAGTTGAACCAGCTGCACCTGCCCGCGCTTACGCACGTTGATATCCACGTTCCTGCTTCTCCGTCGCGGCCCATGGGCTTAATAACTAGAAAGGCTCGAGGCTGCGTTGCTCAAGGTACGGGAATAGCCGAAGTTTTGCAAGTCGCAAACCTTACTTTTCCTGCGGGCCAGACAATCCAACCGCCTATTCCCCAAAGCTCCAAGCCCGCAAAAGCTGCAGTTAAATATTTCATCCCGCCGGGTTGAAATATTTGCGATAATCCTCCGCCAGGGGGTGGGATTCATGCGCGCCGCGGTCTCGCCCGATTCGCGCTTCAATGTCGTTTTCGTCACTACGGACGCCCTCGTTCGCCCGGAAGTCGATGCGTACCTCGCGCCCGGCTATAACGTCTCCATGCTTGAAACCTGGGAGCAGTTGGTGGCCCTCGCCAAAAAGCAACCACCCGATGCCATCTTTCTCGATCTCGATACTATCGGAGAACGCAGCGACGACGGAATCGCCGCTCTGGCTGAACTGCGCTCTTTCGGGCCGGATATGGTATTGATCGCTCTCACGCGATCGAACAGCTCAAAACTTCGCCTCAAGGCCGTCCACGCAGCGGTCGACGAATACTTTATAGCGCCCATCAACTTCCAGGAAATTCAGATTGTCCTTGCCCGGGCGCTGGAGAAACGCTCGCTCGAAATCGAATGCCGCCGCCAGACCGCAAGCGCCGGCGAGCAGTCATTTTGCGAGCTGATTGGGGCCAGCGAGCCCATGCTGCGCCTCTACGAAGCCATCCGCCGCGTCGCCGGCAGCAGTACCACCGTGCTCATTCGCGGCGAAAGTGGCACAGGCAAGGAGTTGGCAGCGCGAGCAATTGTCTCCATGGGTCCGCGAGCCGAAAAGCCCTTTGTCAGCATCAACTGCGCCGCCCTGCCGGAAAACCTGATCGAATCTGAGCTTTTCGGCCATGAAAAGGGAGCTTTTACGGACGCGCGCACGGCCCGCGCCGGCCACATCGAGCTCGCCCACACGGGCACGCTCTTCCTGGATGAAATTGCCACCCTAAGCCTCCCCCTGCAATCCAAGCTCCTGCGCGTTCTCGAATACCGTTCCGTCACGCGCTTGGGTGGCCAAACTGCCAAGAGAATCGACTTCCGGCTCATTGCCGCTACCAATGAGGACTTGGAGGATCTGGTCCATAGTGGACGTTTCCGGGAAGATCTCTACTACCGCATCAACGTTGTACCTATCTCGCTCCCTCCGCTGAGGGAGCGGGCAGGTGATATTGCTCTCCTCGCCGATTATTTCCTCCGCCAGTACTGCGCCGCCAACAATGTGCCCTTGAAGCACTTTGAGCCCGACGTTGTGGAAATATTGGAAGAAGATAGCTGGCCCGGCAACGTTCGCGAGCTGGAAAACCTGATCCAGCGCCTGGTGCTGATGGTCGATGGCCCGGAAATTAAGGCCCATCATCTTCCCAAGCGGCTTCTATCTAACAGCGCCGCCAGCCAGGAGGCTTTGCTCATTCCTGAAGAGGGGGTGAATTTTGACGATGAAATAGCACGCATCGAAGCCGCCTATCTGACGGCGGCATTAAGGCGTTCTCAGGGAAGCAAGATCGGCGCCGCCCGGCTGCTCCATATCGACAAGCAGAAGATGCACTATCTCTGCCGCAAATATCAGATTGGGCAGGGATGAAATGTCCATCCGTTCGAGAGCAGAATATTAAATACTCATGCTCATTGGATTAAAAATTAATCTGTACTGCAACCTGAATACTCAACTGCGGCTGTTTCACAATTGGAGTATCCGCCGTAACTTATTAGAAACGAAGAGCAAATGGTCTTCCGCCGAGAAGTTCTGTTTTTGGCACTCATTTTGCTGTACTACAAAACGTCCGGGCTGACACGATTCAGCCGACAAGAGATCAAACAAGGAGATCACCATGTCAGTCCAGAAAAAGTCACTCATCAGTCAGCGGACCGCCGTAAAGAAAGCCATCCTCGCTACGCCGTTCGCAAGCCCATCGGTGAAGCCAGCGCTTCGCGCCGATGTAAAGCCCGCTATTAAACCGGCGATTAAGCCCGCGATTAAACCGGCGATTAAGCCTGCGATCAAACCGGCGATTAAGCCCGCGATTAAACCGGCAATTAAGCCTGCGATCAAGCCGGCAATGCGTCGCGCCTAGAAGGGTTCGTTGTTTGCCGATGGGGGGAACATCGGGCGACAACCAAGGGGCCTGCTCGGGCAGGCCCCTTTCTGTCTTCCCGTTCAGTCCAGCTACCAGAAACGCCGCTGAACTTGGTCCCAGGTAAAGCGCCCCGCGAAAGCCGCCACGCTCCTCCGGCGAACAAAGATTTTGGCCATTCCTGTCATCCCTTCGCGAAGCTCCCCATCATTCCTCAGCATTACCAATCCCGCATAGAACTGCGGCGGCGTGATGCCGGTGAATTGCGTCTTTTCGCCCAATCCCGGGTCGATCGCTGTCGAAACCGGACCGAGCGAAGCCAATACTCCGGAGAATGTGGAAATCTCAGATTGCATCTGTAACCGCACATTTGCGCCCACATGCACGTTGCGGAACTCAAACTCGGGAATGAAGATTCGAGCCATGAAATTGGATGTATCGGCCACTTCCAGCAACTTTGTGCCGGCCGTCACGTAACTGCCGACCAGATCATCCAACCGGGGCGTAAGTACAACGCCGGCAATGGGACTTGTTATACGCAGGCGCCCCAGTTCATCCGCCAACGTTCGGTTTTGTACCTGAGCTCGTTGACGCTCGCGCTCGGCACTACCCAAGCCTGCATAGTGGAGGCCAGCGGCCATGCTTCGGGCTGTCGCAACCCGAAACTCAGCATCGGCTTTGGCGGCAGCCGACTCCAGTTGCAAATTCTGCAGTCTTAGGAGCAGGGAGCCCTGGCTTACAGCTTGGCCTTCGGCAGCCGGTACCTGTTCCACTACTCCCGGCACTTCGGCCCGAAGCACGGCCCGGTGAGCGGGCTCAAGGACAAAACGGCCTTCAATGAATTCCGGCCAGATCGGCGCGAACAGCAGGATCGCCGCCAGCGCCCCCACCGCAACCGTACGGGCTGGAGTGAACCACAACCGCACTCTTTCTTTCTTATCCAGATACAAGAGTTTCATAAACCTTCCGAACGCGCGAAGGCGCGACTTGAACATCAGGGCAGCAATTGCCAGCGCCGGCAGCCACGCCCAGTCCGGCGTATACGAGCGCAGTACATGGTAGGCAAATACGGCCACGAAAGCGATCAGGGCATAGCTATACACGCCCGAGAGAAACGCATAAACAATGTAAAAAACACGCCGCTTGCGGGGGATATACTCCACTTCTGCCGGCAAGCCGAAGATGTGCTTCCTCACCCACCCCGATACGTAGACCGTGGAACGTTCTTTCAGGTCAACTTCCCCGGTCAACTCTGAAAACATGTAGTATCCATCGAGCTTGATCAGGGGATTCAGGTTGAGCAGTGTCACGCCGATACCGGTAACCAGGATGATTTTGTAGGCGAAATTATGGACTCCCATGCCCACCGGTGTGCTCCACCAGATGGTGGTAGCGAATGCGCAGATGATCAGATCTATCCATATTCCAGAAATGATGGTCGCCAGACGTGCTTTGCGATCGCCAACAATCCAGATCGGGGTGACATCACAGACGAAAGTAGGCTCGAAATACATCAGCAAAAATTCCATTTTTTCCACGTTTGCCCCGAAATGTTTGCAGGTCATGCCGTGGGCGGACTCATGAAAAAATGCCAGAATGCCGAACAAAAACCAGAATTCCACCAGGTCCCACGCCGTCATGTCGGCGAAGTTGTAAAACTCGAAGCTGTCGCGCCAGATGTCAGCGAACTTGTTAGCCCACATGCCCACCATCAGTGCAAAGAAACAAAGCGTGAGCACCGTGAACCACGGCGTGTAAACAAACTCAAAGTAAGGCTTGAGTCTGCTCAGATAATCGTCAGCCTGAGGCCACCGGTGCAGAACGATGTTGGTAATATCTTGGACATTAAAACGGTTGCGTTTGTGCCGTTCCGCGCCCAGTTTCTGCTTCAACGTGATGTTTTTTTCGAGTGGTGTCTGGAAAAAAAAATCGGTGTTTTCCCGCAGAAACGAGCTAAACTCCTTTACGTCGTCTGCGGTGAACGGGATCGCAGTACTTTCTGTCAGGGCTTCGGCTACTTCCTCATAGGTCCGCTTGCCATCAAAAAGCTGCAGCAGTCGCCACTGCTCCGGGGTTAGTCGAAGGAAGTTGTCGCTGCCCGGCATCTTGGCCAGCACAACAGGAACGCCTTGCTCGAGGTGTTCTTTCGCGATGACGCGGGGGTCGAGCTTGGGAAAGCTCTTCCGCGCGGTCTTGGCCGGAAGCTCCGGCAATGCTACGTCGAGAGCTTCAAGGATATTCATTGCGCGTTCGGCAGGCTGATATTCACCAGCATTCCTGGTCGCAGTTGCGGGGCAGAATCCACCATCCGCGCCAGAACTTCGATGGTTCCGCTCGAGGGATCGATGACCGGGCTCACCTGGGTGATCTTGGCCGTGTACTGGACTTGCGACGGAATATCAACCGACGTTACCGCCACTTGTTCGCCCTCACGAACCTTGCTCAGAAAACGCTCGGGCAGCGTGAACTTCACTTCAAGGGGCCCCATGGCCGTGACCCAGAAGAGCCGGTCGCCGATCGAAACCTTTTGTCCCAGGCGCACGTAGCGGCGCGCGATTACGCCATCAAACGGCGCGGTGATCCGTGTCTTTTCTTTCTCCAGTTCGAGCGACTTGAGCACGTCCCTGGCATTATTCAAGCTCTCGGACTCACGCTGCACCTCATATTCATCCGCCTCTTCTTTATATTGCGCGTGCTCCAGTTCTTCCTTGGGAATCACTTCCGCTTCCCACAGCTTCTTGGCGCGCTCCAGGTCCACCTGCAAAACCTTGGTTTCGGCCTTCCAGTTCTCCAGGTTAGCCTCGATCGAACGGACTTTCGCCGCGGCTGCTTCCACGTCAGCAGAAATTTGCCGGTCGTCCAGCTTGGCCAGCAATTGTCCGGCCCGAACTCGTTCGTCCGGCTGCACGGCGATCTCAACCACCACCCCTTCGCGCAACGCCGCCACATCGAGTTGGTTCTCCACGACGATCGGACCCGAAGCCGTGAAGCTGTCATCCTGCTTGCCAATTGCCGGCGCCGCAACCTCGCTATGCACCGGCGACGCCGCCGCAACCACCGGCTGCGGCTGCGAACTGCATCCACTCCACCCCAGCGCCGCGACAATTAATCCGAGCTGCACTTCTTTTCTCATTCTTCAGCTCCAAATTACCATTAACTTCACCAGCCAAACCATGACCACAGCTTGCCCCATAGCCAAATGCCGAGATGGCGGAACATTACCCGCCCTGCCGGGCTCCATCCCGTCGAAATCTTGCTCCGTCCTTGCATTCCCGCGCGAATCAAACCCTGAGGGTTGGGTACGGCGACACGCGCGAAGAAAATTCTCTGCTCGCCCTCAAGCTGGCCTTTGGGGCTGACGATGTTCACTGTTCCCCGAAACGTGCGCGCTGGATAACCCTCCAACTTGACCGAAGCTTCCTGGTCCGGCTTCAGTAGTGAGACGTCATACTGATCAATCGCCACGTCAACACTCGCCCTCGAAGTATCGACCACTTCCGCGAAGGTATCGCCTGGATTCAAACTCCGGCCAACCGCATCCTCGATATGCGGCGTAGCGATAACCCCGTCGATCGGCGAACGCACTACAGTCTGATCGAGGCGGTCTTTGGCGCGCGTTACTTCCGACGCCCAATAGTCCGCTTGCACGCGCTCGACGCCTGCTTCAGCGCCATCGTTCGAAGCCAGCGCGCGATTCATCTGCGAAACTGCAGTCTCATACTTGGCCTGTGCGGCAGCCAGCTCCGCCCGGTACTGCCAATCGGCCAAAGTTCCCAAAACCTCGCCGCGTTTGACGGGCTGTCCCTCGCGCACATTTACCTGCTGAATCACTCCCGCAATGGCCGGCTGCACCAGTGCGCTGTGCGAGGGCGCAACCGTCGCGGGCCCATCCACACGCAGCGGCAGCGGGAAAGCTCCCAGAAAAATCAGCCCGAGCGCGACCGCTGCGATCATCGCCATGCGCCGCCGCTTCTCCATAGCCATGAACTTGCGCTTTTTTTGCAGGATGGGTTCGAGCACATCGATGAACGGCACCTCGCGGTACATCGACGCGTTGCGCAAAGCCACTGTTGCCTGCCCCGCCAGCACCTTGATCATCTCAAGATGCGCCGTGCTCAAAAAATCCGGATCGCTGCTTTCCAATGCGTATACGCCCACACGGCCATCATCGTCCGTCAACGGCAGGGCGTGGAACGCGCGCATTCCGGTCTGAGAAAAGTACGCCGCAAATTTCGCCCGCGTCTCTTCGCGCTCGTTTTCTATACTGTCGCCATGCTGGACCACGAAAATGGGTTCGCTCGATAAAGACGACCACTCGAGCAACTCCTGCAAGCGCTCGACGTCGGGGTCCAGAGGGTTAATCTTGGGCATCCCTGTGACCGCCCGGACTACCATTCGTCCCCGCTGATCGAGTGCGATCGCCGCCCGCTCATAGGGGATCACGCTCGCAGGCCCATTCACAATGGCATCCAGCACCCGGTCAAGGTCGAGGGTGGAAGTGATCTCTCCGCTCACCTTCACCAGCGCTTCTAGGATTTCGACTTTCCGCTCCGCCTGCAACAGGCTGGCGTTATGCAGAGCATTGCTGGCCGTTTCGCAGATGTTGGTCAGCAGGAATTGATCGTCTTCATCGAACGGCTTCCCGTCGAGACGATTCACCGCTTCAACCACCCCGACCAGATTTTCGTGCTCCATCACCGGTGCTGCCAGCAAGGAAAAAACCGCCTCATCTTCATGGCCGGCATTTCGTTTCTTCAGGCGCTCATCCAGTGGATCTTCGATCAGCACCGTTTCCCCGTTATCGGAAATGTCACCAGCCACTCCCTCCCCAGGGTTTTGCCACGCGCCTCGCTGCACAGTTGCATCCGTTCCCGCGCAGCTGACCAACTCCAGCCCATCGCCGTTGACCATCCACAGATCGATGCCCTGCACGCTCATCACTTCCTGAAATTTTTTAGCGATGGTCTCCAACAGCTCATCCATTTCGAGCGTGGAATTGAAGACTTTTTCCAGGTCATACATCTGGGTGACACGGCTGATGGAATGCAGGCTGACGTTCCGCTCGCCCTCGTAGACCAAAGCGGCGGCGATTGCCGGCGAGGCCAACTCGGCAACTTCCTGCAAAGCCTCGAGCACGGACTCAGGGATCGCCTGCTCGTAACTTATGACTTCAATTGCGCCAACCAGAACTTCGCCCGAAAGCAGCGGAACGTAGGCGAGGGAGTGTACTGTGCGGCGAATATCGAGGTGCGAGTACTGCTCGCGTTGCAATTCGCCGCTCTCAAATAGGAGCAGAGACTTGTTCCCAGTGACTTCGCCCAGAGTTCCGGAGTCGAACTCCGCTACCTGGCCGACGATGATGTCACCTGCGGTCGCTTTGTGCTTCCAGGCGGGACTTTCCTGATCCTCGACAACGTAGACGACGACCGCGGTTTCCGGCAGCAAAGACGCGACGTAATCGGCAATCACCCGTGCCCGTGGGCCGGTTTCCTGCTGGGCCAGAAGTGTAGCCGCGAGTTCGGCCACTGGAACTGCCACTGCCGGCCTTCGAGTTGTCATCAGTGATTCCCCAGTTGTTCGTAGGATAGGCGCGCAAGCAACCGCACAAGGAAAGCCCATGGGGGACAGGCATTTCCTGCGCCGCATGTTATGCCCATTTGACAGGCAGGTCAACAGTTGCGGAGGCGACAGGGCGGGGATTTTACGCTGGTTAGGAAGGCATTTCCCGATTTCGTCCGCCGCTGCGAGGTGGGAACTGCTTAAAGCAGCTTCATATCCGTATCGTGAGGGGGACCCCCCATTTTAGAGAGCAGCGTCAGCCGTAGCATTTCGAGGTGGTCATGCAGCGCCTGCTGTAACTCCTGTGCGACACAGTGAGCTTCCTTTTCGTCCTGACTTTCCATCAGGCGTCTGCATAACAACTTGATCCGGTCCTGCATTTCGTTCACACCCGAGCGAATGAATGTACGATATCGAACAAACAGGGGCGAGGGAAATACATGAAATGCCGTATTCAACGGCG
>JASHQM010000021.1 GCA_030039165.1 Candidatus Sulfotelmatobacter sp. | reverse complement strand
GGTTGCGCCGATTAGCTTGACGCCGCGCTCATAGGCTCGATGGTACGGTCTTGCGCCCATGAACGCCGGCAACAGACCGTGATGAATATTGATGATGCGCTGCGGATAGCGATTGACGAAATCGTTAGAGAGAACTTGCATGTAGCGGGCGAGGACCATGAAATCCGGTATGTGCTGATCAATCAGCGCTTGGATTTCTTTTTCGGCTTCTTTTTTGTTTTCTTTACCGACCGAAACTACTGCGTAAGGGATTTTGTAAAAGTCTGCGATGGGTTGGTTGTCGGGATGATTGGAAATGATCAACGGAATGTCGCAGACGAGTTCGCCGCTGTGATGGCGATAGAGAAGATCAACGAGGCAGTGATCGTACTTCGAGACGAAAATAATCATGCGCTGCTGGTGAGAAGACAGGGCGAGCCGCCAGTTCATCTGGAATTTGTCAGCGATCGGGGAAAAATGCTTGCCGAAGTCGGCGAAGTTCCGATCGGTTACGTCGATGTCAAAATCTCTGGGATCGAATTCGACCCGCATGAGGAACAGGCCGGATTCTTCGTCGGCGTGTTCGTCGGCATGGAGGATGTTGCCGCCGTGGCGATAGACGAAATCGGCAATGGAGGCGACTTCGCCTTTGGCGTCGGGGCAGGAGACGAGGAGGATGGCGGAGGGAGTCATGTGGTCGGCATGGCGCGGCGGTGATCTGAACGGGATGTCGGCGAACCTCGATAGCCTGAAGAAAGCACTCTACCGGGAACCGCTGTTGCAAGCAACAGCTTGGCGCGCTGTGCGAGCGGGAACATTGACAGACGCTAAGGTGTCAAATGGTCGCGTGGTATGTTTGTGGTCGGGACGCTGAAGCAGGAACAAATGAAAATTTCGGCGATTGGTGAAAAACCTTCTGGCGAGGTCGGCGAAAGCGCCCCCGTGTGCCGACTCACCCGCTTGTACTGCATCGTGTTTCTGCTGCTCATGGTGATCCCAGGAATAAGCCTGGCCCAAACCCAGCCGCAAGCGAAGCCGTCGGGCGCAGAGCCAACTCCGGAGCCGGCAGTACCAGCGATCCTTGCTGCCTTCGACAAGTATGAAGTCGTCGCCATGCCCGAAGCTCATGGAATGAAAGACATAGACGATTTCATTTTCTCTCTAATACGCAATCCGGCGTTTCCAAAAAAAGTGAACGACATCGAAGTCGAGTGCGGCAACTCGCTCTATCAGCCCGTCCTCGACCGATACATCGCCGGGGAGGATGTGCCGTTCGCGGAAGTTCGAAAAGTGTGGCGAAATACGACGCAGTCGATGTGCGGCGAGTCGGGGTTCTTCGAGCAATTTTTCCCGCTTGTGCGCGCAATCAATCAGAAACTTCCGCCCTCGAAGCGCCTGCGTGTGCTGGCGGGTGATCCTCCCATCGACTGGGATAAGGTGAAGAGCTTTGAGGACGCTGTGCGATTTTTTGGCCGCGGTCCCAGCATCACTTCTGTGATGGAGAAGGAAGTCTTGTCCAAACATCGCAAGGCGCTCATGCTCTTTGGCAACCACCACATCTTCCACGGCGCGCCAGCGTCTTCGGTATCGATGTATGAGAGGGATTACCCAAACCTTACGCTTGTCATCAACGATATTGGCCCGTTCTACAGAAGCCCGCCCGGCCAATCCAGCAATCCCTTCGCAACCTGGCCGGTTCCGTCGCTTGTGCTGGCCAAAGGCACATGGCTGGGCGCCTTGGATTTAGGTTACTTTCTGCCGCCGCCGTTCATGATGGATAAGGACTGCAAGGTGCACCATGAATTTCCCAGGCCACTGCAAAAGCCAATGGAGGAACTGGTGGATGCGTTCCTTTATCTCGGCCCTCCGGATCTGAGCCTAAAGGAACAACTCCCCGCCGATATCGCTTTGGATGCCGATTACGAGAAGGAATTACAGCGGCGAGAATCTCTGCGAGGAATGCCTCCGATGCCGCGGGAGACAAATCAGGAGATCGTGAAAGAGGCTGAAAATCCCCTCTATGTCGAAGATGCGCCGCCGGATACCAAGCTGATGGAGCAAGATTGCCTCGACCGCAAGAGCCACAGCCCTGCACCTCAGAAGTGAAAAACGGTGTCGAAATATTCCCAGTGGTTTCCCCGAAACCTCAGTTGGCGGACGTTTGTCGTAGCGTGGCGAATTCATTTAGCCGCGCGACCCGGACGATGACGCTTGTGCAGGGCGAAAAGGTTAACGCTTTAATTCCTTCACAATTTCCCTCGCCGCATTCGCTCCCGATCCTGCCGTCAACACCGCGCCGGGATGCGTGCCGCTGCCACACACATAATCTCGCAAAATCTGCGCCAGACGTCATGAAAGGGCACCGATGCGTCATCCGAAGGCCCGCGTTTGCACCAGCGAGCCGAGCGCCCTCAACTTCTGCAAAGATACTCGCCAGATCCCTCGCTGCGCCTGAAGAAAACGGCTACGCTCGGGATGACGCCCGTCGGGGCTTCGTCAGGCGCTATTTCTTCAAGCCTTTCGAGATCTCTCTCGCCGCGTTCGCTCCCGAGCCTCCGGTCACCCCCGTGCCCGGGTGCGTGCCGCTGCCACACACATAATCTCGCAAAATCTGCGCCAGACGTCATGAAAGGGTACCGATGCGTCATCCGAAGGCCCGCGTTTGCACCAGCGAGCCGAGGGCCCTCAACCTCTGCAAAGATACTCGTCAGATCCCTCGCTGCGCCTGAAGAAAACGGCTCCGCTCGGGATGACGCACCAGAGAAGGGCCTTTACTTCTTCAACACTTTCAAAATCTCTCTTGCCGCATTTGCCCCCGACCCACCCGTCAACCCCGCGCCCGGGTGCGTGCCACTACCGCACAAGTATAAATTCTCGATTGGAGTGCGGTAGCGTGCCCAGTCGAGCAAAGGACGCATGGTGAAAAACTGATCGAGCGCAAGATCGCCGTGGAAAATCTGGCCGCCCGTCAGGCCGTAGGTTTCTTCCAGATCGAGTGGCGTGATGATCTGGTGCGTCAGGATCATCTCGGGCAAATGCGGCGCATATTGCGCGAGCGTTTGCACGACGGTTTGGCCAAGCGCCTTGCGCTGGGAGTCTCCATTTCGATCGTCCCAACCGCCCTTCAGCTTGTAGGGCGCGTACTGCATGTAGATCGACATCACGTGCTTGCCATCAGGCGCGAGCGTGGGATCGGTCAGCGAAGGAATTGCGACTTCAAGATACGGCTGGCGGGAGAAGTTGCCATACTTCGCGTCGTCGAAGGCGCGCTCGAGGTAGTCGATTTCGTGGCCGATGTGAATGCGGCCCTTGAGAGCGCCGCTGTCGCG
>JASHQM010000170.1 GCA_030039165.1 Candidatus Sulfotelmatobacter sp. | reverse complement strand
GGCGATGAATTCCGGCCTGCCCGCCGAAATCATAAGAGCAGCGCCAATGGCCATACCCGTTGCCCCGCCCAGCCCCCCGATGCCGAGCGCAAGCGCTATTAACAGTCGCGAGACCAGTTCCAGCTGGCCGCGTGTTGTGCGCAGCGAGTTCGAGAACATGCGCCAACGCAGCTCGGCAATGGCCGCCAGTTGAGCGGAGTGCGCGGAAGGAGACATTTCGGTTCTTTATTCTGTCATATGGCCTGACCGGCAACACACTAATTGCCCCTTAGGCGGCTAACTTGTGAGAGAGCAGCTCGGGGTAGCTCCTATCATCACTCGTAAGGCACTCTTTGTGACCTGAATCCCAACGTCGCGTGACGCAGTTCACAAACGATAAGCCGGCTCCCATTAGAAAATTGAAATGTGAATCGAGGCGGGGCAATGAACGGGAGCGTAGAAGAAATATCGCTAGGGGATAAGCTGATGAACGCTTTCGCAAATGCAATGGACTTCGCATTCGGTCGTCACCATGAGCATATGAGCCGGGTTTTTACGATTAAAGGGCGCACCTATCAGGTCTGCTGCGACTGCGGGAGGGATTTCAACTATTCTCTGCGCATGATGTCAATCGTCCGCCACCGAACGCTGGGTCTTCGGCTCAAGCTGTTGCGCATGCGGCACATTTTTGAGAGCTTCCTGACTCGCCAGTTTGCGCGGCCGGAGCCGCATCCACGCGATACATAGCTTGTCATCCAAGCCACGAAAGCTCCTGGTTCTGATCACGCACGCCACCGACAATGCGCAGGAAAATCTCCTCCAGCGTCATCTTTTCGTTGCTTGTGCCTGGACCATTGCCCGATTCCGCGGGTGCCTTCGCCTCTACTCCTTCGCGCAGTTCCTCGAGCGATCCCTGCGCCACCAGCCGTCCCTGATGAATGATCGCAACATGGCTGCACAAGCGCTCGACGATTTCCAGCACATGAGAGGTTAGGAAAATCGTTGCCCCGCGCGCGATCATACCCTGCAACATACTCTTGAGCGTTCCCGCGGCGATCGCGTCCACGCCTTCGAAGGGCTCATCTAGGAATAAAACTTTCGGACCGTGAATCACGGCAGCCGCCATGGCCAGCTTTTTCTGCATACCGTGGGAATAGTCGGTGACCAGTTTCTTGGGCTGATTGGCAAGCTGCATGAAATCGATCAGTTCAGCCGTTCGCCGTGCCGCAGTTTCCCGATCCAGGCCGTACATGCGTCCGGCGAAATTCAGGAACTCTGCTCCCGTCAGACGGCCGAACAACGCCATGCCTTCCGGCACAACGCCGATCTGGCGCTTCACTTCTACAGGATTCTTTTCCATGTCGAGCCCGAGAATCTCGACCCGCCCCGAACTTGGCGCCAACAGCCCGGTCAGCATTTTGATGGTAGTCGACTTCCCCGCTCCGTTCGGCCCAAGAAACCCAAAAAACTGACCGGGCGCGACGCGCAGATTCACATTGTCTACAGCGACTAAATCGCCAAAGCGGCGGGTGAGATTCTCCGTGGAAATGGTTGGCGCGGCGTCCATGAAATATCTGAATCTAGCACACAGGACGTGGTTGCGCTGGGAGCATTAGCCAGCCGAAATTTGTCGGCAGAGAGCGCGGAGACACCTGCAAAGAGCGCGAAGCAATTCGCTTGCCTAAGACTTATTGGGTGAAAGTTAATACCGGTCGTTGGTGTCGATGTTAAAGCCCAGCATGGCGTTCACTTCCACGGGCTGGGCACCTCGGCGGGCCGGGCGGAATTTCCAACTGCGCAGAGCGGTCAGAATCTTCTGGTTCATACTGGCCGGGCCGGACTCGATGACTTGAAGGTTTCCCAGGTTGCCGTTCTTATCCAAACGGCATTTCACCACCACGCGCGCATGAGGAAGGTCGGAGGGCAAATTTGTGCGCAGGCCCTCCGGGCCGGTGAGATCTGCCGATTGCGCATGCGCGCCGGGATCTGTCTCGGCAAACTGCATAACGACCGACCCAATGACCGTATCCAGGTAGATCGTATAGTTATTGCCAGGCAGCTTGCCGTAATAATCGAGAGCCCCTCCTGAGCGCGAGGTCGCCACGATGGTGATGGCCGGACCCTCCGCCTTCTTGATCGAAGAGCGTCCTGGCAAGTTGGGATCACCATTGCCATTGCCATCCGATCCGAAACTCGGGAGCGTAATCACTGAACTACCGCCGCGAACGTCTACGTTCGGCACGGTTGGCGTTCCATTGGGCATAGTGCCTGCGCCGCCGGGACCGGGGGTCGGAGAGATTCCGGCGCGCACCGTTCGGTCCGATCCGTAGCTGTCGCCGGCTTTGCCTGCTCCCGCGCCCTCTCCGCTGAATCCGCTTCCCGCGCCTTCGCCATGGCCGATGCCTTCTCCGCCGCCAGAGCCGCCAACACCCGGCTTGTCTCCGCCTCCAGGTGACAGTGCGAGCACACCTTTGTCGTCCTTTCGCGGCAATCCTACCCGCGATCCCGGATCAGAGGAAACAACTACGCCAGAATTGTCTGCCATGCTGGAGCTTTTGGGTGGGGCAAGAGCAACGCCCATATCTCCGCTGTTTGCCGGCCCGGAACCTCGCCTGCCCGCGGATGACAATCCAGAATTCAATTCGACCGACGGCGGTGGCGGAATGACGTTGCTGGCGAGTAGCGTCCCATTTGGCCAAAGACTTTTTCCGCTGCCATGGGAATCCGATTCGCCGACGGACGGCGGTGGAGGCACGACGCTCTGGCTCAGCGAAGTGCCGCGCGCGCTCACTGTGGCTGAGCCGGAAGATGGATTCGCACTCGGAGGCGGTGGAATCACATTCGCCCCTAGCGACGTTTGCCTTGAACCTCCCGACGATCCGGCCGAAGGAGGCGGAGGAATAACGTTGGCCGTGAGAGTTCCGCTGCTGGCACGGATTGCCGAAGGACCCGAGGAAACCGCCGGCGGAGGTGGAACGACATCCTGCGTACCGAAGATTTTACCGATAACGCTGCTAAAGAAAGATGTGCCGCTTGTGGAAGATGGCGGAGGCGGAATCACGTTGGGCGAGGCCGCCGCCTCGGAGCCGCTCTCCAGGCGGCGGAGATCATGCGCGGAATCGGCTGAGGGCGGCGGCGCAACCACCGAGGGCGCCGGCAATCTCAGCTTTGCAGTCCGTGCCGACGCGCTCTCCGGCGCGGAAACCGGTGGAGGCACAACTGATGGATCGTTCATCCTCACGGATGACCGCGCAACTTCACGTCCCACAGATGCCGGCGCCGGTGGCACGACGCTCGCCTGAAGGTTCGGCGCGGAACGCGCTGGATTATCAGCCACCGAGGTGGATGCCGGTCCAACCACGTTGGCATTCAATGTTGGCCCGGACCGTCCCCGATCCCGCAAAACCTTCGGGGCAGGCCCAACGATGGTCGGGTCGAGGGGCGGCAAGTAGAGCGTGTGGTCGGAGTGGACGGCCGGCGCAGGCGGCACGACCTCCGCGGTCAACACCGGACTGCTTCGGGCGCTGTCGGAAGAAACGCTTGGCGATGGAGGAATAACCATGCTGATAGTCAAGCCGCTTCGCGTTCGCCCGCCCGAAACCTGCGGCGCGGGAGCAATCACGTTGGCAGGGAGACTCGGCGCGCTCAGGGATGAATGCAGCCCATCAGTCTCAGGCGCTCCCGGAATTGCACGGGCGGGCGCGGCCTTAAGGGCGAGCAGGTTAGCTACGGCCTGGTTTGACGCAGGAATCTTCAAGTTGGGAGCATCAACGATTTTCCCGCTCAAGAGCCGCCCACGGGCCACATGGATGGTCTGAGTGGAGTGATGTGCCTCGTGTCCTCCTGCGCGGGCGCTCGCCCCGGATTCGGAACCGCCGAGGTCTTCCACCTGCGGCAGCTCGTCGCCAGAGTAGTAAATTACTTCGTACGGTTTCAGCCGAGGTGGCGCGTATGGGCGCAGCTGCAGAATCTCGTGAGGAAGAATGGCAAAGGTAAAAACCAGAAAGGCTTCCAGGAGCAACGACCCTAACATCGCCCGGTAGGGAAAAATGCCATGTTCGGCTTCTCCTGCAAGCCGCGGCCCCGAGCGCGAAAATGCCGGCCCGATGGAGGTAACAAAATTCTGCCAGCGCGGCGTCCATTCGACCAGCAGCCGGGGAGAATCGTGCAGTTCGATGATCCTCACTTCCTCGAGTTGGAGCGTTGGCGTCAATTGAGGACAAAAGTCTGAGTGCTGATGTGGTGGGGGAAAAAGTTACTACATTTTACTTCATTGTGATCGCAATGCAATCGCCCAATGCAGTCCCGGTTCCAGATAACGTATGGCTGGGTAATTCCAGAACCGAAGCTGCCCGCGTGAGGACCCGAGAGAAACGCCAAGGAGGGAGGTCGTGCTCAAGGTGTACCACTCGTCCCGCACGGTCTAGATAGAGTACGTCAATTGGGAATCGCATAGCAACAGTATGAACGCCATGGCAGGGACGAATCCATAGACCACGGCCATTACTGAAGTCATTTTGGGAAACGCCGATCAGGCCGCGCAATCGCGACCAGTGAGTGTCGGCGATGGCAACTTCCGCAGCGAGCAACTTCTGTCGCGTCTGGTTGAACGCCTGGGCTCGAGCGATCAAGGCCGCCATCGGACTGATTATTTTCCTATCAGCGAGTGGTATGCCTGAATCAGAGCCGGACCGATGGTGACGCAAAGAAACGGCACAAGGATGAAAACTACCAGAGGAGGTACCATTTTGATGGTCGTCTTTGCAGCCTGTTCCTCCGCCCGCTGACGCCGCGCCGTGCGCAGTGAATCGGAATGAACCCGCAGCGCCTGCGCTATGCTGGTGCCGAAGCGATCCGTCTGAATCAACGTTCCAACTAGTGCGCGAATGTCATCGACGCCAGTGCGATCGACAAGATTGCGCAGGGCCTCGGCGCGCGGCTTGCCGGCACGCATTTCAAGGTTGACGAGATGAAACTCGTCGCTCAGGTCAGGGTGGGCGTGATGGAGATCCTTGCCCACGCGCAACAATGCCTGGTCGAGCGCCAGTCCGGCTTCCACGCAGATCACCGTGAGGTCGAGGGCGTCTGGTAAGGCTAAGCGAATGCGTTGCTGCCGAGCCGAGATCATGCGCTTCAGGAAGAAGCGGGGGATGAAAAACCCGAGTGCGGGCACGCACACCAGCAAGGGTGGGCTGCTGACTCCCGCAAAAATCACGACTCCGGCAAGCCCGACAGTCGCCAGCAACAGGCGCAATCCGAAGTAGTAACTCGCGTGGCGCGACTCGCGTAGCCCCGCCTGGATCAGCCAGGCCCGCGTGCGCGAAACGTCGGAGGGTGAGAGCGGGATTGCTTTGCTGAGCGGATCGAGCGCCTGCTCCAGGCGCTCCTTGAACCTCAGCGCTGGTTTTTCTCTCGCTTGGACGGCCGCGCCACCCAGGGCGCGTAATCGCGCTCCCAGCACCGAACTGGGCGTCACCACAGCCGCGCCGAAAGCGAAAACGACCGCAACGACAGTAATAAAAACGACGATGATCAGAATAAGCAGCGGCATCGCTACACCTGAATCCTGATGATCCTGCGAATCACGAAATAACCGACCGTCTGAAGTGTCAAACTCGCAACTAAAAGCGTGTGCCCGATCTTGTCGTGGAAGAGCGGACGCACGAAGTCGGGAGCAAATACCGACAGGATTCCCACCACCGCGGGGGGCATCGCCATCAACAGCGCCATGGTCATCCGGCCCTGCGCGGTATAAACCCGCACTTGACGCTGAATCTTGAAGCGCTCGCGGATCACGCTCGAGAGGTTCCCGAGAATTTCGGCGATGTTGCCGCCGGTTTCGCGTTGCAGCATCACGGCCGTGACAAAAAATTTTACGTCCATCAGCGGTACCCGATCGGTCAGGTTCATCAGGGCATCGCGGACTGGCATACCGAATTTCTGCTCTTCGAACAACTGGCGAAATTCGCTGGCTAACGGCTCGGAAACTTCATTGGCGATCATTTCCAAGGCGGTGGTGAAAGCGTGGCCAGCACGTACTGCGCGGGCCAGGGTGTCGATCGCCTCGGGAAAAAGCTCCTCGATTTTTTCGAAGCGCTTCTGCCGCCTGTAAGAAACGAGCGCATACGGCAGAACGATGGCAATGATCATTGCCACCCAGGTGATGGCTGGATTCTTGGTAAAGGCAAAAGCGGCAACCGCTGCGCCTACGCCGCAAACCAGGCACACGATCAAAAAGTTGCCCGCCCGCATCCTCATCCCCGCCTGCAAAAGGGAATCCTGTATCGCCGTGACCCGTTGCGAACGGCGGAGCAGAGTATCGAGGGCGGGAATCTGGCTCAGCTGCTCGTCGCGCAACAGCGCGGACTCATCTTCCACTTCGCGTTCCGGCGCTTTTTCGGCAGTCGCCAGGCGGTCTTTGATCAGGCGAGCCTGGGCGCTGCGCTGATCAATAAGCGTTGCCGCTACGAACGTGACCAGTGCCACAACCGCAAAAACGAGAAGTGCGATAAGAATGGGCATGCCGTTTTGTCTTCAAACTCAGATTTCGGTCTTTGAATCAAACAACGCCGGCCGCAGGCGCGCCCCATAGCTCGCCAACCGCTGCGCGAATTGCGGCCGAATGCCTGTCGCCCGGAATGTGCCCCGAACTTTCCCCGTCTCATCGATCCCGCGCCGCTCGAACACGAAGATGTCCTGCATGGTGACGATCTCTCCCTCCATGCCGGTAACCTCGGAAATCGAAATCACTTTGCGGGTACCGTCGGAGAGGCGCGCGATCTGCACGACCGCATGAATGGCAGAGGAGATTTGCTGCCGCACTGCGCGCTCAGGAATATTCAGGTTCGCCATGGACACCATGTTTTCGACACGTGCCAGCGCATCGCGCACGGAGTTGGCGTGAACCGTGGTCAGCGAACCTTCGTGACCGGTGTTCATCGCCTGCAGCATGTCGAAGGCTTCTTCGCCGCGCACCTCGCCCACGACAATGCGGTCGGGACGCATACGCAAACTGTTAATCACTAACTGCCGCTGCCTGACTGCACCCTTGCCTTCGATGTTCGGCGGGCGCGTTTCCAGCCGGACCACGTGTTCCTGCTTCAATTGCAGTTCGGCCGCGTCTTCGATGGTAACTATGCGCTCCACATTCGGAATGTATCCCGAAAGTACATTCAGCAGGGTGGTTTTGCCAGCGCCGGTGCCGCCCGAGATCAGGATATTCAACCGGCCCTTTACCATGGTTGAAAGCAGCTCGAGCATCGCCTCGGTGAGCGTGTGGTTCTCGATCATGTTGCGCGCGGTGATCGGGTCACGGCCGAAACGGCGTATGGAGAGGCACGCGCCATCGAGAGCCAGAGGAGGGATGATCGCGTTGACACGGGAGCCGTCAGCAAGGCGCGCATCGACCATCGGCGAAGATTCATCAACGCGCCGACCTACACGCGAGACGATGCGCTCGATGATCTGCATCAAGTGTTGATTGTCTTTGAATGACAGCCCGGTCAACTCCAGCTTGCCGGCGCGCTCGATGTACACCCTGTCGAAGCGGTTCACGAGAATATCGGAGATGGTCGCATCTTTGAGCAGCGGTTCGAGCGGGCCGAGCCCGAAAATCTCGTCGAGAATTTCGCGCGACAACCGCTCGCGCTCCGCAAAGCTGAGGGGAATGACCTCGCTGTTAACCGAATTGCGAATCAGCGCAAGAACTTCTTCGCGCGCGGCGTCTCCATTCGAGCGGCCCAGTTTTTCCAGATCAAGGCGGTCGAGTATCTTGCGGTGCAGGTCGCTTTTTACCTGCTGATAATCGCTATGCTCGAAGGTCTGCAAATTCGCCATAAGACTCTACACGGTCTTGAACAATGACCATGCGGTGCGCTTCACATCCACATCGTTGCGCGTCAGTTCATGCGCCAGCCCTGAAAAACAGCGCGCGATCTCGGTGTGACTCTGTTCCATCACCGGCGAGCCCCGGTCGATCGCCGAGGAGATAGCGAAATATTGATTGGGAACACGCCACAACAGTTTAACCCCGGCGGCATTTTCCGCGTCCGTTTCGCTAAAACCCGGCACTTTGCGAAAGCGATTCAGCACCAGCCGCAAGCGTTCCCGGCTGCCGCTTTCCCCCAGGTATTGCTGCACGCGCGCTGCGCTCCACAGCGAAGCCACATCGGTACAGGCCACTAACAACACGCATTCCGACAAATTGGCCACCAGCCGGCTCGCGGGGTCGAGGCGCGATGAATTATCCACTACCACATAGCGATAATGCGAAACGAGCATGTCGAACAGTCGCACAAATTCCGTGGTCGAGGGTTCAATTGCCGTCGGCGTATTGCTTCCCGCTAATAGTTGCAACCCCCCGGGATGCCGGGTCATGAAGCTTTCGAGAAGCGAACTATCCATGCGGTGCAGGTTGCGGGTGGCATCGGCCAGGTTGAATAGCGGCTTCAGATTCAGGTGCAGGGCGCTGTGGCCCAGCGGAGCCAGATCGATCAAAACGGTGTTACCGTGTGCCGACTGCAGGGCCAAAGCCAGGTTCACAGCAACCGTGGTAGCGCCACTGCCGCCTTTGGCATTGACGACTGTAAAAACCTTTCCCCGGGGCCCTTCTTTCTGCACACGCCGCTGCGCCGTCGTAAGGCGGACGAAGGCCTCCAGAAGATCAGTGGTCGTGGTAGGCCGTTCGATAAATTCGCGCGCTCCCGCACGCATGGCGTTGACGATCAACTGCGGCTGATTCAGCGTTCCTATAGCGAACACCGCGCACTCGTCGAGTTCCTGGTGAAGCAGCTCGATCGCGCGCATTGCCAGGGCAGAATTATCGGGAGGAATGTCGACCATCACCACGTCGGGATTCGCCGCCTGCACGCGCCGCATAATGGGATCGGCCGCTGCCACCGGAAAACTGGCGCAGGTGTGAGCCGTGCGGGCCACGCTAGTGCCATCCACCAACACTTGCAGCACGGTCCGCTGTTCGTTGTCAGTGGCGACGATCACGACTGAAAGCTCTGGCATAACCTACAAATTCTCCCACCGCATCAACCCGAACTCTAGTCCCCGAAAGAAGGTGAACCAGCCGAAAAGTGTTTTTTAATCGTGTTGGATCCCACTTTTCGGCACTGCTCGGGGAGGCATATCAGCGAACCCAAATCGTGAATCCCTGACAGAGCCGGGTCAGCCGTTGGGGTTCGGCTATGGGCAAAACTTCCCTTCCGCCGGTCTGTCATGCCAAAACAATCCCAGAAATACTTTTACTTTCCTTTCTTGCCGTCAAACTTGTCGTTATTGATGAACGTATCCGGATTCTTTGGCGTTGGCGGCGGCGCGCTATTGGGCGAGATCGTATGCACCGTGCACAAAACCATCAACTCCGAATTGCTCTTCTGAATGCTCTTGCTTTTGAAAAAATTGCCGAGAATTGGTATGTCGCCCAATCCCGGGATTTTGTTCCAGACATCGGTTACGCGATTGTCCAACAGGCCGGCGATTACGAAGCTCTGGCCATCCTTGAGTTCAAACTCGGTTTCCGCCTTGCGCGTGCTCAGAGCGGGAACCGTAAAACCGGAAATCGTCAAAGCATCGGCATAGTCGAGCGTGCTCACTTCGGGAGCGACGGTCAAATGAATGTTCCCGTTAGGCATGATGACGGGAGTGAAGTCCAGCTTCACGCCGAACTCTTTGAACGAAATCGTCACCGCCGTGAATCCTTGTCCCGGCTGCACGATGGGGAAAGGGAATTGCCCGCCCGCGAGGAAGCTGGCCTTCTTGCCGTTCACGGCGATCAAATTCGGCTCGGCCAGAATCTGAAGCAGATTTTTAGTTTCCAGCGCTTCGATCACAGCACCAAGGTGTAGGTCAGGACGGAAAAGAAACAGGTTGAGAACGTTGCTCACCGTCTGACTGGAAGTGAAGGAGCCCGTTTGCCCGGTAGTGCTGGTGATCTGCTGACTCGCAAACCCCCCGAACTGACCGGTGGTTGTGGTTCCAATCGTGTTGGCAGCGCCCGTCGAAAATACATTCGCGCCAAGCTGGGTCATGGCAGTACGATCGACTTCAGCAAACTTCACTTCGAGCAGGACTTCTTGCGCGCCCACCGGACCAAACGTCAGCACATTGACCACGTTTTTCGAGTATGCCGCCGCCAGTTCTCCGGCGCGCTTGGCAACGTCTTCCGTGCTGACGTGTCCGGAGAGCACGATCGCAGCGCGCGAAGGCGTGACGTTGATCTGCTCGTCGGGGAAGACACGCTTCTCTTCTTCCGCGCACGCGCTGACATCCACATCAACCCGCAAATCAAAACTGCGTGAGCGCTCGTTCTCGTCCCAAATGAGCAGGGAGACTTCGCCCGGTGCGCGCCCGTGAACCAGAATCTGCGTGGGGGTAATCACGGTGGCATAAGCGACCGAGGGATCGGTCACCGAAATCCGTTTCAGCCTTTCCGTGGTGTTGATGAGCAGAGACTTGTCAACCATCACCCGCAACGGCGCCGAACTTTGAGCGGAAGGGGGCGGCAAGGTCGCTTGGCTGGTCGGCGGGGGAATCGGTTGTTGCGGCGGGGGGCTGGAGTCGGGCGCGGCCTGCTGCTGCAAGGATTCCGCGCCGGCAGGTCCGGCGGCAAGCCACAAGAATGCCACTGCGGCCGCGGTGAGAACTATGCTGCGAACCTTCATCGTGTGATCTCTCTCCAGTTGAGAAAGCCTGGCATATGACGTGTGTGGTTATTTCTGCGGCTGCTGCTCACCGTTCTGCTCGGGAAATTTGACCACGTCTGGTTTCTTGTCGCCCTGATACACCTCGACGCTGAGGACCGATGGAGCTGGAGGGGGAGGCGGTTCAGTCTTCTGTTTCACGGGGCGAACCACCGGCCGCGGTGCGGGAGGTGGTGTTCCGCCTTTGTATAAGGCTTTTGCGCTGGCCGCATCGACTGGATCCTGGTGTGTATCTAAAGGATTGCGCAGCGCGAGTTGAATCTTGCCTTCATTCTGAGCCAAGGTCACGCGCTCGGCGTCTTCGGGCGAGGTCAAAAGTGTAATCACTGGCGTGTTTTGCGCTTCGCCGTTGGCATTGTGTTCCAAGGTATGGCCGGAAGCAATCACGGCCACATTCTGCAACACAGTTGTCGTCTCTGAGTCGCTGCCACCCCCTGGGGTTCCAGTCAGCAGTACGTCCACTCGCGTTCCCGGCCCGACGAATCCGGCTACCGATACGACTTCATTCACGCGAACGGAAACCGCGCGCATTCCCGGCGGAATGAGCGCAGGCAATCCAGCCCCCGCATTTTCCGGGGCCAGCTTACTCGGGAGAATGAACTCCCCCTTCGCGATGGGAATGATCACTCCGCGGCCCAGCACCTGTGATCTCCGGGAGAAAATTCCTCCTGGCAGGCCAGACGCGGGGAAGCGGGCTACCCGCACGTCACGTTCTTCGATTCTGGCTCCAACTTGAATATCGTCAGCTGCTACCAGCACGTCTGTTCCGGGCTGATCGCCGCCGGATCCTTTGCCTTGTAGATTCTTGTAGACCATGAGACTGACCATGGCTCCCAAAGCCAGGGCCAAAACTCCGATCATCAATAAACGAGTACGATTCATAACACTCCGTCAACACCAGCTGGCGCACTGATTTGCCATTAAAGTGGATACTCCCTCTAGGCGCCTTAAACTCCTTACTGAATAGCGCTGGCGACGTTGGAGAAAACATTATTGGCGTTCGAGCCGATCAGCCGAATTGTGCCAACTACGATCACGAGAATTACCGCCAGCATTACTGCGTATTCTGCGATGTCCTGCCCTTCTTCGTGCTGCCACAATCTGCGAAGTTGATTCATGGTTTCTCTTTCCTCCTGAAAAACGCACACGTCCGAAAGCAGCCTTTCTTTACAGACAAAAGACTCGGTACGCAACAGCTTTCCTACTGCATGCAAAGCAAATCAAAGCCCCCAAGGGCCTTGCCTAACTCGCAAACTGTCTTGCGAAGGGAGATTAATCTACTCAAGTACCCTCATCATACCCGGAAAATGACCAATCGGGCCGTAATTTCTTGCATACCGGGGTAACCCCTCGGCAGGAACCCCTACCGCTGCGCAGCGTGGATCACAACCGCTTGGGGGTCGCGATAGGAGACAGTCCATCCCGGCACAGCCTCCAACCCTTGCGCAAGCGCAGAATCAGCAGGAACGATCACGGTTTTCACTCGCCAGCGATCCATGGTCAGGCGCCAGTCGTCTTTCAGGTCGTAGGCTCTGGCGAATTCATCCAAGAATTGTTCGCCATATAGGTCGGCGCGCCCATCGATGAAAACCCTGGTTTGGGGATAGAGCTTCCAAATCAGGTACCCACCCCAATCGTATTGATTGAAAATGTGTCCCGAAGGAGGGTGCGCCTGAAGGTAGCCAACGGCACGCTCTGGGAAACGCTGCGCTTCGGCTGCCGGCTGGCACTGGATCACCTGTCGCACGTGGACTAGGACAAAAACAGCCATGCCCAGAACGATTATGCCATTAGTCCACGCGCGTGGCGGCGACGGCCTGCTTGAACCGGGGGATGTGATAAGCAGGCCAACCGCGCGACAGACTAGTGGCAGCGCGATCAACACAAACAAAGGAATCATTCGTATGGAAGACAGCGCCGCATAGAAACCGGCCAGCAGTAAGAGCAGATCTCGCGCGCGCGGGCGTTCACGCGCCCAACCCGCCAGAGCAAAAATTGCAAGCAAAAGTCCCAGCAGAGGCCAATACGCCGCGCGATGGAAATTGGGCGACGCCCATTCCACAATGTAAGCCTGCATCGCACGCGAGCGTAGTGTCTCGATCGGATACAAATACATCCGCACGCCATTCGGATTGAACGGCACAATTAAAAGATCGAGCAACAGAATGATCACCGGCAACGTTGTGGCCGGAACCCCGCCCACCGCGGCTCCCAAACGTCGTTCGATCCATTCGCCCGCAATAAATAAAGTCGAAAGCGCCAGCCCCAGAGCAAATCCCGCGTGCAGATTCACCCACAGCAGCGTCAGCGGCAAAGTCCACCACAATAGTTTGGGATTACGCTGGGCCCGCTCCAAAATCAGCAGCCACAAACTCGCCAGCAACAGAGAGATGATTTGCGGGCGCACTCCCCACAACATTTGCGTCGTCCAGGCTCCCCATAACACTGCAATACCTGCCACATAAGAATCGGGGCCGCAGCGCAGGTAAAGCAAAAAAAAGGCGGCGCTAACCAGTGCCGCGAATACGATAATCAAACCAGCCCAGCCAGAGGCTCGCAGCAACTCGTAGATGAGAACTTCGCTCAGCCACTCATGCGCAACCCAGGGTTGGCCAGCCCGAGTGTAGGAAAAGGGATCGGTATGGGGAACGCTTTTGTGGGCAGCGATATATTCGCCGCTTTTCAGATGCCACCAAACGTCAGGATCGGTGACGTTGCGGGTGGCAAGCACAAAAAGGCCGAGAAAGACAAGCACTACGAAAACGCGAGCTGTGTTGAGCCGCCTTCTCATCTTGCGGTTAGCATAGCCGAAATGAAGCCATCAGAAGGGCATCAATCACTAACCTGTTCGACGCTCGCATTCGCCTGCAGTTTTTGAAGCAGAAAAACCAAGCCAATCGCAACCGCAAGCGGCAGAACAGGCGATGTGGCCAAGGGCAACTTCCACCCGCGCCACACGGTGGTTACCGGTAGTCGCAGTGCCGCGACCGCCAACCCGAAGCTTGCGATCCAGGACCACGCCAGCAATAGCCATACGGCCGCGCAAGTTAGTGCCGCGATCCGAGCCGAAAGCAATGCTCGATTGCGAAGCAGGCACAAAATACCCGGCAGCAGCAGCAGTTGCGCATGTGGCGCCAAAGTCGGAATGATCATGAGGGTTGCCGCGAGAAACAGGCTGACGACAACCAGCATGGGGGCAGAATCTGCAGGATCACGGCGATGCCGCCAGGTGAGGGCAAACAGCGCTCCCACCAGCACAAGCCCGACCGCCGTTCCTCCACCGCGGCTGAACCACAGATCCAGCAGAGAATCGCCGGGCGTGTAGTCCCGATAAGCCTGCGCCGACCGCAGAAAATCGCCGATCCAGCCCGGCACCAGCCATTCGGCAGACAGAATCAATAGCAACATCGAAGCCAGGAAAGCCCATGCCAGCGCGCCTCGCCGTCGCCAGTCGCTCAAGGTCCAAACCGCTAGCCAGGGCAGCAGCAAAATCGTGAACTGCGGTTTAAAGGTTGCCGCCGCCAGAACGATGCCGGCAGACAAGAGATGCCCCTTTGCGAACAGAAATATCGCGGCAGTAATGACCGCCGCTGCTAACAAGCTAAGGTTTTCCAGTCGCAAGCCTTGCAATACGGGAAAGCTGCCAAAAGTAAACAACGTCAGCGCCACGGACCCTATGAGAGAGCGTTCGAAACGCAGCAGTCGCAGCCACATGGCGAGACTGCCAAGCACCGCCAACTCCGAGACGCCGAGGAACAACTTCTCCGCCGTCGCGAATGACATGTAAACCGTAGGCCAGAGAAAAAATGATGTGTAGAGTGGGTAGGCAAAACCACCAGCTATTTCCGATGGATCGCCCGGATATCTCGAGTTCACAGCAGCGCCATAGATTACGGTTTGGATTTCATGCGCCACAGCCGCGCTGTAAGGATTTCGCCGGTGCAGCAGGACTTCATGTGACCCCCACCACCGCGCGTATAGGTCTGAGAAACTTGGTGGCTGCCCTAAACCATAGATTTTGTCGGTGTAAAACCACATGCTTGCCGCGCAAACCAGCGACAGCATCAGCCATAACACAGACGTCCTTGGCCGCTTGAAACTTCTCATGAAACTAGCGACCCGTGTTTCTGCGCAGGTTTTGCCCTGGCCGGACTATCGACGTTCTTCGTCATTTCGCGCTGTTACGAAGACTGCAATAGCAGCCACCAGCACTCCGCCGAGGATATCAACAAAATAGTGGAACTCAAGGAGCAGGATAGAGGCGGTTAACAGCACATCGTATGCACAAAGAACAATTACCATCCGCTTCCAGCGCCGCAGGAACCATAACACAATCAGTGGTTGGGCAATATGCATGCAGGGAAACGCGATGAAGTAGTCGGTAGAAATGCGGTGAATGGGCACATGGTTCCACAGCCGTTGCGCGTCACTTATGAGGAATTTTTCAATGCTGTATGTCTGCAGCGTTGCGGGAAATCGGGAAAAATGGGCGGCGCACAAATAGTAGGGACCTTGACTCGGCCACAAGTAAAACCCTGCAAGAGCGAGATAGTAGGCCAGCAGAACCGTTCCTATGAACTGCATGCCACGAGCCCGGCCGTAGTAGAGTGAGGCGAGAATGATGGCTGCGCCGATTTGCCAGAACATTCCGAAGTAGATGAACTCCAGAAAGCGAAACAAACCGAGTGGAAAAGTTTGAAGCGCCCAATGGGACAGACTGGAAACCGTTCCTCCCCGAAAAATCCATCGATCGGCGGCGTTGAAAACCGCGTCGTAGGCGAAGGGGTATCGCACCGAAACGATTACGACGTTATATGCGAGCACCAGCAGAAAACCCGCGAAAAAATATGCTCCCGGCGATCCCACCGCGACCAGAGAGTGCCGCAAGCCAACGCGCCCCTGGCGCTCGTAAAGTTCGAGAATGGCGATCACATCGACGGTCAACAGGAGGGCCTTTATCCATCCGAAAGCCCATAACAGCACGGCCAAAAAAAGCAATACCAGCACGAACCGTATTGGCTGACGGCGATACCTCTGCCATAGAGGATGAATCGTTAAGCTCGGGGGCATCGCGATGAGCGAGAGAAGAATGGAGACGAAGATCGATTGTGCGGCCAGCACTGCCCAATAGGCGATCACGAGACGCTTCCACTCGAAGTTCAACGGAAGATGCAACCGTTGTGTAATGGGCACGAGCGCCGTTACCAGGCACAAGCTAATCCAATAATGCCAGTAGCGCGGGTTGAGCGACGTTCTCGTGTTACCCTCCAGAGTTTGTAGCGGTCGCGAACCGTCAGGTATCGGTGTGCACAGGGCAATAGTGACCTTTAAGTTTGTTCCCGGCTTTTCTGACGGAGAAGCACCACCGCAAGCATTGGAAGATAGAGAAAAATCACGCTCCATCGTCCAACTTCGGTGAAGCTGTGCGGCGGATGATACCAGCGCCACAGTCCCGCTCCCCAACTGGCAAATACGGTCAGAGAAATCTCACGCCGTGATCGCGGAATCAGCCAAAGAATGAAAGCGTCAAAAAACCAGCGCTGCGGCATACACGAGGAAACCAGCAGCAGCCAGGCGTCCGGGCTTCGATACTTCAGCAATGCCAGCAAAAGCAACGGCCCAGGAAAAATCAGCAGCGGTACAAAGTGCTCGTAGTAATGGGTCTGGCGAATCCAGAGCAACAACCATTGGGGCATTACGGCGAAGCTTACCCCCGCCACAAAGATGCAGGCGAGCGCTCCATTGCGGGAGAGCCGAGTCAGAAAAACCGGTAGCCCCACCTGCGGTTTCATCATGGTTACGGGCAACAATAGAGGGAAAAATGCGCTTGCGGCGATGAGCGGCGGCCATTGGACAGCGAGCAGCCCCGCCCAATATGGATACGCCAAAAAAATCCACAGGCGCGCGTAGTTTTCTCGCGTCAGACCAAAGGCCAGTAAGGCCGAGCTCACACCCCAAAAAATTCCTGCCGCGGCTTCGGGCGCGAGCCTCAGCAGCGGCAGCGCCACAAAGGCGGCTGGTAATGGATACTGCTCATAAGGCGTATCGTAGGGATTTTGCCCAGCCACCAGCCGACTTGCCAGATGCAGCGCCCAACGAAAATCGCCGGCATCCTGGTGGAAATGTTTGAGCACGAACCAGCAGAAACAGCCGCTGGCGACTCCAACGGCTCCCGCGACAACCACTCGCCCTCTCATGGCAGGCATTTCGCACCACAGTTGTAACATGAGAGGTCCGTGGCGGAGGCAGCATTGGCATTTGGCCGATCGTGAGTGGGCGGCGATTCGGGACTGGTTCTGAAACCAGGATGCGCACACGTTCTCAACTCGCATGGTGGTTTATGGCGTCAATCGTCGCAGCGGCCGGCATGTGGTTCTATGTTGACTGCGTTCTAGTGAGATTTCAGGCCGCCGACGCTGCTGCGCACAACCGCCCGCGGGGCAATCTCTCCGATCTCTACCCGCGCTGGCTGGGCACGCGTGAGCTGCTTTTGCACCACCGCAATCCCTACAGTGAAGAGATAACCAAGGAGATTCAGCAGGGGTACTATGGCCGCGTCCTCGATTCCTCACGCCCCAACGACCCGAAAGACCAGCAGGCATTCGCCTATCCTCTGTACGTGGTTTTTCCGCTCGCACCGCTGATCGGCCTTCCCTTCGATGCGGCGCGGATCTTCTTCCATTGGCTTCTGGTAGCGCTTACGGCCGTGAGCGTCTGGTGGTGGCTGCGGGCATTACGCTGGCGTCTTATGGTGACCGGCATCGCCATCTGTCTCGCTCTCATGCTGGGAAGTTTTCCTGCCGTGCAGGGGATAAAGTTGCAGCAGTTAAGCCTGCTGGTCGCCGCGCTGGTGGCCGCATCGGCAGCCTTCGTCGCCGGCGGCTACTTAGCCTGGGCCGGCATCCTGCTGGCTTTTGCCACCATCAAGCCGCAACTTGCCTGGCTTTTTGTTGCCTGGATGCTGCTCTGGTCGGCGAGCGATTGGGCGGGACGGCGGAGGTTCGTCTTCGCGTTCGCGCTCACCATGGCCCTGCTGCTGGCTGGCGCAGAAGTTGTTTTGCCCGGTTGGCTGTGGATGTTCGTGCATGCCGTCGGGGAATATCATCGCTATACTCGGAATCAATCGCTGCTCGATCTGCTCGCCCCATGGGGATTCGCAGGCAAAATACTCGCCGGCGCTGCCATTATCCTTAGCGCGCGCCTTCTCTGGAACGTGCGCCGTTCTCCCGCCAACTCCATGCAGTTCGGACGCGCCATTGCGCTGGTTGCTGCGCTCACCGTGCTCGTAGTTCCGATGTCCGCGCTTTACAATCAGGTGCTTCTGCTGCCGGTGATCTTGGTTCTGCTTCGCGATTACAACATGCTCACCGCTGCCCGGCCAGCAACTCGCCCTGTCTTTTTTCTCGCAGCTTCTTGTTTGCTGTGGCCATGGATGGCGAGCTTCGTCTTAACGGCAGCGTACCTTTCGCTGTGGCCAACCTGGGCAGTTGCCCATTGGCAACTGGTGTTTTATGCCACCTTCACCCTGCCGCTTTGCACGTTTGTTCTGGCTCTCCTCCCCGTGAGGCGCGAGTACTGCTGAGTCAACAGATCGTCTCTCTGAAGGGGGACAAAGGCTGGCAAGCCAGAAGGGTTCGGAAAGACCCTCGTCTCATGCGATGCAGCAATTATGCTAGGATGCTAAGTTCGGAAAATTGCGAACTTCCTGACGTACTAATCCTTGGAGGAAATCTGGTATGCGAGTGAGATGGTTGTTGTGTGTGTTGTTGGGGGCGCTAGCTTGGGCACAGGCGGCGCAGGAGGCTGGGGTAAAGCCGGCCGGTGAGGCGAACGCACCGGCGCCTCCGGCGCAAAGCGCGCCGGCCGCGGCTACCCCGGCAGTGCAGAATGGGGCCCGTACGACGCAAGAGCCGGGCGAGAACGAGGCGGAGGCAAAGCCGATCCTGAAAGAAGTGGGGATGGACGACGTGGTCCTTACCATAAAGGGCGTGTGCCCGGCAACCGGTGCGACTGCCTCGAAGACCGCAGCCAAGCCAGCGGCGAAGAAGCCGGCGTGCGAAACCAAGGTTACGCGCGCACAGTTTGAAAAGATCGCGAACGGGCTTTCGGCGAACGTCACGCCACAACTAAGGCGCCAACTGGAGCAGGCCTTGCCCCGGTTTATCGCGATGTCGGAGATCGCCAAAAAGAAGGGCTTGCAGAACGATCCACGGGTGATCGAGACACTGAAGATTGCCAAGATGCAGATTTTGACCCAGGAACTGCAACGCACGGCGCAGGAACAGGCGGACAAGATACCGCAAAGCGAAGTTGAGAAGTATTACAAGGACAATCCAGAAGCGTATGAGCAGTTCTCTCTGGATCGCCTGTTCATTCCTCGCTACAAAACCGTGCAGGCGGAAGCCAGGGAGGAAGACAACGACGAGAGGAAAAACGAGAAGGATCTAACCCCGGAGCAGCAGAAGGAAAAAGAAGATCAGCAGAAAGCCAAAGAAACCGCTGAGAAGAAGAAGCAGGAAGAAGGCGAGCAGGAACTGAACAAGCTAGCCGACACACTGCGCGAGCGCGCGGCGGCAGACGAGGATTTCGTGAAGCTGCAAAAAGAAGCTTTCGAGGCAGCAGGAACAAAAGTGGAAAATCCCACGGTGAATTTGCCCAAGGTCCGGCGCACCGGCTTGCCTCCAGCTCATGCCGCGGTGTTCGACTTGAAAGTAAACCAAGTCTCGCAGGTTATCAGCGACAACGGCGGGCACTACATTTACAAGATCGTCAGCAAGGAAGAGCTGCCTCTCGAGCAGGTGCAATCCGAGATCCACAACAAGCTCAAGAGCGAAAAACTGAAAGAGACGATGGATGCCTACACGAACTCGTTCTCGGTGGAGACGAACGAAAACTATTTTGGTGCCCCGCCTCCGGTGAGGATGCGCCCAGGGATGATGGGCGGAAGACCGGGCATGCCACCACCACCGCGGAGCGGGCAGACGCCGAATTCGGCGCCTGTGCAGCAGGGTACGCCCAGCACGCCTCCGGCAAGTTCGCAGTCGCAAACGCCCCCGCCATCGAAGCAGAACTGATGGCCAGCGGCAAACCTGTTGTCGTGGTCACCGGTATTGCGGGAAACCTGGGATCGAGGTTGCTCCCGTTGCTGGAAGACTACTCCGTGATTGGGGTGGACATGCGTCCGCCCCAAACTGATCTTCCCATTCAGTTTGAGAAACAGGATCTGGGCGAGGAGGCAAGCACACGATCGCTGCACGAATTGCTTCGCGACACGCGCCCTGTGGCGGTGATACATCTGGCGTTCGTGATCGATCCGGTCAGGACGGGCGTGCTCGACCTGGAGCGTATGTGGCAGATCAACGTGGCAGGCACGGCGCGAATGATGGAGGCTGTGACCGAAACCAACCGCACGTCGGAAACGCCGGTAGGGAAGTTTGTTTTCCCCAGCAGCGTTGCCGCTTATGGCTCGAGCTTGCCAGCCCCGGCGACGGAAAATTCACCGCTCGACGCGCATACGCTGCCCTACGCCATCCACAAGAAGCAATCGGATGAAGTGGTTCAGCAGCGCGCGGCGGCGCTGCGGGGATGCAGCGTCTACATTTTGCGTCCCCATATTTTCGCCGGGGCGAGCGTGGAAAATTATCTGCTGGGCGCGTTTCGCGGAACTCCGAACGGTAAAAGCGAGCGTGCGGGAAAAATGCGCACCGAAGGCAAGCGCTTGCCCTGCATGTTGCCCAGCGGACAGAAGTATCTTGATAACAAGATCCAGTTCGTGCACGTGGACGATATGGCGCGGCTGATCGTGCATATTCTGAAGCGCGATCCCGAGCCGCAGCGGCTGACCATCCTGAATGTGGCCGGGCGCGCTGAGCCCCTGACCTTTGGACGATGCATCGAAATCGCCCAGGCCGGCCTGGTACGGGTGCCCGGCAAGTGGGCGATGAAGATTGTGCTCCAGTATCTGTGGAACCGCGGGATTTCGGCAATTCCTCCCGAGGCGCTGCCCTACATGACCGGCGAGTACATCATGAACACCGACAAGCTGCGCGGTTTCCTGGCCGGTGAGTATGAAACTGTGATCCGGTACACGATTGAGAGCGGATTTGCGGATAGTTTCCACCAGTCCGGCGACGGTGCCGCGAGCGCCGTCGGCAACTGAGGAACCGCACGATCATTCTATCGGCTGGGCCGGAATATCTTTTCCATCTGCATGCAGCACCATCCGCATGACCCTACCCGGAGCATCGGTTTCGAAGGTATAAACGTCGTCCGCGATCGTATAAAACTGCGTTGCGCTTTCCGGCAGCAGGTCCTGCTTGGGTTCGTCATTCTCCTGCACGGTAAGATGATCGCCCTCCCAGCGAACTGTCCAGATAATATTGGGGGCTAGGACGGGTGAAACGAGGTAGCGGCCAACGTATCGGCGAAGGATGGCCGAATCCACTGCAACCTGCTTATGTCGCTTGAGCGGCGGCCGCGGTGGCAGCTTATTGTATGGGGTGTAGCCTTCCCACTGAGGCGTATAGGTATCTTGGAGGAGGGTTTCGAGCATTGGAACGAATATCCCCTCTCCATTCGCGCTGTTGGTCATGATCACGATCCCGGTCTTTGGCCCATCGAAACAGACCGTGTAGTTTCTCCAACCAACGTCGTGCCCTTCCTTAAAAAAGGCCTCTCCATAGGGAGTCCAGAAGAGGCCCCAGCCAAGCCCGTAGCTCAGGCGGATACTCTTGTATTCGTCCGTGGTTTCATCATTGAGGGAAGGAAATTCATATTTCGTATTAATGGCGATTTGCGGGCTGAGCATCATCCGGCGAGTTTTGGCTTTCAGCTGCTTCCCTTCCATCACAGCCTGCATAAAGCGGGCGAAATCTGAAACCGTGGTTTGCATCGAACCGGCTGCATCGGCATGCGTGCGTCGCTGCGGTCCCAAAGAGCGGCCGTATTCGTCATAACCGTTGGCGTAATCGCTCTCAAACTGCGGCTGCCACACCATGCTGCTGCGGCCCATGCCGAGCGGGCGAAAAACGTGTTGCTGCATGAGTTCTTCCAAAGGCTCTTTTGTGACCGTTTCGACCACAAATTGCAGCAGCAAGATGCCTTCCCCCGAGTAGGCGAATCGCGAGCCGGGCGTGAAATGAATTTTCAGCTTGCGATCGTCCTCAAACGCGCGGTAGTTGGCAAACCCAGCCGTATGACTCAGCAACATCCGAGCGGTGATCTGCTTATAACGCGCGTCATTGGCAAGGTCGGCATAGTTGGAATACTCGGGCAGCGGCCGGGGCAGGTACTGATAAACCGGCTTATCGAGATCAAGTACGCCTTCATCCACTAGTTGCATCACCATGTAGGCGAAAGCCACTTTCGAAAATGATGCCGCTGACATGACAGAGTCGGGAGTTAAAGGTAGGTTGTGCTCTTTATCGCGGAAGCCGTAACCCTTTTCGTAAACAATCTCGCCATTGCTGAAGATAGCAATGCCGACGCCGGTCACTTCGGCTGCGCTCATCAGCCGCAAGACCGTTTGACCAATTTCGGCAGGAGTAATTGTGCTGCCATCCAGGCGTTTGATCGCTGGACCGCGCGCAAGTCCGGCAGTGCTGAACGCAATCAGAAGGGCGAAGGTTAGAAGGATTCGATTCATTTCGATGTTTCTCGTGTGACACGGGGGCTCAGCTAAGCAGGACATCGCCGGCAGCTTCTCGATAGCCTACGGGCGAAAATAAAATCAATCCCATGCCTTCAGATCGAGGCTGCCCTTCACCACGTTAACGTCGATTGACCCCGCACCCGTGCCCGAAAGCGTTTCTGAAAACATTCCGTACGCGTCCCTTTTTCTCTGGCGATGATCGTGATAGCTTCCGAGCAAGACACTGGTCTCTAGGGTTTTGTACGAATCCTCATTAGCAAGAAGGTCGACGTGGCCGGACACGACATTGATTCGACGCTCGCCATAAATTCGGTCTGTCTCAAACGACAGGTCGCCCCGCACAAGGTTGACTTGCGTTTTCGGTATGCTGGCCGGAAGGACGATGATGACTTTGGCTCGGGGCCGCTTCGGGAGATACAGCTTCAGATTTACATTCTGCGGCGTGACGTCGAAGGCCTGAAGGTAATCTGCCGCGGGCAGTTTCGGTGCGCCACTGTCAAAATCAACGGAGACGCGGAGCATGTCATCCTTTCCGCCCTTAATTGTCAGCTCCGCGTCACAGACATTCAGATCAAAGTACGCCCCGGTGGATATTTTTCGGGCGAGTTGCAGATGAGTTGGACTGCTCTGATCGCCTCCGGCTAACTTCACATGCGTACTTGGATCGCGAGTGCAATCCATCGATCCAGTTTGAGCAACTGCCCCAGTACCGCAGACGAAAAGCGCAGCCGCGATCCCGCACAAAGCGGTTGCTTGCACACCAAGAGTCTCCTTCATAGTTATAACTTACGTGCAAGGACGGAAAAAAGTTCCTTCTTTATGGAGGGCAGTTTCACCTCCTCCCGCGATACAGGCCGGCAATGCCGCGGGTATACGGCGTCCATGTCGCATCGCGGAATCCTGCCTGACGCATGCGCGCCAGCACTTCCTTAGGCGCAGGGAACCGCTCGACTGAATTGGGCAGATATGTGTATGGACCGCGCACGCCCGAAATCATTGTTCCGATGCGGGGTAGGATTTGTTTGAAATAGAAACGGTAGAAATGGCCGAATATGCCTCGAGGCTCGCCGAAGTCGAGAATGCCGCATTCACCGCCAGCCCTCAGCACACGCACGATCTCGCGGAGACCGGCATCGTAGTCGGCAAGATTACGAAAACCGAAGGCGGAGGTGACGAGGTCGAAATGCGCGCCCGGGAATGGCAGATTGAGAGCGTCGGCCTCGATCCAGCCCGGCGCGCTCGTTTGGCCAAACGATTTAGAACGTGCGCGGGTGAGCATGGCATGAGAAAAATCCGCACCGAGGATTCGCGCTCTGCTCCTCCCCGCCTGCTTCCTCATCGCAAATGTCATGTCTCCCGTTCCGCAGCAGAGATCGAGGACGCGGGCATCCGGCTGATTCAAAATGTGGGCAAATGTTCGTGCTGTCCGTCGCCACCACAGGCGGTCGACATTACATGACAAAACATGATTGAGCAAGTCGTAGCGCGGAGCGATCGAGCTGAACATTTGCCGCACGGCACGAGACGCGGTTTGCGTGTCGGTTGCGCCTTCAGGTGCGGCGCCGATAACGGGTTTGACAGTTTCTCTCACACAAGGTGGTGAGCCAAACGCCCGATTGTTGCGTCGCAAGAAAGCGCGACGTGTCGCACGGTTCGCCTAGATCCTTCGATTCGCAAAAAAAAACGCTTGCTCAGGATGACAACAACTACTTTCCCCACCCGCCGCGCGACAATCGCCGCAGCTCCTCCACTGCATTCAGGATGACGTTATCCGGCACATCGGCGGCGATTTCCACCTTGCCGATTTCGCGCGGCAGGACGAAGTGCACCACACCGCCTTGGGTTTTCTTGTCGGCTTGCAGGCGATCCAGAATTTTGCGCGCGCTCACTTTCAGTTCGGGCAAGCGGCCAAGACCGAGGATAGCGTCGGCGATGCGGCCGGCGGTGACGCTATCGGTGCGTCCGACGGCGAGCGCGATGTTAGTGGCCGCGACCATGCCCCACGCGACCGCCTCGCCGTGCAGCAAGGTTTTGTATCCGGTTTCGGCTTCGAGGGCGTGGCCGATCGTATGCCCGAGATTCAGAACGCGGCGCAGGCCACCTTCGTGTTCGTCGGCGGAAACAACTTCGGCTTTGAGTTTGACGGATTGCGCGATAACGCCCTCGATCTCGACCGGATCGCGGGCGAGGATCTGCGCGCGTTCGCTCTCGAAACGCAGAAATAGATCGACGTCGCCGATGATGCCGCACTTGAGAGCTTCGTAGAGCCCGGCGCGGAAAGCTCGCTTGGAGAGTGTACCGAGCAGTTCGGGGTCGATAAGAACCGTTCGGGGATGGTAGAAGGTACCGAGTAGATTCTTCCCTGCCCCGAGATTGACGCCAGTTTTGCCGCCAATGGAAGCATCGACCTGCGCCAGAAAAGTTGTGGGCACCTGCACGAACTCGACGCCGCGCATGTAGAGGGAGGCCAGCAGTCCAGTGACATCGCCCACCACCCCTCCTCCAAAGGCAACGAAAACAGCTTTGCGGTCTGCGCCGAGGCGAATGAGTTTTTCGGCGAGCGTTTCTACGGTTTGCAGCTTCTTCGCCGGCTCCCCGTCCGGCATTTGAATCACTTGCGGCCTAAACCCGGCCGACTTGAGCGAGCCCAGGAGCTTGGTTCCCCACCTACGGCGGACGGGAGCCACGGTCACCACAAAAATCCGGCTGGCTTGCGGCAGCAGATCGGCAAGCAAAGTTCCGGTGCGCCCGAGCAGGCCGTTTTCGATACGAGCCTGATACGACCGCGGCACGACATGGATGGTAACTTGCGCCATGGGAGTTCCATGATAGCCAATCGCCGAGCCTGGGAAAAAGACCTATTAACCAGTTTTCGCCGGAAACATCAGCGAGGCCGCGATGGAAATCGTCAAAATCACTGCGACCGCCAGCAGGGTCACATGGGTCGGAATCGGCAACCGGCTGGCGATGATCATTTTGAGTCCGATGAGCACCAGGATCACGGCCAAGCCGGCGTTGAGGAAGCGGAAGAGTCTAATCAGCCCGGAGACGGCGAAATAAAGAGAGCGCAAACCGAGGATGGCAAATACGTTTGATGTGTAGACGATGAAAGTGTTAAGCGTTACGGCGAGAACCGCAGGGATGGAGTCAACCGCGAACAATAGATCGGTGGTTTCGATGACTATGAGAACGATGAGCAGGGGCGTGGCATAAAGGCCGGCCCGGCCCTGCCAATTGCTCACGAAGAATCGGCCATCGCTGTAAGAATCGGTGACCGGGAGCAAGCGACGTACTATTCTCACAACCGGGTTTGCGGCGGGATCAACATGGTGGGTGCCGGCAAATCCGAGGCGGATGCCGCTGTAGACTAAGAGCCCGCCCAGAAAATAAAAAATCCAGTGAACGTGCTGAAGCAGGGCCACGCCGGCGAGGATGAAGCAAGCGCGCATCAGCATAGCGCTGAGGATTCCCCAGAAGAGCACGCCCTGTTGCTCGGCTTCGGGCACGGAGAAGAAGCGGAAGATGACCAGAAAAAGAAAGAGATTATCGACACTGAGCGAAAATTCGAGAATGTAGCCGGTGAAGAATTCGAGGGCAGCTTGCCGTCCCTGCCAAAAGAAAACGAGGGAGGCGAAAGCGGTAGCAAAGGCGATCCATAGGGCCGTGCGGGCTAAGGCGGTGCGCATTCGCGCGGGCCGAGCGAACAGCCGCAGATCGGCGGCAAGCGCAGCCACCGCAAACAGGTTGAAGAGCAGCCAAGGGACCAGAAGCATTCAGTAATTGAGTGATCGGGTGATTGAGCAACTAGAGGCAGGGCCTTTCGAATAAATCGCTCAATCGCACAGTCACCTAATGGGAGCCATTTTACTTCGGCGGCAGCGGCGCCATTCTGTTCAGGATGGCAATCATTTCAAGGATAGTTTTGCCGGTGATCTCCAGACTTTTCGGGCTAAGCTTGTCTACGGTGTCTTGCGTGGTGTGCCAAAAGACATCATTGTAACCGTAATTGAAGTCGATGAGATCGGCGCACGGCACGCCGCGTTTCACGAACGGGAGGTGGTCGTCATCCACTTCCATCGTGCGGCCGAAGAAGTGCGATTGGTAACCCAGTCGTGTCGCGGCCTCGTATACGGCATCTTCCAGCCAGGGGGTCGAATTGCTATCCCGATCGATGTTCAGATCGGCATCGCCGATCATATCAGTCAGAATGAATGCCTTGATTTTCTTCAAGGTTCCGTCGGCCTGCCATTTTTCCGCAAGATGAGTGATGCCATACAGGCTGTCTTGCATAAACGGCATTTCCTGCGGAAGGCCGCCAGAGCCATCGGGTTTGATAGCTTCTTCTGCATCGTCCCACACCAGCCAGACGCTGTATCCGTCGTTCGTCTTGCCGCGAAACTGGTTCGCGATTTCGAGAAGCAGTGCACTGGAAGAGCCCCCGTCGTTGGCACCAACATAGGACGTATTGCGCAGCGGGTAATTGGTGTCATAGTGGCTGGCGATGACGATGATGCCGTCTTTTGCGCCGGGAAATTTCGCCACAATGTTGTGCACGGGCAATTTACCCTCGGGCGTGCCGGCAATGAAAACGTCGTTCTCTACGGCATCGCCCTTCAAATGGTTCAGCAGATAATCCTCGACTTTTTTATGATTTGGACTGCCGATGGGCCGCGGACCATAGCCCACGATTTCCTTGACGTACTGCATCGCACGCTCGCCGTCGAATTGGGGAAAAGGCCCGGTGTCGGGCGGAAAATTAACTTTCGGCGCAGAGATGTCTGCGGCATTTGCGGGCGGAATTTGCGCCGGCCCCCTGCTGCTCGTCTTGTCTTGATCGCACGCGATGACGATCAATGCAAGCGCGAGAAGAATCGTCGGGAACTTGGCTGAGCGTGGCAACGAGTGTCCTCTGAGATTCTTATAACAGCTTTCCAGGCGGGTGCAGAAGTCTGAGTCAAGCATACCAGCAGCGCGCGCGAGACAGCATCACAGGGCGTTGTTGATGAGCCTTACTGCCGCCTCTGGATCAGCTACCTCTACGACCAATTCGTTGAAACGCTCGTCGTGCAAATCAATCACTATGGTTTTTTCCGGGTGATGCACATCCCAGAAGACTCGCTTACCGTCCTGATAGAAGGTTCCCGCCGTGATGACTCCAGGCACATTAGTCCCACCCATCCTGATTCCGTGATGCCATCCGCGTGCCATTTCCGCGTCTGCGCGGACACGCGCAATGTGAATTAACGGTATTTCGAGACTACTCTTCAATGCCCAAAGCTTGTCAGCGCCTCGAACATGCAATACTAATTTGCCTTCTCCTATCGACAGATCAACCAATGCATCGCCTCCATGATTAGTCTTCCCCAGGGTCGCGGCAGTTTCTTAAATTTGGAAAGTCTCGCGTAAGAGTTTCTAGGAAGCGTGTTTCTCCCTTCGGGCCTGGCGCCGAGCGGGATGCACGAACCAGGCGATCGCGATGCTTACCGCGTACAGCGCCAGCATAGGCGCGGCGAATATGCACATACTGAGAACGTCTGGCGTAGGCGTGACGATTGCAGCCACGATGAAAATGAGCAAAATGGCATAGCGAAAATTCCTCACCATGAAGCCGGCACTGACAATGCCCATCAACGCAAGAAAGAAAACCAGAATCGGCATCTCGAAGATCAGCCCCATTCCCAGAATGATGCTGAGAAAAAGCGAGGTGTATTCGGAGACGGTAATCATGGGCTGAAATTGTTTGCTGAAATCCACTAGGAACTCGAGTGCGCGGGGATAGACAATGCGGTAGCCAAAGTATCCGCCCGTCGTGAATAACGCGATTGTAGAAACCATGAAGGGCACGACGTAGCGCTTTTCGTTGCGATAGAGCCCCGGAGAAATGAACATCCACACCTGGTAAAGAACGAACGGCGAGGTAAGGAACAGGCCGGCCAGCGCGGCAATCTTCAAGTAAACATTGAAGGGCTCAATGGGGTTCAAATAGACCAGTTTGTCTGACATGCCATTGGCGCGCAATGCCTCCATGATGGGCCTCTGCATGAATCCATAGATTTTCCAGCGGTATCCCCAGCAGACCCCAAAACCCACCGCAACCGCCGCCATCGAATACACGAGTCGCTGCCGAAGTTCCTCAAGATGATCGAGAAAACCCATCGTGGGCATCGTTTCGTGTTTTTCCGTATGGGTGGAAGCTTCGGTCGCAGTGTCAGACATGCGACTCCTGCGGAGTTGGGGGGGCCTGCCCAGCGGAGGACTCAGCCGTGGGCACGGGCGGTGTACCGGAGTCCGCTGAGGCGGTATTCGTTGCCTCTGGTTTCGGCAAAGCTGGATTGGACGGGGATGTCGGGACGAGATTATCTGAT
>JASHQM010000169.1 GCA_030039165.1 Candidatus Sulfotelmatobacter sp. | reverse complement strand
GGGTCCACGGGCATGGGAGTCATACCGCTCAATCACTTCCCAAACATCGGGTAATGACTGGCCGCGCCCATAAAGAACAACAGGACTACCGATAACCAGGCATTGGCCCGGCTGACCAGAAAGGCCTGTCGGGCCATAGACTTGGCTTTATCGGGCATGGGCGCGCCGCTGGCGGCGTTATCTCGCGTCCATTGAATCAGGCGCTTTTGGATGCGCCAGATCACTCCCCAGACGTTCAGCAGCATCACCCAGCCAATGCCCCCGCCAATGCCGATCGCCAGCAGGCGATTGCTCTCCCAGCCGTGGGTATTGAGGCTGAGAAAGAGCCAGCTGGCCACAAAGACCACCACCGCATACGCGACTCCAATAAAAGCCCCTTTATCGAAAATTCCTTTGCCCGGGAGCAGGCAAGCGTAAAGCACCCCCCAAACGATGGTCCATATTAGGAAGAAGCTGCCCATGGCCATGCCGGACGAGGCATTCGCCAAGCCCTGCATCTTGCCATTGGTCGCGTCGGTTGCCACAATCTGGCCCCAATAAATCAACCCAGCCAGCACAGTCAGCGCCGCCGACATGCGAAACCACCACAAGGCTCGCGTCATCAATGGCGGCATGACCTTGCCCTTGGTGGGTGCGTCGAGTTCCTTCATGAAGGGCACGTTGACCAAGTTGAAAAAATAAAGCAGGCCGAGCCAGGTGATGCCGGCCAGAAAGTGAGTCCACCGAACCAGCATGAGGAAGTTGGTGTTGAAATCCTGGGGGAGATGAATTTGAGGCCCGAAAAAAGCCACAACCGCGAAGCTTGCCATAATGCCTCCTCAGAACAAATGTCTGGCGAATCCGTTTACCGACTGCATCCTCTGCATGCCCCCACGGTCCGAGCCACCCAAGTTATGGTTTTGGACGGAAAGTAGGTACGCGGGGATTGTACACAACGTCATATATCATTGGCCGCGCTGCTGGCAGGGCAGCGAACCTGTCGCGCAGAACTTGGCTGACTTTTTCCCAACTTCGCGGTTGAAAACCCCGCCGCAACGCCGTATCGTACTCGCAGCTACCTGCAAAAGGCCGGTTATGACCTGTGGGCCATGAGGCAGGCACTTGTCCCCCGTTCGCTGCGGCAAAGGGAGCGAACATGTGGTTTTGAAGCTTTGCCTTGCGTTGTAGGGGCAGGGCGGGCTGCTCTGGTGCATTACGCGGTACAAAGATCTGTAAGGAGATCGGCTATGGAAAGCAGCAAGCCGGCGCAAAATATTCAGGATTCTTTCCTGAACACGGCCCGCAAGGAGAGATTGAGCATCACGATTTATCTGCTGAGTGGGGTAAAACTGACGGGCCGCATTCGATCATTCGACAAGTACTCCGTGGTGTTGGAGGCCAATGGTCAAGAGCAATTGATCTTCAAGCATGCCATCTCGACCGTGGTCATGGGACGGCCGGCATCGCACGGGGTACACGCGGCGCATACAGACGGTAAGACTGCGGTTAGCAACAGTGCCGGCAGCCCGGCCACCCCGACGACGGCCTCGGCTGCTACCGCGGCCAGCACTGAAGGGTAGGGCGTTTTCCGTTTGCGCAGTTCTCATGCAAAGAACCCTCGACATCAGCAGGGTCTGAGTGGGCGCGCGTCTTCGGGCAGCGAACTCGCTACTGCCGACTCGCGGGAGCGCGCTTTTCTGGTTGGGATTGACGTTCGCATGCGAGGGCGTGGAGGAACGGTTACCGCGCAAGCCCAGGCGGCGCGCGACTCGGCCGGCGAAGTCGCAAAAAGCGGGGTTACAGCAAAACCGTCGGGCGTCAAACCCAGTGTTCCCCAATTTGATGCGGAAGAATCCCTTGCCGAGCTGCGCGCACTGGCAGAAAGCGCGGGGGCAAAGGTTGCGGCTGCAATTGTTCAGCATCGCGAGCGAATCGACCCTGCCACTCTGATCGGCTCGGGGAAGCTGGAGGAAATTGCCGGGTCGGCAGCCTCGGTTAACGCCGATCTTATTCTCTTCGATCACGACCTCAGCCCGTCGCAGCAGCGCAATATCGAAAAAATCGTTCACCGGCGGGTGATTGACCGGACGCAGCTCATTCTTGATATTTTTGCCCGTCATGCGCGAACTCGGGAAGGCCAGTTGCAGGTCGAGCTGGCCCAGCTGCAATACTTGCTTCCGAGGCTGGCAGGACGGGGCAAAGAGATGTCGCAGCTTGGCGGCGGCATTGGCACGCGCGGACCCGGTGAAACGCAGCTCGAAACCGACCGCCGCAAGATTCATCGCCGCATTCGCCATGTCGAGCAGCAACTGGAAAACGTGCGCCGCATTCGAGCGCAGCAGCGGCAGCGGAGAGAATCGGCGCCAATCGCGACCGTGGCGCTCGTGGGCTATACGAATGCGGGGAAGTCTACTCTGTTTAATGCGTTGACCCGCGCCGCAGTTTTGTCATCGCCGAAGATGTTCGCGACGTTAGATCCCACGCTTCGCGCCGTGACTTTGCCGTCCAAGCGCAGAGTGCTTTTATCGGACACAGTGGGTTTCATTCGCAGCCTGCCGCACACGCTGGTGTCGGCGTTTCGCGCCACGCTGGAAGAGGTGCAGCGAGCGTCTCTGATTCTGCAGGTCTCGGATGCCGGCAGCAGGCTTTTTGCCGAGCAAGATGCGCAGGTCGAGTTGGTTTTGAAGGAACTGGACGCGGAGAAAAAGCCGCGCCTGCGCGTAATGAATAAGGTCGATCTGCTCGATGAAGAGGTGGCGGAAGGATTGATTAACGACTCGCGGCGCGGGAAAGCGCGCGATGGAGCGGTTACGGTTTATGTATCGGCAATCGAAGGCACAGGCCTGAATGATCTGCTGAGCCGCATCGACGCGATGATCGAGGAAGACCCCGTCCGCCGCGTGCATTTGCGGATTCCACAAAAAGAAGGGAAGGCGCTGGCGCTGTTGGAAGCAGGGGCGCGGATTTATGCGCGAACATACAAGGACGGTATTGTGGAGTTAGAGGCGGACGCGCCGGAGTCGGTGGTGAGGAGGTTGAGGGAGTGGGTCGAACTCAACAAGTAATAACCCACGGCACACGGGAAGAATTAAAAGGGCCGGCAACCAAGAAGCGGTGACATTCCTTGGCTAACGGCCCTTTCGATCCTGAATTGGATCGGAGGTGATACCTCCATAGTAAACCTCGTGGCGTGGAAGTCAAGGATTAGTTGCAATTTTCTGCATGATTTGCCCCAGGGAAGAAGCGGCCTTTTGCTTTGTTGCACTGTCGGAACGGCGCGGCTGGAGATATGAGTTGTCTAATAATCGCGCCCTCCGCGTTGACATAAAGCCCAGCGGACGTTAGACTTAACAGTTTTTAGAGCCCTCATTTTCCTGCACTGAAACAATCGATGGGTGAAACATTACGACAACTAGGCGAATTACTGCTCGGCTCGGTTCCGACCATTATTTTAATGGCCTTGCTGTATTGGCTGTATTCCGCCGTCGTCCACAAACCCCTCGGCGCCGTTCTGGAACAGCGGCATAGCAGGACCGAGGGCGCGGTGGAAAAATCGCGGGCCGATATTGCCGCCGCCGAGGCGCGCACCGCGGAGTATGAACAGCGCCTGCGGGAAGCCCGAGCCACCCTGTTTCGGGCGCATGAAGCTCGCCGCAAAGCCGCGCTGGAGGCGCGCACAGCGGCGCTGAGCGAGGCCCGGCGCAAGGCCCAGTCGCAAGTGCAGGCGGCAAAGTCGCAAATTGAAAAAGACCGGGAAGCCGCGCAGGGCGGTTTGCAGGCGGAAGCGCAAAACTTGGCGATCGAGATCATGCGGCGCGTGCTCGCGCCAGCCGGAGCTGGACGCTGATGCTCCGTAATCTTCTGTTCATCGCGACGAGATCGCGCGCACATCATGTTGGCGAAGATATTGTCGTGCGGTCCGAGAACTCATTGAAAACGGTTCCACTCGCAGTGCTGGGTGCTCTTGCGCTCCTGACGTATTTTATTCTTGTCGTGGTTATACCGGCGCACGCGCAGCAGCAGGCTGGCCCTGGTTCGCAACAGCAACAAGTGCACAGCACCCGGCATCGCGGCCCTGGGCAGGAACTGGCTCATGAAACGCGTGAAGCTGCCGGCGAAGAAAAAGACGAAACCGCCGAATTCAAACAGTCGGCATCAGTCCAGTTGGTCGCGCGCATTACGGGGTTGAGTTTGAGCAACGCATATCTGTTCTGCGTGGTGCTGAATTTTGTCATCGTCGCCGGATTAATCGCCTGGGCCTGTTTTAAGTTCCTGCCGGGAGTGTTCCGGGCCCGGACGGCGGGCATTCAGAAAGCAATGCGAGAGGCCCAAAAAGCCAGTGAGGAGGCGCGGCGCAGACTGGCTGAAATTGAATCCCGCCTGAAGAAGCTCGATGTAGAGATCGGAACTATGCGGGATGCCGCGGAGAAAGAAACGGGCGAAGAAGAAGCTCGAATTCACGCCGCAGCCGAGGAAGAAGCCCATAGGATCGTCGAGTCGGCGCAGCAGGAGATTGCGGCTGCGGCGAAGGCGGCGCGGCGTGCACTGACGGTTTATGCGGCTGATCTTGCCGTGGGTCTCGCGCAAAAGCAGATTCACGTCGATGCAGCCACCGATCAGGCGTTGCTGCGCAATTTTTCCGGGGAACTGGGCGCGACGGGATCCGGCGGTGGAGCGGCGCAGCCTGAACGGCGCTATGGAAAGGACGGCCGCTAACGTATGGCCTCGGTCGCCAGCACCTATTCGCGTGCCTTTGCGGATGTGGTTCTCGATGATCATCTCGACGCCGACCGCTCGGTTGCGGAATTGCGCGCCATTGCCGGCCTGCTGGCGGAAAGTACGGAACTGCGAAGGATTTGGGAGAATCCGGCGGTTCCGGCCGATCAGAAGCGCCGCCTACTGCAGGTCATCGCGCAGCGCGACGCAATTTCCAAGCAGGTTCGAAACCTGGTTGCCGTGCTGATTGACCATCGCCGCACGCACTTTCTCGAATCCATCATAGCGCAATTGGAAAAGGAGCTCGATGCGCGGCGGGGCTTTGCCGATGCGGAGATCACCAGCGCGCGCCTTTTCCCCGAGGACGAGAGGCGCGCTCTTGAGGCGCAAATCGGGAAGTTGACCGGCAAAAAAGTTCGCGCGCGCTATGTGCAAGACGCATCGCTGCTCGGGGGCGCAGTGGTTCGCCTCGGCAGCACAATTTACGATGGTTCGGTACGAGGACAGTTGGAACGAATAAAAGGAGCTATTAGCTCTTAGCTTTTAAGCTCGCAGCTTGAACCTTGCTGGTTCGAGTTTTTTAATTCCAGAGCGGCAGCACGGATTAAGGCAAGGCGGTAACCGCGCATCTTGGATAGGCTAGGAGCAAACAGATAGAAGCTAAGAGCTGATTCTATGGCCCAGATCAAAGCAGACGAAATTACGAAGCTGATCCGCGAGCAGATCGAGAATTACGAATCGAAGATCTCCGTGGATGAAACCGGTACCGTCATCACGCTCGGTGACGGCATCGCCCGGGTCTACGGGCTCGACAAGGTGATGGCCGGCGAACTTCTTTCATTCCCCCACGATGTGGCCGGCATTGCCATGAACCTGGAAGAAGACCAGGTGGGCGTGGTGCTGCTCGGGGATTATACGGAGATCAAAGAAGGCGACGAGGTCAAGCGCACAGGCCGAATCATGAGTGTGCCCGTGGGTGAAGCCCTGGTCGGGCGGGTCGTCGATTCGCTGGGGCGGCCGATCGACGACAAAGGCCCAATTTCGAGCGACAAATATATCCCGCTGGAACGCTTGGCGCCGGGCGTGATCGAACGTCAGCCGGTCCGCGAACCGATGGCAACTGGATTGAAAGCCATCGACAGCATGATTCCTATTGGCCGCGGACAGCGTGAGCTCATCATTGGCGACCGCCAGACGGGCAAAACCGCCGTTGCTCTCGACACCATCATCAACAACAAGGGCAACGATCTGATTTGTATTTACAACGCCATCGGGCAAAAGCGTTCGTCGATTGCGCAGGTCGTAAAAATTCTGGAAGATTATGGCGCAATGGAGTACACGATCGTAGTTGCGGCGTCGGCTTCGGAACCCGCGCCCATGCAGTACATCTCACCTTACGCAGCGTGCGCCATGGGCGAATATTTCCGCGATTCGAAGCGGCACGCCCTGGTGATTTATGACGATCTCTCGAAGCACGCGGCATCGTACCGAGAAATCTCCTTGCTATTGCGTCGCCCGCCGGGCCGCGAAGCATATCCCGGAGACGTTTTCTATCTCCATTCCCGATTGCTGGAACGCTCGGCCAAGCTGAGCGACAAAAATGGCGGCGGGTCCCTTACGGCGCTGCCAATCATTGAGACGCAGGCTGGCGACGTGTCGGCCTACATCCCGACGAATGTTATTTCGATTACCGACGGACAGATTTATCTGGAAACGGACCTGTTCAACCAGGGCGTGCGCCCGGCGGTGAACGTGGGTCTCTCGGTGAGCCGCGTGGGCGGCAGCGCCCAGATTAAGGCCATGCGTCAAGTCGCTGGCACGTTGAAACTCGACCTGGCGCAGTATCGGGCCATGGCCGCATTTGCACAGTTCGGCAGCGATCTGGATAAAGCCACGCAGGCGCAATTAACTCGCGGCCAGCGGCTGGTCGAAATTTTGAAACAGGACCAATTCTCGCCATTGCCATTCTCGAAACAAATTCTGATCATCATGGCGGGTACGGGTGGTTTTCTGGACGACATGCCCGTGGATCAAGTCCGCGATTTCGAGAAAGAGCTTTACGAGTATGTCGACTCCACGAACCCTGGTGCTTTGCGGGCGATCATGGAGAAGAAAATCCTCGACGATCAGCTGAAGGCGCAGTTGACCGATCTGATCAAGCAGGCGAAGCAGCAATTTGCAGCCAACAGGGAGGCAGCGGCGAAGTAATACGGAGTGTAGAGGCTGCGAGCAAAGACCGCATTTCGGGTGCGGGGTTAGAAATGCATAGAGCCTTCGCTTCGCTCAGGATGACAAGATTCTCTATTTTCGCCGACTACAACTAGCGACCAATGCCCAATATTCTTGATATTCGACGCCGTATCCGCAGTGTGATTAACACGCGGCAGATCACCAAGGCCATGAAAGTGGTCTCGGCGGCGAAGTTACGGCGGGCGCAGGAGCGCACGCTGGCGGCGCGCCCCTATGCGCGGATGCTGACGAATGTTTTGAAGTCGTTAGTCGCGCGGGCCGAGATTTACGATCCCGAAACCGGCGAACCGAAGCATCCTTTACTTGCGCGGCGCGAAGAAAAAACGATCCTGCTGATAGTGGTTACGGGCGACAAGGGACTGGCCGGCGCTTTCAATGGCAACATTACCAAGGCTGCCATGCGCTTTCTCGAGTCGAAAGAAGGAAAGAATATCGACATCGAAGCCATTGGGCGCAAGGGGCGGGATTTTTTTCGCCGCCGCTATCCTACGGCGAAGGTGCAAACGCGCAGTCTGACTGAACCCGACGAAGAATCCCTTGATCGCGCCGAAGCCGGCGAACGCGCCGGCGCGATTCAGATTACCGGCGAGCACGTTGGCATTCTTGGCAGGCTGGAATTTAGCCAGGTGCGAGTTCTGGCCGAGAACGTCATTGAACGCTATAAACGCGAAGAAATCGACTCGGTTTACGTGGTCTTCAACGAATTCAAATCTGTGATTGCGCAGCGTGTGGTGGTCGAACAGATTCTTCCCGTAGAGGAAATCGGCGAGCGCACGGTTCGCCTCACGGAAGAATTGCCTGAGGAAGAAAGAAAAAGAGCAAAAGAAGCAGCCATTAGCGCGGGCGTGGGCATGCGCGAGGGCCGCGAAGAAGCAACTTCGCAATTCGGAACCGAGCAGGTGGACTACATTTATGAGCAGCTGCCGGAAGAACTATTCAAGGCGCTTTTGCCGAAGTATGTGGCGATACAGATTTTCCGTGCGCTGCTCGAGTCGGTGGCGGCCGAGCACGCCGCGCGCATGACGGCGATGGACTCCGCCACTAACAACGCCACTGACATGATCGACTCGCTGACGCTGGCCATGAACCGCGCCCGCCAGGCGAAGATCACCAAGGAGATCATCGAGATCGTCAGCGGCGCGGCGGCAATGTGACCGTGCCTCGCGGCCCATTCGCCACTTCGCGTGCGAAGGTGCTCAGGGCAAGCTAAGAACAAGCCCGCGGTCATCCCTTCGCCAAGCTCAGGGCAGGCTCTGAGCGAAGGGAAGGATCGCGGCAGGCGCAAGAGCGCTCAGCCAACAGGATTTAAGAGGTCTTTATGCCAGAAAACATCGGACACGTAATTCAAATTGCGGGGCCGGCGGTCGACGTTCAGTTTGAAGAAGGGCATCTGCCGCCGATCTACGAAGCAGTCAGAGTTGTCAGTGAAGGTTTCACTGTTCCCGTTCCCATCAACGTCATTCTCGAAGTGCAGCAGCATCTCGGGGAAGGGCGCGTGCGCTGCATAGCGATGGAAGCCACGGACGGCATGGTGCGCGGCATGAATAGCATCGACCTCGGTGGACCGATCTCGGTTCCCGTGGGTCGGGGCACGCTAGGCCGTGTGATGAACGTTATCGGCCAACCCGTCGACAATCTCGGGCCCATCGAGTTCAAAGAAAAATTGCCGATTCATCGCCCGGCTCCGGCGTTCGACGAACAAGCAACTACCGCCGAAATGTTCGAGACCGGCGTGAAAGTCATCGACCTCATTCAGCCATTCTTAAAGGGCGGCAAGATCGGATTGTTCGGCGGCGCGGGCGTGGGCAAGACGGTCGTCATTATGGAGCTGATCAACAATGTCGCCAAGCAGCATGGCGGCTACTCCGTGTTCGCGGGCGTTGGCGAGCGCACGCGCGAAGGCAACGATTTGTGGCTGGAAATGTCTGAATCGGGCGTGATCAAGCCCGGCAAGCCGGCCGAGTCGAAAGCAGCCCTCATCTATGGCCAGATGACTGAGCCTCCTGGCGCCCGCTTGCGCGTTGCCCTGACCGGGCTGACGGTCGCTGAATACTTCCGCGATGCCGAAGGCGCTGATACGCTGCTGTTTATCGATAACATTTTCCGCTTTACGCAGGCGGGGTCTGAGGTGTCCGCTCTGCTGGGCCGCATGCCCAGCGCGGTCGGCTACCAGCCGAACCTGGCAACCGAGATGGGCGAACTGCAGGAGCGCATCACGTCGACGAAGAAAGGTTCGGTCACTTCGGTGCAGGCGATTTACGTTCCTGCCGACGATCTAACCGATCCTGCGCCGGCGACGACATTCGCTCACCTCGACGCGACTACGGTGCTTTCGCGTGCATTGACCGAAATTGGAATCTATCCTGCCGTCGATCCGCTGGCCTCGACCTCGCGCATTCTCGATCCGCGAATCGTCGGGCAGGAACATTATGATGTGGCGCAGGCGGTGAAGAAGACGTTGCAGACTTACAAAGACCTGCAGGACATTATCGCCATCCTTGGCATCGACGAACTCAGCGAAGACCAGAAGTTGACGGTTTCCCGCGCTCGCAAGATCCAGAAATTCTTGTCGCAGCCGTTCCACGTAGCCGAGCAGTTTACCGGGACGCCCGGGCGCTACGTGAAGATCGCCGACACGGTCAAGGGATTCCGGGGAATCGTAGAAGGGAAGTACGATGACATTCCCGAACAGGCCTTCTATATGAAGGGAACGATTGACGAGGTGCTCGAATCTGCTGAGA
>JASHQM010000168.1 GCA_030039165.1 Candidatus Sulfotelmatobacter sp. | reverse complement strand
GGATAAGCGGAAGTCCACAAAAAGCCCAAGCCCGGATACCACGACCACGCTCCATCCATGAACGGGTCCCAGCCCGCCCCTGCAAAATACGGCTGCCACATCATGCCGTAACCTGGAACGTTGCTATAGCCGCCGTAATAATTCAGATCGCTATCGCCATACCCATATGGGCTGGAATTATTTTTGGCATATTGATCGTGGTAATCGATGGCTTGCTGATCCCACTGGTCATAAGGATCGTCCGCAATTGTCTTCGCCTGCAAAGCCTTGTCATTGTCGCTCAGGTCGAACGCAACCATTTTTCCTTTTTCAACCTTGGCAGAAGAAGAACCCGTTACTTCCAATTCGCTCTTGAAGCTGGCAATCTCCGCGCTGCTGCTCGATAGCGCAACGCGGAGGTGCGCAGGCTGGGCCAAGGCGACTTTCTCCTCCGCGAAGTCCAGGGTGAATTCGTCGCCGCTCTTGCCAATCCAGTTGACGTAGACCCTCCCTTCAACCAGATTCACGGCGGTAATGCGCTTTCCTGCATCGCTGAGGCCCAGCGTACTGAAAACAACTGTCGTGTTGGGAACGAGGCGCAGCGTGCTGCCGTCCTCGAATTCGACTTCGGCGCGGCCGTTGCCGCTGGTGCGAAGCTCCGTGCCCTGAATGATGGGAAGATTGAGGAAAGCGTTTTCGAAACCCAACCCCGAGTTTTTGTTGATTTGCACCAAGCCCTGCACATCGCTCAGCCGAACGATGCGTACCTGCGAATCGGCCACGGCTGGCAAGGCAAAGAGCGCACAAACCAAACCCGCGCACGGAATCCAGAGAAGTTGCGGCCTAGACATAAAGCCTCCCGGAGGATACAGCTGACAGTCCACATCATTAGAGCACGGCCCAGACCACCCGGGTTATCCCAAAATCACGCTCAATGCCATGGTGCGCCGTCATCTTTCATCTGAATCAGTTCTTTGGCCCGAGCGCGGACTACGTTGATGACGGACGGATCGTCCACGATCTGCTGAAGTATAGGCGCTAGGCTGTGAATTTCACTTAGCTCGTCATTCCGAGCTTGCCCTTCCAGTTGCCTTAGTTGATCGTCGAGTGCCAACTTTTGATAGTGATGGTAGTAGGCGAGACGCCTGCCGTACTCCTGCGTGAGGGCAACTTTCTGGAAAAGCTCTGTAAGCTGGCGGACAGGCCCGAGGTTCGAATGGTTATAGTGAGCGGTGTTCGAACGCTGGCCATCCTGATAGGTCAACTGCTTGGTGCCAGTGAAGGCCAGCTTGTGGTTGCCGGAGTCGATTTTCCCGCTGAAGAACGCTGCATCTTTCGCCCATTGGAAGATGCGGTCGCGATTCACTGCCGAAACCTCGAATTCCGCGTCATAGGATTCCGGATCGGAATCGGCAGTAATCGAACAGGTGCACTCATAGCGCGCGTGACCATTGGTCTCCACGGTAATCGAATAATGCGTTGGATTCGATTGCGGAAAATCCAAGGTGAAGGTGAGGTTCGCAGTGGCTCCGGCGGCTCCATTGGCGGGCTGCTGGGCACGAGCTGCGGTAAGGCCCGCCGCCAGCACGACGATTGCGATTCCCAGCCTCACGGGATTGACACTTTCTGTTTCTCTAGCGTGCCTGCGGTATGCAGGTGGCAAATGGCAATCGCCAGTGCGTCGGAGGCATCCATCGGCTCAGGAGCCTCGGGCAATCCGAGCAGGCGGGTAACCATGTGTTGTACTTGTTCCTTGCTGGCTCGTCCGTATCCTACGACGGAGGCCTTGATCGTAAGCGGCGAATACTCGGCGACTTCCAATCCTGCCGCGGCCGCGGCGAGCATGGCAACTCCCCGCACCTGACCGAGCTTCAGCGCTGATTTCACATTCAGGGCATAGAAAATCTCTTCAATAGCCACTTCAACCGGATGATGCTCTTCAATGACCGCGCCCAGTTCGCCGTAAATGCGAGCCAGCCTGCGTGCCAGCGGCTCGCGGGGAGACAAGCGGATTGCCCCGCAGGCCAGGCACACCAACTCGCCCGCACCATCCAGCTCGACGACTCCATAACCTGTGCACTCCCCGCCGCAGTCAATCCCTAACACTCGCATGTGAGTGCAGTGTAGCGCGGAAAGCGGCAAGAGCCTAGTGGTGCATTCAATCCCATGCAGGCCCTGATGGTGATAGGCTTGTTGTTTCAGAGGAAATTTGCCATTGACAGAGGCGCGAGCTTTACCTGCACGGTATGAGTGATTTGGTTATGCCAGGGAGCGAGCTATGAAGATCGGCATGTTGACCGGCGGCGGTGACTGTCCGGGGCTCAATGCCGTCATTCGTGCGATAGTGCGCAAGGGCATATTCACCTACGAAGACGAATTCCTGGGTTTTCTCGAAGGCTGGCGAGGAGTTATCGAAGACTTGAGCATGCCGCTCGATCTTGACGCGGTCGCCGGCATTTTGCCGCGCGGCGGGACCATTCTGCGAACTTCGCGCACCAATCCGGCCAAGCGGCCGGATGGCGTCGATCGCTGCCTGGCAACCCTGGAGAAGAATCGAATTCAGGCGATGATCGCCATTGGCGGCGACGACACGCTGTCCGTCGCGCAAAAGTTGCATGAACGCGGAATTAAGGTAGTTGGCATTCCCAAGACAATCGATAACGATCTCAGCGGCACCGACTACACGTTTGGATTCGACACCGCCTGCAACATCGTGTGTGAAGCTCTCGACCGCGTGCATACGACAGCCGAGGCTCACAACCGCGTAATGGTGGTGGAGGTGATGGGCCGTGACGCCGGCTGGATTGCGCTCTACAGCGGCATTGCCGGCGGGGCCGATGTCATCCTGATTCCCGAACGCCCATTTGACGTCGACAAAGTCGCCGACTCGATCCGCCAGCGCCACGAGCGCGGGCTGTATTTTTCCATCGTCGTGGTCGCAGAAGGAGCCAAGTTCTCCTCTGAACCCGGCCAGGGCGCTCCGGTCCTGTCAGACATGGGCAAGGACGAATTCGGCCATGTCAAGCTGGGAGGCATTGCTAACATTCTTGCCCGCGAAATCGAGAAGCGCACGGGATTCGAAACCCGCGCCGTCGTGCTTGGCCACATTCAGCGCGGAGGTTCGCCCAGCGCCTTCGACCGCGTGCTGGCTACACGCTACGGCTTGGGAGCGATTGATATGATTCATCGCGGCGAATTCGGATGTATGGCGGCGCTGCGTGCCAACAAAATTGTCTCCATTCCACTGGTCGATGCCATCGCCCGCAGCCGGGTGGTGGATAACGAAATGATCCAGGTTGTTGACGGACTGTTCGCGCGAACCGCAGACCGCGAAGCCGCCGGCAGATAAGAGCTCATGGCAATACTCTTCCCTTGACTACAAACCGGCCCACGAGCAGTCACCGATCATTGCCAGACTGGATCGCGTTCCTCTGTTTTTCTGCCCTACTACTGGTTCCCTGCTTCTGGCAAAAGCGTATTCAGTCAGCAGACCTCTCCAGCCACATCTACAACGCCTGGCTGGCCAACCAAGTCCACAACGGCAAACTTCGTGGCTTATGGATTTCTTCGCAATCCACCAATGTCCTTTTTGACCTGATGCTCGAGTGGCTTTTGGTTCGCGTCGGTGCCGATTGGGCGCAACGCCTGGCCGTTAGTTTTTGCGTGCTCGTCTTCGGTTGCGGCGCAGTATTCTTCGTGTTCCGCGTATCCGGCCGAAATTGGTGGTTTGCGGGCCCGACTGTTGCCATGCTCGCCTACGGCTTCATCTTTCACATGGGATTCTTCAACTTCTATCTGTCCCTTGGACTTTGCCTTTGGTATCTGGCGCTCTCCTGGAATCGCGGCTGGCGGACTCATCTGCTCGCGGCACTTTTGCTCATTCCGGCATGGGGCGCCCATCCATTCCCGGTAGTGTGGGCATTGGCCATTTCTGCTTATGCTACCGTCGCCAGGCGCATAACGACGGAACGTCGGTCCTGGCTTCTACTTGTGGGCCTGGCAACACTAGTGGTCGTTCGCCTGGTTCTGTACCGACAGTACGTCTGCCGTTGGTATACTACGCAACTTGGTCAGATAGTCGGTACCAATCAAGTCGTATTGTTCGGTTACAGGTACCTGGTCCCTTTCGGCGGGCTGCTGCTGCTATGGACTGTATTGCTGCGCGGGCGTATTAAAGGGGCCGGCGTGAAATGTCTCATTTCTGAATCGCCCTTTCAACTCTTGTTGCTGCAGGCAGCCGCCGTCGTTGTCATGCCGGGTGTGATTTTGTTTCCGTCCTTCGCAATGCCGTTCAGTTATATTCCGGAACGCATCTCCCTGTTCGCTGCCTTGATAATGTGTGCTGTTGTCGCGCCTGGCCTGACCTCGCGGCGCTTGCGTACCCTGCAAGTCTGTGTGACCACCGCATTTTTCGGCCTTCTTTATTTCGACAATCTCAACCTGAACCGGGCGGAAGATCGCCTCGATAGCGCCGTAAGCAGTCTGCCTGCGAGAGTGCGCGTCATTACCAGGCCCGGGTCTTCCTCGCTGCGCTCGCTTTGCCTGTACCACGATCTCGACCGTGCCTGCGTTGGACATTGCTATAGCTATGCCAACTATGAACCATCCTCGGGGCAGTTCCGCATTCGTGCCTCGCCTGATAACGGAATCGTGCTCGATAAATCCGCCGACGCGGAGGCGGTTGCCGATGGACACTACGTTGTACAATCGCGCGATTTACCTCTATACCTGATTTACCAGTGCGGCCGCGATCACGCCGGCGTCTGCTCGCGACCGCTGCAACTTGGCACGCCGTAGCGCCACGATGATGATCCTAACGTCACAATTTCTTGAGCTTTTCATGGCCACACCTCAACTTGCGCTCGCCGCGCGCCTTAAGCGAGAATTCCCGACACTGGCATGAACGGCGCACCCTCATTTCTCGGAACATGGAGCATCACGTTGTGTGAGGCCGAGTTGCTGCTCATCGCGCTAATCGTTTGTCTCAGATTCTCGCGACGCCCTCCGCTGGCTCAAGGAGTTTTGATTCCCGATTTCCTGCGTCGGCTCTCCCGGCAAAAGAATCTTGCTGCGTTTTCCGTCTGCGCGTCCACGCTGGCTTTGCGCGCCATGCTGATTCCCATCCTCGGAGTCCCGGCTCCGCACTGGAATGACGAATTCAGCTACCTGCTCGCTGCCGACACATTTGCGCACGGGCGGCTGACCAATCCAACTCATCCCATGTGGACACATTTCGAGAGTTTCCACATCATTCAAAAACCAACATACATGTCGATGTACCCTCCCGGCCAAGGACTGGCGCTCGCGGTAGGACAGTTGCTCGGGAACGCCTGGATCGGCCAGTGGCTGATTACAGGAATCATGTGCGCAGTCATTTGTTGGGCGTTTCAGGCGTGGCTCCCCGCAGACTGGGCGCTGTTCGGGGCAACCTTGGTGGCTCTGCGGCTTGGAATCCTGAGCTACTGGATGAATAGCTACTTAGCCGCTTCGATTACCGCCCTCGGCGGCGCTTTCGTCTTGGGTGCGCTGCCTCGAATGCTGCGCCGCTCTCGAACCAGTGATGCCATCTTGATGGGACTGGGTCTAGCTATCCTAGCCAATAGCCGTCCTTATGAAGGACTGATCTACAGCTTACCGTTCGGGCTCGTGCTGGGATGGTGCCTGATCAGAAGGAAGAAATTACTCAACCGCGCGGTACTGCTGCGAACTGTGCTTCCGTTGATGCTTGTCCTGCTCATCGCAGGCATGGCGACCGGATACTACTACTATCGGGTCACCGGAAGCCCCTTCCACATGACCTACGAAATGAATCGCGGCACTTATGCGATGGCGCCTTACTTTCTATTCTTCACTCCAAGACCCGAGCCTCACTACAGCAACCAAGTTATGCGTGACTATTACGAATGGGAGCTGCGCGCCTTCAGGGACAGTCAGACTCTCACGGGATTCCTGCGCAGCACCGCGATCAAATTCCGCCAATGGTGGCAGTTGTATCTGGGGCCGACTTTGACATTGTCGTTGCTCGCGTTGCCTTGGGCAGTGCGCGACCGCAAAATGAGGTTACCGCTTTTGGTCCTGGCATTCATGATTCTGGGCAGTTTGGTTCAGACTTGGACCCTTCCTCACTACTTCGCGCCCGCAACCGCTGTGCTTTATTTGGTGGTTGTGCAATGCATGCGTCATCTTTGGCGTTGGCAGTGGCGTGGCCGCGCTCTGGGGGCCGCACTTATTTTCATTATCCCGTGTGTGCTTTGTGGCCTGATCATTTTGCGGGTGGGAGCGGTCGTGGCCGGAGTTCGGATCGAGCCTCGATGGCCGCGCGGCAATCTTGAACGAGTCGCAGTGTCGCATGAGCTTTCAAACATGCCGGGCGAGCAACTTGTGCTTGTCAGCTATGGTTCGCCACACGATCCTGACTGGGAGTGGGTTTGGAACCGTGCTGATATCGATGGCTCAAAAGTCGTTTGGGCCCGCGACATGGGAGATACCACGAATCAGGAACTGCTCGATTATTTCAGGCACCGCACGGTATGGCGCATCAACGGAGATGCCCCGCCCCATCTCGACTTCTACAGGGCGTCCCAGCCATGAAACCTCGGGTTTGGCTTCTATTGAGTCTGGCCGTGAGCGCAGTGACATGGCTGTACGCAGTAAAGGTGCTGCTGCCAGCCACCGCCATTGTTGGCGCTGAGTACGGCACTCTGACACAGCTGGGAGACCTCTATCCCCGTTGGGTTGGCACACGCGAGCTGTTGCTGTACGGGCGAAACCCCTACGGCCCCGAAGTAAGCCACGAGATTCAGCAGGGATTTTATGGCCACTCAATCGAGCAGCGATCCGACGTGCCCGGGATTAAATTGATAGACGAACAGCGCTTCGCCTATCCAATATACGTAGTCTTTCTTATGGCCCCCACCGTGCACCTCGAGTTCAGTCAGGTGCGGCGATGGGCGCCCCTTGTGCTGCTCTTGCTGGCGGCGCCTATCGTGCCGTTCAGCCTGGATCTCTTGCGTTGGCATCTACCCTGGGAATCGGTCGCGGCATTAACTCTGTTTACCGTCAGCAGTCCGCAAATTGTTCACGGAATCGAGCACCAGCAAATGGCCGTGCTGGTTGGACTACTACTCGTTGCGGCCGCGTCGTGTGCCAGCCGCGATCGCCACCATTTGGCGGGAGTCCTGCTCGCCTGCTCCACCATCAAGCCTCAACTGGCGCTATTTCCGATCTGTTTCTTCTTTATCTGGAGCGTGGGCGATTTGCGGAAGAGATGGCGCTTGCTCGCCGCGTTCCTGATCTCGTTAGCTGCGCTAACCGCCGCGGGCGAATGGCTTCTTCCCGGATGGCTCGCCGATTTTGTGGCAGGCATCGCGGCGTATCGAAGGTATTTTCCCACGACATCCATTCTTCGTGTCGTATTTGGAGAGACGTTGGGAATAATCCTGGGCGCGATCATCGTGCTCCTCCTTCTTGTGCTCGCATGGAGGGAACGCAGGCAGCCAATCGACTCGCGGCAACAGATCTTAGTTTTCGCCTCTTTCCTGATCGGAACGCTGCTCGCCTTTCCTCTGCTGACGCCGTTCAATCAGGTGCTCCTGATCTTCCCGGCGATTCTTCTGGTCTCCGAGTGGAGACTTCTGCCGAGACTTTCTCAGATTGTCTTTGCGGCTGCGGTAACTTGGCCGTGGATTGCTTTTTGCGAGTTGCTCGTCTTTCCTCCACGCTTGGAGTCGCTCAAGCGAGTGCCGCTGTTGCCCTCGGCGCTGGTATTATTTTTCCCGTTATTACTTCCGGTTCTGCTGATGAGCCGGCGAACTGCTTCGCTGCCGCAACTGCAATTGAATAACTCGCAACGCTCGTAAAACATCGGAGCTGTTAATCGCTCCGCTATTGGCCGAATAAGAATTGCAGCGCCTCAGGAAACCTTTCCGCCCAGGCAGATTCGTTGTGCCCCGCGCCATCCTTGATGACGACTTGTAATCGCTTTTCGCTGAGCACTGCCCGTCGAATGATGGCCGCCAGTTCGCGCACATCATCCACGACCGTGCGGCTGCGCTCCGCGCTTCCCGCTTCCGATGTTCCCACCCCAAGAAACACTCGTTCCGGCCAGATTCTCACGGTCCGGCTCTCCCGAATCAGTTGCCGGTGCGCAGCCCACAACGACGGACTTTCCAGCAGCAACCGTCCGAACACACCCGGTCGCACAATTGCCGTATAGAGGGCGATCAAGGATCCCAGCGACGAGCCTCCCAATCCAGTATTTTCCGGGCCCGTAGCCGCGCGATACCTGGCTTCGACGAATGGCATCACTTCATTCATGAGAAAGTCGGGATAGTGCCTTCCCTGGACGCGGAGCATCACGGGATTCATCGAGCGGTGCGGCATGTACTCGCGAATGCGGTCCCTGCCCGCATTGTCGATGCCGACAATAATCATCGGCGGTACCTCGCCCTCGCGAATCAGGCGATCGGCGGTCTCATCCACCTGCCACTCGACGCCGGTGAATGCAGTCGACACTTCAAATAGATTCTGCCCGTCGTTTAGGTAGAAAACCGGGTAACGTCTTTCGGCATTCGCAGGGTCGTCGTATCCCGGAGGTAGCCATGCGCGAAGATAGCGTGTGTTGCGAAAAATACGGCTGCGAAATTTATGCAGGCGAAGATCACCTGTGGCGCTGGTGGCACGCACAAAATCAGCCGTCGGCATGCTGCCACTTGCAGCTTTATGGATTTCTGCCATTCGAAAGGGAAAAATTTTGAGCAGCCGAAACATTGTTCGTTACGAGCCGAGTCGCAGACTCTGTAATAAACATGCTGGTTGAAAATGCAGGCCGACCATCACGCCCGAGCTTTCACCGCTACCGCCAGTGCCGAGATGCTCGCGATCAGCGCCAGCGAACTCAGGCACAAAATGCACCATGTCTCCAGAACGTAGCCCTCGATATATGTCAGGTATATGGCAAACGCCAGGCCGGCCAGCGCAAAAACCAGCAGGCGCACCGGCGTCTCCGCGCGCGACCGGTATGCTGTAGCCAATGCGAGTAGTACGCCATAACCCACGATGCCGATTCCAGCGACCGGAATGCCCATGATGCTCGAATACTCGCTCCGGTTCACGATGTCGCAATTGAATTTTTCGCCGAACTCGCAGAAGCTGGTCTCCGATCTCGCATAGTGCCTTTCGAGCGATACGGCAGATACGCCGATTCCCGCCAGCGACAGAGTCGCGATGACGAGCAACAGCACGTGATTCTTCGCATTGGCAATGGTCTGATTCACGGCAGACTACACCCGGTCTTTTCGCTCAATTCTTGTAGCGGAAAGACCGCTTCCACGAGCGGCGTCCCATTACTAAACTGCCAGGAAGGATAATGCTGCACACCCGCCGCTTTACATGCCGGCGTCATTTCCCGCGAACCCTTAATTGCGCACTCCACATAGTTTACATAGCGAAAGGACGCGCCGAATTCTCTCTTCTGATCTGCGCAGTGCGGGCACCAGTACGCGCCGTACATTTTCGCCCCCTTCGCCGAAAGGCATTTGGCAAAGTTATCGTAGCGATGATTGCTGTAATACCACGAGCCGCTGTAGGCGATAACAAGGAATGCAATAATCCCAGCCCAGATCAAATGTTTGCGCGAGAGTGAAAACGTAACCGGCTTCGCAACTCGCGCCTCTTGGCGTTTTCTACGCTGTTCCGACATTGATTTCTTATATCACGGCTCTGACGGCATTTGGCCCGCTAGACGGAACGCGATTTGGTAAAACCGACCAGGGCCAGCAATTGAAGCAGACAGGCGGCAATTAAAAGCGCAACCGCGGCACTAAACAGCGGCGCATTCAGGGCCTCTACCGGCATGGTAATAACTAGAAAAAGAGGCAAGCAAAGCAGCGTGATCGCATTCAGGAGCGCCAGCCGCAATGCCCACGGCTGTTCGAGACATCTGCCGGCCCAGAATGTCGAGAGTCCCAGCGGGATCAATAAAACTCCCGTCAGAATGTGATTGAGACGCATAGCGGCAATCACCAGCGCGGCGTGCTCGGAATGAATCTGCCGGCTTGACCAACCGATAAGAAACGGCGTCGCAATTAGGTGGATGACGCCCAGCAAAATCACAAGAATCCCGGTCGCCTGCGTCAGCTTGGGAGCGTCACCCGCGAGTCTGGAAGCTGCTCTCAAGGATCCCTCCCGGAAAGGCTGATACAACTATGCCACAACCTGCAGAGCTCCCGGCAGCACATCCAGTTCCTGGCAATGCAGGGCCAGGACCTCGCCATCCACCATAACGTCAACGGGCGCGTCCAGATCGAACTCCACGCGCCTCACCGCCCTGCGCTCGGCCATTGGATGCTCGATATGCGTGCCATCATATAAGCGCGGCAGGGTTCTTATCAGTCCGAACCGGCCAATCGGCCCCCAGCGCACGTATTCGATCAGACCACTATTCACCTCTGCTTTAGGCGCGATCATCATCGTCCCGCCGGTGAATTTGCTATTGCTGAAGGTTAGAAACAGGCATCGCCTGCGATCGAACTCGCGCTCAGCATCCGTTCGGACCGGAAAGGGGCGCCGGTGCAATCGCGCCAAGCCGAGAAACACGGATATGACATATCCCAACTCGCCATGACGGCTAAACCGCCGCGCGCGTAGCGTGGCCACATCGGCGGTAAAACCGACGCTGAGCAGGTTAATATAATGAATGAGGCCCCCGCGGTGGCGTAGTCTTAGCACGTCGCAAGCTTGTGTGCGCCGCGCGATCAGCGAATCGATCGCGTGTTCGATTACCCGGTCGCTGAAATCCCGCAAGAATGAGTTGCCCGTTCCTAAAGGCAAGAAACCAAGTGTGGGGCGGGCACGCCTGCCCGCTTCGGCCGATGTGGGATCGCCGGCCAGTGCCTCAGGAAACAATCCATTTACAATTTCGTACGAAGTCCCGTCGCCACCCACGGAAATAAAATTTCGCCGGCCGGCGGCATATGCTTCCCGGGCAATTCGCGTGGCATCCTCGGCGCGCTGCGTCTCGGCCACATCGATTTCTACCCCTCCAGATCGCAATCGCTGCAGCACTGGCCCCAGCAGCTTGCGGCACTTTCCTCCTCCAGCCGCAGGATTCACAATGGCGAGAAAACACTCGCGCCCTTTCACAACCCCACCACCGCCTCGCGCGGCTTCGACTTCCCGATTTCTTCTGCCAGTGCCTGCCGCTTAATTTTCATCGATGCCGTACGCGGAAAATCTTTTTCCCAGACCAGATATCCGCGCACGCGCTTGAAGTCGGGCAGACGGCGGTTGCGCGCGATGATTTCTTCGAGCAAATGATTATCGAAATGCTGATTCTGCTCCAGGCGAAGAGCAATGGTCAGCATTTCACGCCCTAATTCCTTCTGTGGCCAGACGTAGTTCGCCGCGAACACGCAGTATTCCTTTACAGGCAGCCCGTCAAAAACCGTCTCGATATCCTCGGGATAAATATTCTTCCCGCCCTCGGTCACGATCATATTTTTCTTGCGGCCGAAAAGCTGCAAGTGGCCACGCTTCTCGAAGCGTCCCAGATCGCCAGTGAGCAGCCAGCCATCGACAATGGTTTCCAAAGTTAATTCCGGATCGTCGAGGTAATGCGACATGACCGTCTTGCTGCGGACTGCGATTTCTCCGATGCCCTCGTCATTCGGGCTTATAACCCGCAGCTCAACCCCGGGCAGCGGCTTGCCGACCGTGTCTGCGCGAAACGGGTTGAGGTCGTTCAACGTGAGGGCGGTCCCCGCTTCTGTAAGGCCGTATCCGTTAACTACCGGAATTCCAAGGTCGTAGAAAAACTGCGTGGTTGAAGGTTCCATGAACGCGCCGCCAGTGATGAGCGCCAGCAGCTGCCCGCCAAATGCGCGATGCACCTTCGGCAGCAAAAATCGGCTGAGCTTCACGCGTGGCCTGCCGCGCGTCAGTGTTTTGTTGATGCCGATCATCTGGTTCAATAGCACTCTTTTCCACGCCGGCAGTTCGTCGAATTTTGCCCGCAAACCACGCTCGAGATTTTTCACGATCATCGGTACCAGCGAGACATATGTGATTCGATAGCGCACAAATGCGTCGCGCACGAATTCGGGCCGCAGAGTCCGCAGGTGCACGACGCATGCCCCGCAAACAAACGGCCCAATAAACCCCACCATAAAGTCAATGGCATGATTGGTCGGCAGAATGCTCAAATAGCGCACACCCGGCCAAAATGGATACCATGCGGTCAGCGACCGGCACTGCTCCAGATAGTTTTCGTGCGTGAGCACGCACCCTTTGGGGCGCCCGCCTGTTCCTGATGAATACACGATGCACGCCACATCTTCCCGTTCCCGCATCACGAAATCGGGCGCGCCTTTACGCTTGAAATCCTCCCAGCGGAACGCTCCTGCGAGCTCCGCTCCGAGCGGCGCTTCCGTCACGAGTACCAGCCTGGTCTTGATGTTCTGGAACTCGGGCTCCTGCATGATCGCCCGCCACAGGTAGTACTCGACGACGAGCACCTCCGCTTTCGAGTGCGCCAACAGCGCAAGTTGCTCCGCCGCGGTCAATTTGTAATCCAGCGGAACCAACACTCCGCCGCAGTAAAGAATGGCGTAAGCCGAGATCAGCCACTTCGACTGGTTGGTCATCAGGATCGCCGCGCGGTCGGCTGGGTCGAAATCCGCATCTTCGAGAGCGCGCGCCAGAGGCAAGCTGATTTCTTTGAAGTCGGAATAGGTCAGTCGTACTTTTTCCCGGTCGCGATCGGCTTCAATCAGGCAGGTGTCGGAGGCGAAGCGATCCAGGGCATCGCGCAAAGCGGCACCGAGGCAGCTGTATTTTTGGAGATCGAGCATAGACAATTGCTGACTGTTGATTGTAGATTGCGCGATTGGCGAAGCGGAGAGGCCAATTGCAAAGCAGGTTCCGCACCAGTCAACAATCAAAAATCAGCAACCATCAATTCAAGGTTAAAGTCTTGCCTGAATCTTCCCGGCCAGGGTGCGGAAATCCGACACCCCTTGCAACTCGTAATCAGGCAGCTCGATGTGAAAGTGATTTTCCAGTTTGGTCAGCATATCCAGGGTCTGCAAGCTGTCGATTCCTAGTGTCTTGAAGAAATCGTCATCCGG
>JASHQM010000167.1 GCA_030039165.1 Candidatus Sulfotelmatobacter sp. | reverse complement strand
GAATCGGTCCCGGCGAAATATTTGAAATGGCAGAAACGGCTGTACAGCTACCTCGTGCTCCCCGCCGGTCTCTATGGGCTGCTCGTAGGGACCATCCGCAAGAACTGGAAGGATCATGAGGGGCACATGCAGGAAGAAGAAAAGGCCAGTGGATTGAGGGCGCAATTATGAAAGACGGCGCGATTCTGAAAGACACACACACCTGGCAAAGAGATGTTCCCGTATTCGAGGTGCCGATCTGGACGCGTCCTTTCATAGTTCTCTGCGGGTTGGGAGTGCTGGGATTGATTCTTGTCGTCTACCGCGAAATTGCCGGTCTTGGACCGGCCAGCGGCATGAACGACGCTTACGCATGGGGAATCTGGAAGACTTTCAACACCATGGTGCTGACTGGACTCGGCTCCGGCGCTTTCGCCATCGGAATCGCTGCCTGGGTCTTTCGCGATAAAAGACTGCACGTGGTGATGCGCACCGCCCTCCTGACCAGCTTTCTCGCCTATGCATTTGGCCTTTGCATGTTGGGCGTTGACGTTGGCCGTCCCTGGAATTTCTACTGGATCGGCGCGCCCTGGCGTTGGAACCTGCACTCACCTCTACTCGAAGTCGCGGTCTGCATGTCGGTGTATGCCAGCATTCCGCTGTTTCTGGAGAACATACCTGCTATCCTCGACTACTTCTACGACCGGCGTCCCGATTTCCGGCCACGCATTGAAAAGTTCGAGAAGGTGATTGTACGTGGCTTCCCCTGGGTCGTAAGCCTGGCTTACGTCCTCCCGGCCATGCACCAGTCTTCCTTGGGCGCGCTGATGCTGCTGGGTGGAAATCGAGTGTATCCACTATGGCAGACGCCATTCTTGCCCTTGCTCTATGTTTGGGCAGCCGCATTCCTCGGATTCGGCTTTGTGACCGCGACGCTTCTGTTTTGCGGGCTGATGTGGAATCGCGCACTCGATATCGACATCCTCGGCGAACTGAACCGCCTCACGGCGTGGCTGGTGGGAGCGTGGCTGGTTTTCCGCTTTGCCGATCTGATCATTCGCGGCCAGATTCTTGCTGCATTCGTGTTCAACATTTTCGCGTTCCTTTTCTGGCTCGAGACGGCGCTTCTGATATGGGCATACTTCGAGCTGCGGCAGTCCCTTACGACGCGCAGTCCCAGAACCATGTTCTACGCCGCGCTGCTGACCTGCGTTGGCGGAATGCTCTATCGCTTTGATCCGACCACGACGGCGTTTCAGCCGAAGGCGGGAGCGGTGTATTTCCCCAGCGTCATCGAGCTACTGATTTCGATCGGATTCATGTCAATCGGAATCGCGATTTTCATCTTCGCCGCGAAGCTGTTGCCGATCCTGCCCGGCTCGAACCGCCTCGCTGTCGAAGCACAACGGGCGAAACCGCAGCCCCTGATTCCAGGCTTTGCACGACGGCAGGAACAGTTAGTTGCGGGGGATTAATGGAGTAGGACGAAATTGAACATACAGGTAAGGACTTATGGCACAACGAATCACGATTGATCCGATCACCAGAATCGAAGGCCATCTCCGTATCGATGTCGAGGTGGAGAACAATGCAGTCAACAACGCCTGGGCTTCGTGTACCATGTGGCGCGGAATCGAGAATATTCTCAAGGGCCGCGATCCGCGTGATGCCTGGATGTTCACTCAGCGCTTCTGCGGGGTGTGCACCACCGTGCACGCCATGGCCAGCGTCCGAGCCGTGGAAGACGCACTCAAGCTGGAAATCCCGCTCAACGCGCAGTACATCCGCAATCTGATTCTGATTGCCCACGCGTTGCACGATCACATCGTCCACTTCTATCAGCTTTCGGCGCTCGATTGGGTCGACGTGCTTCAGATTCCCAAGGCGGATCCCGCAGCCACGGCGAAGTTGGCCGAGAGCCTGTCGCCCTGGACCGGCAACTCCCGCGAGACATTCAAAGCCGCTCAAGCACGCGTAAACGCCGTTGCTGCCAGTGGGCAGCTGGGAATTTTCATGAATGGATATTGGGGCCATCCCGCGATGCGGCTCTCCCCCGACGTGAATCTGTTGGCCTTTTCGCACTATGTGCAGGCGCTCGAATATCAGCGCAAGGCTCTGCAAATCGTCGGCATCCTCGGCTCGAAAACTCCGCACATTCAGAACCTCACCGTTGGAGGCGTCGCCAACGCCATCGACCTCGACGGCCAAGGGGCCCTCGATATGGATCGCCTGGAGCAGATTCGCGATCTGTTTGCCGAAGTCGTGCGCTTCATCAACGAAGTTTATTTCGTCGATGTCTGCGCTGTTGCGGCGATGTATCCCGAGTGGTTCAAAATCGGCAGCGGCGTGAAGAATTATCTTGCGGTTCCTGATCTTCCGCTCGATAGCGCCGGCTCAGCGTATGACCTGCCGGGCGGTTTCTTCATGAATGGAGATATCGGCGCCACGCATGCCTTTAAAACGGCTTCTGACAAGGAATTTCGCGAAGGCGTAGCCGAAGACGTTGCACACGCCTACTATCAGGA
>JASHQM010000166.1 GCA_030039165.1 Candidatus Sulfotelmatobacter sp. | reverse complement strand
GCGGAGGATGGATGGCAGTTCAACCTGTAGCTCCCCAAGCGGCCAATCGTGATAACCGGTTGCTTTCCGTCGACGAATTGCGCGAGCAACTGCAAGCCGTTGGCGAGGAGCGCTATCACCACAAACACCCGTTTCATTTGTTGATGCATGAAGGCAAGCTGAGTCGCGGCCAGCTCCAGGCGTGGGCCCTGAACCGCTATTACTACCAGAGCATCATTCCAATGAAAGATGCGATCATTCTGTCGCGGGGGCCCGACCCCGTTTTTCGCCGCGCCTGGCGCAAGCGGGTAGTCGATCACGATGGCGATGCCACCAGCGAAGGCGGCGTCAAGCGCTGGATCAAACTGGCAGAAGCTACCGGCCTCGATGGGGCTGACGTGCGCGCCGGCAAAGGCATTCTTCCTGCGACACGTTTTGCAGTCAACGAATATCTGAACATCGTGCGCAGCCGATCGCTCTTGGAAGCGGTCGCGTCGTCCTTGACCGAGCTTTTCTCCCCTCAATTGATCACTCTGCGTGTGGATAAGCTGCGCCAGCATTATCCTTGGCTCTCCGGAGGCCTCGATTATTTCGAGGCGCGGCTTTATCAGGCGCCGGAAGATTCGCAATTTGCGGTCAATTATGTCCACGACAATGCGCAGACCCGCGCCGAGCAGGATCTGGCAATCCAGGCGCTGCGTGATAAATGCGACATCTTGTGGGCGCAGCTTGACGCGCTCTACTTCGCGTACGTGCAGCCCGGCTGGCCTCCACCGGGAGCGTTTCGGGTCGAGGGGGCATAGCGTGGCAGCTCCGGAAGATTCCAGCCAACCCCATCTCGCCCCCGGCTGTCGCTGGGCTGCTGAGAAAACGGCCGGTGCGGAAGAAACTCGCGTCATTCTCTTTCCCGAAGGCGCAATCAAGTTGCAGGGTACGGGGCGCCAGGTGCTCGAGCGCTGCGACGGTGTCCGCACCTTCGCCGAAATCATCGCGGAATTGCAGGCGCAATTTAAAGAGGCCGACTCAGAGAAGATTCGCGGGGATATCAGCACGTTTTTAGAGCAGTTGCAGAAGAAGAGAATCGTCGACTACTAGCATGATTCCCAACCCTCTCGCCCTCATTGCCGAGATCACGCATCGCTGTCCGCTGCATTGCGTTTATTGCTCGAATCCGCTGGAACTGGCCTCCGCCGCGAGCGAGCTTTCGACGCAAGAATGGCTCGACATTTTTCAGCAGGCGGGGAAGCTGGGAATGCTGCACGCTCACTTTACTGGCGGAGAGCCGCTCGCGCGGCACGATCTGACCGAACTCGTCGCGGGTGCGCGTGCCGCCGGTCTCTACACCAACCTCATCACTTCCGGCATCGGATTGGCCGAGACGCGATTAAAGGCTCTGGTCGAAGCCGGGCTCGATCACATCCAGATCAGTTTTCAGGATTCGCGCGAAGTCCCGGCCAATTGGATCGCCGGCGCCAAAGCTCACGCGCACAAAATTGAACTCTCGCGCATCATCCGGCAATACAAGATCGCCTTCACGGTGAATCTCGTCATTCACCGGCAGAATATCGATCATTTGGACGAGATGATCGCATTCATCGAACAGCTAGCGCCCGAGCGCATGGAAATCGCCCACACGCAGTACTATGGCTGGGCGTTAAAAAATCGTGCTGCTCTCTTGCCGACCCGCGGCCAGGTTGATACGGCCGTCGAAATTGTCGCTACGGCCGAAAAGCGCCTTGCCGGACGCATCCGCATCGATTCGGTTGTGCCGGATTACTATGCTCGCTTTCCTAAAGCTTGCATGGGGGGCTGGGGGCGCCGATTAATTCTGATCAATCCGGCGGGCAAAGTTCTTCCCTGTCACGCGGCTGAAGTGATTCCGGGCATGACGTTCGAAAACATCCGCCAGCATACACTGAAATACATCTGGCAGGAATCGCCGTCATTTCAAAAATTTCGCGGAGAACAGTGGATGCCCCAGCCCTGCCGCACCTGCGACCAGCGCTCCGTCGATTTCGGCGGATGCCGCTGTCAGGCCTTTCTGCTCGCAGGTGATGCGGCGGCCACTGATCCGGCCTGCTCCCTCGCGCCCGCCCATCAGATTATCGAATCGGCTTTGCACGCATTGAATTCCGATACTGCAGCGTCGAAGCCGGTTGCGGCATCGTCGATGGTGCAATTGCAGCAGGTTGAAAAGCTATGGAGCTATCGCACGAATCCTGAGTAGGCTGCCGTCCTCTATGCATCACCACCGAAACCCGATCGTGACCGGCCGGAAATCGGTCGTGTTGCCGTTGGCGGCGCCATGCATGAGCCGGTATTCGGCATAGATTTCCACCCCACTCGGAGTCTTTCTCGTGATTCCCGCGCCGAAGTTGTAGCCGCCCTGGTTCAGGCTGGTGTTGGTGAAGTCGCCGCTGATAGGTACGCTCGCCGCGTTGCAATTTCCCCACCATCGCCAGAATGCCGTGCAGGGCTCGCCAGGAACCGCGGAGCTGTTGTCGAGCGATCCGGCACGATGATAAAAGGCGCCGCCGAAAATAATGTAGCCGCCCCAGTCGCTGCTGACCGGAATATTAATGATAGGGTTGAGGGTTACGGCCCAGGCGTAACTGGTCGCGCCAGTGGCCGAGGCCAGCACTAGCGCAGAATCCTTGAGCGGCAGATCGGCATAGATGAACTCGGCGCGCAGCCCCAGATACTTGTTGGCATTCCGAGCTACGCCCACCATCCCCGTGAAGCCGCCGCCGCGCACAAAGTTCTTGGTGGTGCCGCTGTCGAGATTCGCCCCCGCCCCGATATTGAAAACCCAGTTCTTGTATTCGTGTTTCTTCCGGCGCGAGGTCGACTCTTCCTCCGCCGGCTCTTGGTCACTGGAAGGTTGCTGAGCCGCCGGGGTTTGCGTTGTAGGCGTGGACGGCTGTTGCGCCCCGGGAGTCTGGTCGGAAGCGGTCGATTGCGCGAAACTCTGAACTCCCGGCAAGAACGCGATCAGAGAAATCAGAAAGGTCAGCCTCAGCGCGCTTGCATTCGCGAACTTTTCGATCATCCATTCTCCTCCCATAACCGGGCATGGTTGCGGACCGTAGCGCCCGGCATGAGAGACGCTATGAGCAAAGGCTCCGCCTGTATTTCGTAGCAGGAAACAACTTCCTCAGTAAACTGGGAAGCATCATCTTACCAACTTTGATGCTGGCTGTGGCAGCCAAGCCGCCTCAGGTTGTCCTTCTCGTACTCTCACAGCTTGTCGCGTCGGCTTAGGTTTGCTGTCGTGAAGCCGCCGGAAAGATCTGCTCGATCAAAGCAATCAGTGCTTCCGCATGTGATAAAAATAAGCATTTACCGCGAGCCACGCCTTGCCAAGAATCGCACGACAACAAAGAGCTGAATCCGTCAGTGCCAAACCGTCGCGCGATCGCAGTTCTGCGTGCCGCGTGGCTTTGGTTGGCTTTGGAACGGTGGGTCGTGAGGTCGCGAAAATTCTATGTGAGCGCGGCGATGGCATGCTCCGTCTTACCCACATCTGCAATCGCAACGTGGAGCGCAAGAAGCAGGCGTGGGTTCCAAGCGATGTAGTGTGGACCGAAGATTTCCACGCCATTCTCAGTTCCAACGCAGAGATCGTGGTCGAACTAGTCGGCGGGCTGACTCCCGCCGAAGATTGGGTTCGCAGTGCGCTCAAAGCCGGCAAATCGGTGGTGACGGCGAACAAGCAACTGATCGCCCGCGACGGGCCCGAATTGTTGGAACTCGCCAACGCGAATGGATGCCAACTGGAGTTCGGGGCTTCGGTTGCGGGTGGGGTCCCGGTCTTACCTGCCTTGAGAACCGGCCTGTGTGGCGACCGCCTGCACGGAATCTCGGGAATCCTGAACGGCACCTGTAACTACATTCTCAGCCGTATCGAAAGCGCACGCATCCCATTTAGTGAAGCACTCGAGGAAGCCCAGGCCCGGGGCTATGCTGAAGCCGACGCCAGCGAAGACCTCGATGGCGGCGACGCCCGTGCCAAGCTTGCGATTTTGGCGCTCGCCGGTCTGCAGGTTCGCATTGCGCCCGAAGATATTCGCGCCCGCAGTATTCGCCACGTTGAGGCGGTTGATTTCGACTATGCCGCCCAACTCGGATGCACCATCCGCCAGATATCGCGCACTGATCTGGTTCGTGAGACGCTCTATGCCGAAGTCGGGCCCGGTCTGGTTCCCGCTTCCTCTCCTTTTGGGCGCGTCCAAAGAAACTTGAATCTGGTTTTGACCTCCGGGCAATACGGGGGCGATATGGCTTTTCTCGGTGCGGGAGCAGGAGGCGATCCTACGGCGGTCGCCGTGGTTTCGGATTTAATATTTGTGGCCGAAGGCCTTTCGGTCGGCAAACGCACACCTCGGCCGCTGCGACTCGCATCGCCGAAAGTAAGTTGCGATTTTGAGACTCCCTGGTACTTGCGGATGGTAGTGAAAGATCAGCCCGGAATCATCGCTGCGCTGGCGGCGATTTTGTCGGAGCATGGACTCAACATTGACGCCGTCCTGCAAAAACCGGGATTCGACAAGAACGCTTTGCCCTTCGTGATCACTCTTGAGCCCTGCCGCGACTCGCAGCTGCAACCTGCTTTGCACGAAATGCTGGTTTTGCCCTTTGCCCTTCGGCCTTGTCTGAGTCTACCCATGTTACGGTGACGGCAAGTTGAAGAATCGAGGCTTGGTTTGGGCGTCATCCTGCGCAGTTGTTTTTCAGGCGGAGCGAAGATCCTCTTGCCCGAGCCCTTCGGGTATGGGTGTTCACACCTTGACATTCCCACCATTGTCATAAAGCATGAATAGTTTCGTCAGGGGGAAACTCTGTGAAATACCGCAAGCTGGGCCGCACCGGACTCGAAGTCAGCGACATCTCCTGCGGTCTGTGGGGCATGAGCGGCTGGAGCGGCTCCGACGATCAGCAGTCGCTGGCTTCGTTGCAGCTTGCGGTTGATTCCGGCTGCAACTTTTTCGACACGGCGTGGGCCTACGGGGACGGGAAGAGCGATGGCCTGCTCGGCGAAATCATGGCGCGCAACCCGAAGGCCCGGATTTATGCAGCTTCGAAAATTCCTCCTGCCAATGACAAATGGCCTGCACTGCCGAAATATAAGTATCGCGATGTTTTCTCGCCCGAGCATGTTCTGAAGTACGCCGACCTGATTCGCAAGAAACTGCGGACCGATTCCATCGATCTGCTGCAATTTCACGTGTGGGATGATAGTTGGACTGACAATGCCGATTTTCGTTCGACCGTGGAGAAACTAAAAGATGGTGGCTGGATTCACTACTTCGGCCTCAGTCTGAATCGCTGGGAGCCGGAGAATGGCATCAAAGCATTGCGCACCGGACTCATCGACGTCGTGCAGGTAATCTACAACATTTTCGATCAGGCCCCTGAAGACAAGTTGTTTCCGGTCTGTCAGGAGTTGAATGTGGGCGTGATCGCCCGCGTGCCGCTCGACGAAGGCAGCCTCGGCGGCAAGATGACCCTCGAAACTCGTTTTCCAAAAAGCGATTGGCGCTCGGGATATTTTGGCCCGGAGAATCTCGGCAAAACCATCGGACGAGTCGAAAAACTCAAGAAGATTCTGCCCGCAGAGATGACTCTACCGGAGATGGCGCTGCGCTTTATCCTTTCGCATCCTGCCGTGAGTACCACGATCGTCGGTATGCGCACGCCGGAGCACGTGCGCGAAAACATCCCCACCAGCGACGCTGGTCCCCTGGAATCGCCGTTGCTCGACGAACTCAAACGTCATCGCTGGGACCGCAAGCCGCAGCGCTGGTCGGATTGAAACGCTTCGTGCTCCGTTCTTACGACCTCTGGTAGTAGCAGCACCGCCGGTCTAGTCTCACCTTTGCGTCGGCCCCATTAACATGCAAAAGAAACCATATATTCTTTCGCCTTTCTTGCCCACATTCGCCATCCTGCTGGTGGCAGCTCTCCACGCGCAAAATCCCCGGGGATCTCTTCGCGGTACCGTGCAGGATGCCACGGGCGCCCGCATTCCTTCGGCGAAGGTCGTGCTGCAATCGCCCGATTCGTCAATCCGCCGTGAAGTCCAGAGCGAGGATCGCGGTGAATTTCGTTTCGATGATCTGCTCCCGGGTAGATATCGCATGACCGTAGCCGCCGGTGGTTTCGCGCCCGCGGAGACCGACATTTCGATTGCCGTAAGCTTTGTGCGCGATGTAACCGTTACCCTGAAGCCAACGGTGGGGAGGGAAACGATAAGCGTGCAGGGCAGTTCGTCCTCGATTACCACTGAGCCGGTGGATACTTCGACCGCGGTGCGCGGCGGCGTTGTCGGTACCCAGGACCTCGAAACCATGCCGCTGCCCGCACGCAGTTTCGCCAACATCGCTTATCTCGTGCCCGGAACCGAACCGGTGGAACCCTCCGATCCCACCAAAGCTCGGATTACCGCCGTTTCTACCGGCGGCAGCTCGGGCTTGAACAACGAGCTTTCCGTCGATGGCGCAGACAACTCCGACGACTGGATCGGCGGCTTCCTGCAAAATTTCTCCCCGGACGCTATTCAGGAATTCGCGGTGCGCACCTCAAACGAAGATGCCGACACAGGCTGGACCACTGCCGGGTCGGTTGTCATCACAACTAAGCGCGGTTCGAACGACTGGCACGGCGATGCCGCGTTTTATGATCGCCAGGCCGCCCTCAATGCGCGATTTCCCATCGAGAATCCGGCGCAAACCTGCACCAACGGAGTGTGCGTCAACAATCCCAAGCAGCCATTCTCGCGGCAAAACTATGTTGCCACGCTCGGCGGCCCGATGGCGAGGAACAAGGCATGGTTTTTTGCAGGGTTCGAGAATGTCCACGAGGATGCGAGTATCGCCTACAGTCCGGCCAGCACCACGCAATTCGATGCGCTAGCGCAACTCGCTGCGGACGGCCTGATCACTGGCGTTCCTTCAATCTCAGTTCCTCCGAATGTTCCGATTCCTTTCCGTGACTTTATTTCTTCCCTGCGCTTCGACTGGGCGCAATCTGCGAAATCGAACTGGTTTCTGCGCACGTCTTCAGACAGCTACACTACTCATAACGCATTGGTACAGCAGGGTACATTGCCTTCAACCGGCTTGCTGACGCACAACAATTACTGGAACCTCGCTCTCAGCAATACCTACACCTTCAGTTCAACCTGGCTGGGCAATCTGGTTCTCGATGCCAGCTTGCTCCATCTCACCCAGACTCGGAACTCCGATCTCGGCTTTGCGCTGGCTTTCCCTTTCAGTTCTACAGCGCTGACTATCTCCGGTTTCGAAACCCTCGGCGATAATCAATTCGCCACGCCCATCACCCTCTTCCCTGATCTGCGCAACCAGGACAAATATCAATTCCGCTACGATCTCTCTCATGTCGTGCGCGATCACGCACTGAAGTTCGGAGTCGATTTCATTCACGAACCGGTGCTGGGCGGTGCATTCGCATCAACGGCCGAAACTCTCGCCAAGTATGTCAATGATCCAACCTATTATGTGCAGAATCCCGGTGTGTTCGGAGTGTTTACACCAGGCAACCCTCAGACAAAGCAGTGTGTGAACTTCACTACATCTGACGGTTCGACTTGCAGGTACACGCCAGCTGGCGATGGTAGCTTTTCACAGAACGTGCAGCGCCTGGCTTTCTACGCCGAAGACTCCTGGCGCATTTCGCATCAACTCACTTTCAACTACGGCTTGCGTTATCAGACCACCTGGGGATTATTTGTCGGCGAGGGGCGAAGCGAATCCGACAATGCTGCGTACATCACTCTGAAGGCCTTGCAGATTCCAGTGGTGCCCAGCGTACCGCAGGACTACCGCAGTCAGATTGCGCCCCGGCTGGGCGTTGCTTACTCTCCGGGAAGCAGCGGGAAAACCGTAATTCGCGCGGGTTTTGGCCTGTACTACGACGATCTGGCACAAAATGGGTGGGCGACCGCGTTTCAGGGTACTAATAACGCGAACTATACGACCGGCTCATGCGCTCTTACGGGGGGCCCCGGAACTTACTCGGTACTCGGTGCGGGTTGTCTGGCGGGAGGATTAGGACCTCTGACCGCCACGCCGACCAGTCCTGCCACACTGGGCAACAGCGTTACCGGCAATCTGGTCGGTTCGCCCTATAAGACTCCTTACGCGACTCATACCACCGGCGGAGTGCAGCATGCGTTTAATCAGAACTGGCTGGTAAGCGCCGATTACGTTCACGAGCAGGGCAATCATGGATACCGCGGTTTTCCTTACACCAGCGGATCGAGCCTGTTCACTCCGCTCATTCCCGCCTCCGACACCACCGATCAGACCAATGTGGTGCCCAATGTGAATGTCTTCGAGTCTGACAACCGCTCCAGCTATAACGGCCTGATGCTCCATCTCCAAGGCAACATGCGCCGCTTTAGCCTCGTGGCCAATTACCAGCTTTCGAAGGCACAGACCTGGGGATGTCTGCTGGGCGAATTATTTGATTATGTGGATGGTGTCTGCCCGAATGAGCCGAATCCGAATGGGACACCAACCCCGAATACCGGTCTTTTGAACGCCTTCGGACAGGGTGATTACGGTCCGTCCGGCGAAGATGTTCGCCACCGCGCCGTCATCGCTGGCATCGTGCATCTTCCCGGGGGGGTCGAATTGAGCACGGTCAACCAGATCGAGAGCGCCCGGCCGATTACGATCACAAACGCCAACAATACGGACCGCATCTGGGTGGAGTTCAACGGCCAGCAGCTGCCGTCTTACACCGGTCTCGACATATTCCGCGGTACTCCTTACATCCAGTCCGATCTGCGCATTGCGCGCCCCATCAAATTGAATGAGCGCTGGCAAATCTATCCCTTCGCCGAATTCTTCAATATTTTCAACCGCAACAATCCCGGTGCGAACTACGCCGTCAATGTCGCGCAGCTTCCGGTTCCCTCGGCACAGATGGCGCCGAATCAATACGGTCAAACCATCGTCAGCAGTTTCTGTCCAGGCGGAAACCCAAATACTTGCACGCAAGCAGCCTCCGTGCCCATCACCAGCTTGCAGCAGCTCGAAATTCCCGAAGGCGCTCTGGGAGATTTCTTTGGTCCAGGCACAACGGTCGGAATTCCCTTCGCGGCCCAACTCGGCGTACGGGTGAATTTCTAACGCAAAAGCAAAACGCCCGGAGAAAATCTCCGGGCATTTCTTCTTCGCAGATCGCAGCTCGCGCTTACCCTACGTGTTTCTCGAGCGCCTGCGCGATTACTTCCTTGGACTTGTAGCCAACCAGTTGCTCGACCACTTGGCCGCCTTTGAAAACCAGCAAAGTGGGTATGCCGGTTACCTTGTAGCGCATCGGTGTAGCGCTGTTCGAATCCACGTCCATCTTGCCGATTTTAACTTTGCCCTGGTAGTCCCGGGCCAGCTCTTCCACGATAGGAGCGATGGCGCGGCAGGGTCCGCACCATGTCGCCCAAAAGTCCACCAGAACGGGTTTGTCTGATTTCAAAACATCCGCGTCGAAGTTTGCATCCGTCACCTCGACGATTCCATTGCCTGCCATTGGTTTCTCCTCGTTTGCAACGTCGCGCGCTGTCGGCGGACGCTCCTCAGACTGGAAAAACGAGCGGTCGTAGCCGGGCCCGGCGATCTATGAAATTAGAATGCGATAAGTCCAGGCTCTGACACCCCAAGCCTTCTATTATCGTACCACTGTCGTTGGATGCAGGAGAGGTGCAAAAGTCGCACCCGTAAGCGATTTGGCTACCCGCCAGAATTCGCTACACATTGCCTAAAAAACGAATTTGACGGCTGCCTGCATAAGACGGGGAGGAGCGGCGCTCACAATGTGTCCGAACGATGGGCTGCTGATGTTGCCATTTACCGATGCCGGCCCGTAGAACTGGGCATGATTAAAAACGTTGAATCCCTCGAAACGGAACTGCACAGACTTCGCTTCGGTAACGGGGAGGTTTTTTTGCAACGCGAGATCGTAGTTATCCAGTCCGGGGCCATAAAAGAAGCGACGTTTCGCATTGCCCGGAGTGCCCAGGGGCTGCAAGCTGAACAGCGCCGTGTTGAAATAGACGGCGCCATTCCGCGGATTGGAATTCAGGTTCAGCGGCCCGGGCGTGTATTCCGGTTCATCGACGCCATAGTTATTGACCCCATTCGGCTCGGTCCCAAGCAGTGAGTTATCGCTGTAGTTCACAAGAGTCACAGGAAAGCCGCTGCTGTAGTGTGTGATTCCCGAGATATTCCAGCCTGCGCTCCAGCGATGCGTTCCGAATATACAGTCGAAGGGAAGTTCATAGCTGTAGCTTGCAACGAAATTGTGTCTCACATCAAAAGCCGACAACGCGCGGCTGCGAGCAGGATTGACCGGATTTACCTCTTCACCCACATTGGAAGATTGATCGATCGATTTGCTGTAGGTGTAACTGGCAAGCAAAAGCAATCGTTTGCTCGTATGCCGCAGGCTGAGTTGCAGGGAGTTGTAATTGGAATTGCCAATGGTCGATTGGTTAGTGTCGCTGCCGAAATTCGATCCCAACGGCCCGCGCGTATTGTATGTGGTTTCGGCAAAAGGCCCGCATCCGGGTGTGCTCAGGCACAACGCCGGATTGCCCGAATTCGATTCCACCAGCACCAGTAGCCGATGTGACTGGTTCCCGATATAGCTCCCGCTGAGCAGGGTGTTCTCGCCAAATTGCCGCTCCATCGAAAACATATACTGCTCGGTATATGGAATGCGATTATTGACGGAGTAAGCAGGAATCCCGGTAATGGGCTCATATTGCGACCAGTCGACACTAGAATCGGGGTGACTGCTCGATGCATTGAGGTTCGCGAGATGTACGGGAAAGTATTGCCCCAAATTCTGCCCCGTGGAAGCTGTGACGAAGGGATTCGCAAACAGCGGCGGTGCCGGGCTGGTATAGGTGGTTCCATAAGGAGCATTGGCCGCGAGAACTCCGATCGTGAGTGCTTCGATTGACGTGTAATACAGCCCGAAGCCGGCGCGAATGCTGGTTTTCCCCGGGCCGCCTATGATCTTCGCAAGCCAATTACCCGAATCTACATCGGGCGAATACGCCAGCCCCAAGCGCGGTGAAAATTCATTGCCGGCTGGAGCGAGCGTCCGCTGCACTCCCGGATCGGTGGGGTACAGAATTCCCGCCGGCGCGGTGGGAAACACAAGCGACTGCTTGCCCGGCTCGGTGGTCGAAATCTGGTTGTACTTTTCGTACCACGGCTCGATGCGATCCCAGCGCAATCCATAGTTCAGGGTGAGGTTTTGCCTTGCGCGCCAGCTATCCTGAGCGAAGATTCCTGAGTACTTATCGCGTCCGTAAAAGGGATTGAGCTCACTCTGGTTGTATTGGCTGGCGATGCCCAGGAGAAAGTCTGCAAAATCAACTCCTGTTTCGCTGCCCGTGAACAGGAAACTGCCGTTGAACTGCGCGATGGGATTCACATTGACCTGGTCATAGTGGAATTCCCCACCGATCTTTGCCGTGTGAAGTCCAATTACTTTCGAGAGATTATCGATCCCTTGCACGATGTTGTTTGCCTGTCTCAGTTCGTTCGTGTTGGTGCCAGTTGAAAAATCATTAAAGACGAGACTCTCGACACCCTCGTTCTGTGGGGCAAGCGGAATGATGGTTGGAGTTCCGGAAGAAGTCACGAAACCTTGCGATTCCAGGCTAACGCCCAGGCCGCCTTGCGGCTTGCCCAGGTCGTTGTAAGCCCGCATATAGCTGAAGTGCGCTTCGTTGACTTCGGTCGAACTCAGCGTCTTCTCGTCTCCGAGGCTGAACAGTTGTGCGCGGCCCAAGTACAAGGCATTAAATCCTGGAACGCTGGCTCCGCCCTGCGCGACCGGGTACGGATTGTTTAGCGAATAGTCGTCGAGAAAGTAGTATGCCGTGATCAGTCCCCAGTTTGTGTTGGCGTCGAGGCGAAGAGCGCCTTTATCATCGCGAAGAGATTGGCGATAACCTGATGAGGAGAAGAAGTTTTCCGGCTGATTGGGAGCCGGTATGTACTGCAGCAGATGCTGAGCGGGACCCGACCAGGCCTTTGACGGAATTTGAAGAGTGGGAAGAACGCAAGCGTTTGGAGTAGAAGTACGCGACGAATAATGTGAGTTTGTGCAGCCCGCAAAGTAGTAGGGTTCGCCGGCGAGAATGATCTGAGGGTTGAAATCCTGCGACAGCATATTGGCCCATCCCGGACCGCTGACTACGGTCGGCACTGAGACAATTTGATCGTTTACAATCTGGGTGGTCGAAAACGAACTGGCTAGATCCGAAAGATTTCCCGAACGGTCCTGCATGGAGGGTACAGCAATCAGTCCGGTGTCGATCCCTTCTCGCTGGCGCGTGCCCTGGTAGTCGGTAAAAAAGAAAACCTTGCGCCGGCGAATCGGACCGCCGAACGTTCCCCCAAATTGGTTTTGCAGGAACGCGCTGCGCGCAGGGGAAAAATAATTGCGCGCATCCAGATCGGTATTGCGCAGGAACTCAAAAGCATCCCCATGGAATGCATTGCTGCCCGATTTGGTGACCACATTGATTTGTCCGCCGCTGAACTCGCCGTACTCGGCGTCGAAGTTGCTCGTTAGAATGCGGAACTCCGCGATCGAATCGAGATTAGGAATGATCGCCGTTCCCATATTGACGTCTTCTTCAGAATCGCTGCCGTTCACAATAAAGGCGTTGGCAAATTCACGCTGGCCGCTGATCGAAATGGTGCCAGGGTTCAGATCGCCGGACGGCGCCAGTACGCTTGCGCCGACATCTTGAACCGTGTTTGAAGTTATCGATGTTTGAGGCGCCACGCCGGCCTGAAGCGAGAGAATATCCGTAAAACTTCTGCCGTTCAGCGGCACGGCGGTGATTTGTTTGCTATCGATGACCTCGCCCATCTGAGTGGTGTTTGTTTCCAGGTGCACCGTGCTGTCGCTGACGGTGACGACGTCCGAGCGTTCGCCGACCTGCAAGGTGACGTTCAGCAGAAGAGCGCTGCCGCTGTCGAGGGCAATTGCAGTGCGGCGGTAGGGTTTGAAGCCGGAATGAGTCACCTGGAGAACGTAACTGCCAACGGGCAGGGAGGGAAACGCAAAAAGCCCGTGATCGTCTGAGGTCTTGGATTGCTGAATGCCGCTTTCTGTATTGACCAAAGTGATTGAGGCGCCGGCAACGGCCGCGCCCGATATGTCCTTAATCGAACCTGAGATGCTGCCGCCTGCCCCTGCCCAGGAGGCCGGCAGAAAGGCTAGAACTGAAGACAAAAGCCAGGTCGCGCTTTGCAAGTAAGAAAGCATTAATCCTTTATGTCTAGTTGCAAGTCAGTCGCATCTTGCTCGAGTGATTCAGTTGCAAATCAGTCGCATCTCGAATAAAGTCAAGGCGCGCCGAAACGCCCGCACCAAGGGTTTTCAGGAAACTGCGAATCTGCGCTAGTTGCAATCGAGTCGCATCTAGGCTTACACTTAGTATCGATGGGCGCGGCTGCGCCCGTCAAGAAGCGGTGCAAGATTTCGTCGCAACCCGTTTGCAATCAGTTGCGACGAGGTGAGGAGTGCCTTAATGCCATTGCCTCAAACCGAAATGCCGGGCCGGCTCCAGGCCCTTTTCTCTGAGCGTGGAATTCGCATGACCCAGCAGCGTCGCGCGATTTTGCAGGTCATGGAAACCGCTACCAAGCATCTCGACGCCGCGCACCTTTTGCGCAAAGCCAAGCGTCTCGATCCCAGCGTCGACCGCAGCACCGTTTACCGCACGCTCCAGCTGCTAAAACGACACGGCCTGATCGACGAACTCGATCTCATGCACATTCACGGTGAAGGTCATTATTACGAGCGCAAGCTGAATCGCGATCACATCCACATGGCCTGCCTGCGCTGCGGCAAGATCATGGAGTTCGTCAGCGACATTTTCGACAAACTCAAGGGACAGGTGGAAAAAGACTGCCGCTTCCGCATCGTAGTTTCGCGCCTGGAAATCGGCGGATACTGCGCCTCTTGTTCGAAGTGAACCGCAGTACAGAATTTTTCATCATCGCCGATGAATACAAGGACCAACAAAAAGAAGCAAGGTTCAAGCATCACGGCCGATTTGCCATGGATCAGCAATCTCATCCCACTCGCATCGCGGTAGTTGGCTGCGGCAATGTCGGTTCGACCTACGCCTATGCCTTGCTGCTCAACCGGCTATCGTCGGAGATTGTTCTCATCGACGCCAACCGTGCAAAAGCTGAAGGCGAGGCCATGGACCTGAATCATGCCATGCCCTTCACTTATCCGACGCGCATTTGGGCGGGCGATTTTGCCGATTGTGCCGGAGCAGCGCTTACGGTGCTCGCCGCCGGGACCAATCAGCGGCCCGGTCAAACCCGGCTGGATCTGGTCAAGCGCAACAACGAGATCTGGCGGCAACTGATTCCGCAGATCGTTAGACACAATCCAGACGGGATTCTTTTGATCGCCACCAATCCGGTCGATATTCTGACCTACGCCGCGCTCCAGCTCGCGGGGTTGCCAGTCGAACGTGTATTCGGCTCCGGCACCGTCCTCGACACGGCGCGATTCCGTTATCTGCTCAGCCAGCACTTTCGCGTGGATGCGCGCAGCGTGCACGCTTTCATCATTGGTGAACATGGGGACAGCGAGGTACCGGTCTGGTCGCTCGCCAACATCGCCGGCATGAAGCTTGAGGCTTTTTGCCGCGCGCAAGGTACGCAACTCAGCGCCAGCGCCCGGCAGGAAATTTATGAGCAAACCCGCGACGCTGCCTATGGCATTATCGAGCGCAAGGGAGCGACTTACTACGCCGTGGCCGCAGGATTGATCGGCATAACGGCCGCGATACTGCGCGATCAAAACACTGTTTTTTCGGTTTCGACCCTAATCCGCGATTACTACGGCATCACCGATGTTTGCCTGAGCCTGCCCACGGTTTTAAACCGTGGAGGCGTCGACCGCGTGCTTAAGCTTGAACTCGAGGACGAAGAAGCGGCGGGCTTGCGCAAGTCGGCGGAAGTGTTGCGCAGTATGATTACGCAACTTGGGTATAAGTGAAAGATCTCGTTGCAGCGCAGTGAGGGCGCTGAAAAGTGCTAGCGAGGTCGGCAAAAGAAAAAAGCGCCCCGAACTTTTCAGTTCAGGACGCCTCGGCAGCCCTCCCCCAGAACTGCCAAACCACGAATCGGATACTAAAGAACCCGTTATTCGCTGTAAACGTCACTTTAGTAATAGCCATTTGGGCGTGTTTGACGGCATAGCCGCGCTCAGAGAAGTGCTCAACAGAAGAAGTGCAAGCCGCTTGAAGAGGAGCCGAATCTTGCGGATTCTGATCCGAAAATCGGACCTGTACCCCTCTAAGCTCCACATTTTACTGGGAGAGCCTGGCACGCCTATTCCTAGTTGTTCCAGCTTCCCGTTGTAACTTCTGTGTTGCCCGTCACGCCCCTGTAAGGCGCACGGTCCTTAGCCTCCGCTGACGGCCGGAAGGTTTAAATCACAGATTCAGTGGTAATCTCGGTTGCATCTCCACGGCTGTAGCGCACATTTGTCGGCGAGGAAGAGATGCCAACTGAAGAGGTAATTCTACCAAGAAGGTTGCCCCGTTGCCGATCGAGCTTTGCACTGCGATCGATCCGGAATGCTGTTTGATGATCCAATCGGCAATGGCCAGGCCGATTCCAGCTCCTCCGGACGCGCGGCTTCTCGCCTTATCTACGCGATAGAAGCGTTCAAAAATTTTCCTTTGATCCTGTTCGGCAATTCCAATTCCGGTGTCTCGGACTGCAATAATTGCCTTCCTCCCGCGTGATTCCACGCGTAGCTCGACGACGCCGGGCGGAAGTGTGTACTTAACAGCATTGTCCAGCATGATAGCCAGCAGCCGCTGTAGTGCGACCCGATCCGCCAAAACCGGAATCGGCTGATCTGAAGACTTATAAGTGAACCGCAGATTGCGGTTCTCGATCAGATGTTGCCATCCGCTCGCGGTTTCGGCAATGGCCGCATTTAAGTCGACGACCGAGAGGTGCAGATTCTCGCAACCCGAGTCTGCACGGGCAAGGGATAGAAGTTCTTCCATCAGCGATGTGGTTCTTGCCGCTTCCAAAAGGATGTGACGCAAGGCTTCTCGGTATTCCTCCTGGCCTCGTGACTTTCGTAGAGAGATTTCCGCTTCGGTGCGAATCAGTGCGATGGGAGTGCGCAGTTCGTGCGAAGCATCAGCGGTGAACTGGGTCACGCGAAGAAAGGCGCTTTCAATGCGCGCCAGCATTTCATTCAGTGTGTCTGAAAGCCGCTGCAGCTCGTCGCCGCTTGTGAGTTGATCCAGTCGGGCGCCTAAGTTGTCGCCGCTGATACTGCGCGCCGCTCGTGCAATCGCGTCTACCGGAGATAAGGCCCTTCGACTGAGCCAGTACCCCCCCGCAGCCGCGAGAAGCAGTAACAGCGGAGCCAGAAACAGCAGATCACGTTGAAATACTGAAACCGTGGCGATGATTTCATCGATAGGGACGCCGGTCTGAACGGTAAACGAGCGCCCATTCACATCGAGTCTTTGAATAATGAACCGATAAGGTTTGCCTTCGAGTTGCACGTTTCGGAATGACGCATGCTTGACGGCTGCCGGTGCAATGGGCGCGAGTTGACTCTTCTGCAGTGAAGAGGCGCGGAAAATCCAGTTTTCGTCCCCATCGTAAATTTGTAGAAAGTCTCCGGAGTGCTCCAGATCGTACGCTTCCGAAACTTCCTCCCGCAGCTTGGGGACTGTCCGGTTTTTTTCCTTCATAGCTTTCAGTAGATGCGCCAAGTCTTCGACCTGGGCGGTCAACGTAGCGTCTGCAATGCCATAAAGATGTTGGCGAAGCACAAACCACATGCTGATTCCAAAAAGGAATTGAGCCGTCGCAAAAATCGCCAAGTACCACAGTGTGAGCCTGGAACCGATCGAGAACTTCATATTTCATGCTCCGCGCTAATTACATAACCGACTCCGCGCACCGTATGAATCAGCCTTGTGTGCCCTTCGCTATCGATTTTGTTTCTCAGCAAACGCACAAAGGCTTCCAATGTATTGCCTGCCACATCGCGTCCCAGCGATGCAATCAAGTTCTCGCGAGGAACAACCTCATCGGCCTCGCGCATGAGCCTCTCTAAAAGAGCGTATTCGGTCCGGCTCAGAGATATCCTTCTACCGCCGCGGTGAACCTCGCGGGTGGAAAGATCCAGCAGCAGGTCGTCGACTCTAAGCCGTGTTTTTCCCGCGTCTCCCCGCCGGTAAACCGAGCGAAGCCGCAACAAAAGCTCACTGAACGAGAACGGTTTGATCACATAATCGTCTGCTCCCAGTTCCAAACCTTGCACCACGTCGGGAACAGAATCCTTGGCGGTTAGCATCAGCACCGGCGTGTGATTGTGTTCTGCCCGCATCTGCCGCGCCATTTCGAATCCATCCATCTTCGGCATCATGACATCAAGAATCACAACGTCGTAGCGCCTTTCGCGAACCTTCTGCAATCCTTCTCTGCCGTCAACTGCGCACCAAACCGAGTGTCCTTCTTCACTCAGGCCCTGGCGCAATAGTTCCAGCATTCGCCGTTCATCTTCTACAACCAGGAGTTCCATTCGAAACCTGCCATCTAAAACAATCAGCAATAACTACACGTTAGGGTAGACCGCAAACGCGCTGCAAAACGTATCCTGAAAAACAATTAACCTGGCTTTAATATCGGCTTCACAGCCTTCGACTAACGTGCACTCATTCAAGCCAGCAAGCGGCAGTGGTTGGCAAAGCTAACTTGCCGAGCAGCCCCGCTCATTGCGATTTGTTGTTTCGCGAGGAGACGATGTCCATGAAGCTGCAGCATTTATATCGCAAAGTTCTCTTTGCAACACTAACCGTTGTTTTCGTTCTTTCTATTCTCGTCGCCGCCAGTCCTGCACAAACTGGACGCGGAACAATTATTGGGACTGCCGTGGACAAGGAAGGCGCCGCACTTCCTGCTGCGCGAGTGACCGTGAAACCGGGGAACGTTGCCGTCACCACCAACGGTATTGGAGAGTTCACGGTTACAGGGCTTGCGCCTGGCGAGTACGTCGTCAACGTTTCATATATCGGCTTTCAGACCCTTACCACCAACGTGAGCGTTAAGGCGGGCCAAGTGGCCCACGTAACTGCCAAATTAAATGTCGCGGGCAGCAGTGAGGAAATCACCGTGGTCGCCGACGCGCAAGGGGTGGCGGAATCGATCCAGGAGCAGCGCAGCTCCGATAACATTTTGGACGTGATGCCCGCGGGCGTGATTCAAAGCCTGCCTAACGAAAATGTCGCCGATGTCGTAGGCCGGATGCCGGGGGTGAGCTTGGAACGCGACGAGGGCGAAGGCAAGTATGTCCAGATTCGCGGGACCGAGCCACGGCTGAACAATACCACCGTGGACGGCATTGAGATTCCTGCGCCGGAAGATAACGTGCGCCAGTTCAAGCTAGACACGATTCCCGCTGACATCGTCTCATCGGTAGAAGTTAACAAGACGCTCGCCGCTAACCAAGATGCCGACGCGATTGGAGGAACCGTAAACCTCGTGACCAAAAAAGCCGGCGACGCACCCATCCTTACGCTAGAGGGAATCGGCGGATTTACCCCGATCGAAGGGACTCGCTATATGGGATTGGTCACCGGAACTGTAGGCCAGCGGTTTGGCCACAACAAACGATTCGGCGCGCTATTCTCGGGGAGCTACGACTACAACGGTCGCGGAATCGACGACATCGAGCCTGCGCCTAACGATACCGCAGTTCCGTCCTATGGCAGCATGGATGTCAGGGAATACCGATACCAGCGCAAACGCTATGGCTTTGGCGGGTCGCTTGATTACAAACTCAAAGATCCGGCTTCCGGTATTTACCTGCATTACTTTGATTCTGATTTCAAAGACTACGGGAACAAGTGGGTGTACACACTAAATGATGGGGCTGCCCCGCAATTCTCGACCTCCAGCCGTTTGCCGGATTACGGAATCATCGCGGTAGGGATCGGCGGCAAGCATGTCATGAGCGATTCGTGGATAAGCTGGGAGCTTTCAGCTGCGCGTTCGCGCCAGTTGGCAGCCGCCGGCAATCCGGGCGCGACCTTCGACCCAATCCCGGGCAGTGCGTTGAGCAATCTTACCTCGTGCGTTAACATCCCAAGCGCCAACTTTCGCCTGCCGCAGTGGACACCTTCTTGCTTCGGATCCCCGACCTATGATCCCAGCCAATGGACGCTGACTGAGTATGACGGCACTCAGGGAATAACCTCGCAGGTAAATTTGCAAGGTGCTTTCTCGATGGGCAGAAATTACCACCTGGGCTCGCACTTCTCCACTTTCGAGTTCGGATTCAAGGAACGCAACGCGCACAAGGGCCAGGACGCATATTCGCCGACCTATGATCAAACGTTCATTCCAAACCCGAACAACCCGCCGATTTCTCCCATGACCGACTATCTTAGCGGGTTCAAGAATCCCGGCTACTATTTCAACGCCTATCCTCTCGGACCGGTTACCAACTACAACACGATCGTCAACAATCTGAGCAACGTCATTGCCCAGGGAGTTCTCGCCTTAGACGAGCCAAGCACCCTGTTCGGTTCGGTACTCTCAAATTTCGATCTTACCGAGCGGGTTTCCGCGGCCTATGCGATGAACACCATCGAGTTCGGGAGATTTCGTCTACAGACGGGACTGCGTTTCGAGGCCACGCAATTGAACATCCTCGGCTTTTCGACGACCAATAACGCCGATAGCACTGCCGAAACCATTGTTCCCGAGCATGCAGTCTCGTGGTATTGGGATCCCTTGCCCAGTGTTCAACTGAAATACCATCTCACTGTCGATTCCGATATTCGGGCGGTTTACGCGCGCGCAATCTCCCGCCCCAATCCTTATGACATGGTCCCCTATGTAACGGTTGATCAAAGCTCGAACCCCTACACGGTTGACATTGGCAATCCCAATCTTCGCCCGGAGCACGCCAACGACTACGATGTGCTCTATGAGCATTATCTAAAGCCTTACGGTGAACTGCAGGCTGGTTTCTTCTACAAGCAGTTGAGCCAGCCTATCTACTACATTCTCGATCCCTACTATAAGGGAACACAGTATCCACAGTTCCAGGGCGACAATTTCTCCTACATCATCAACGGGGAAAATGCGAAGTTGTATGGCGTCGAGTTTGCTTATATCCAGCACCTGGGATTTTTGCCTGGATGGTGGAATGGATTCGGAATCATGGCCAACTACAGTAAGACGGGTTCGAGCGCCGGTACTCTGCCGCTTCGAACTGATAATCCCGCATTGCAGCGTCAGACGCCGACGATGTTTAATCTCAGCCCGAGCTATGATCGTGGGCGTCTCTCGGCCCGTCTGGGAGCGACCTATAACAGCGCAAGCATTTATCAGTATCAGTGGGAGCAATGCACAACGGCACAATCTCAGCTTGGAGTTTGTGAAGATCCCGCCAATCTTGGTCCCAAGGGGCCCCTGGGCGATAACTACCTTTACGCTCACCTTCAAGTTGACGCCCAAGCCAGCTACCGTGTGGCGAAAGGTTTCACCGTTCTTTGGCAGGGCCTGAACCTCACAGACGAGGTCTTCGGTTTTTACAACGGCAGCCCCTGGTACGTTACTCAACGCGAATACTACCGGCCGACTTATTCCTTCGGCCTGCGCTGGGAGCCTCGCAGAGAGTATTAGCGATTCCGATCCTGGATTGTCGTGGTCGACCCTCCGGTGACTTTAGTTCGCCTGGTGCGCTTTGAAGATGGATTAATAAAAGGAGATCACGAAGACAATGATGAACCTGCAGTGTCATGCATGTATCCGGATACTCGTCGTAATCATGATCTTCTTCACGATGGGTCTTGCTGGCCCATCAGTATTCGGCGCCGAATTTGCCGTCACTAAGAAGGTTCCAATTCCGGGACAGGGAAGTTGGGATTATTTGAGCGTCGACGAGGGCGCGAGGCGTCTTTACGTCTCTCACGGAACTCAAGTGGAAGTGATTGATGTCGATGCGCTCGACGTTGTAGGCAATATCCCGAAAACCGAGGGAGTGCACGGCATCGCGATCGCTCCCGAACTGGGCCGGGGGTTCGTGAGCAATGGGCAAGCTTCCACCGTGACGATCTTTGACCTGCGCACGCTAAAGAAGATTGCTGACGTGCCCACGGGCCGAAGTCCGGATGCCATTATCTACGATCCAGCTTCTTCTCGTGTTTTCGCATTTAACGGAGGCAGCAACAGCGCAACCGCTATCGATGCGGCTACTGGAAAGATTGCGGGGACCATAGATCTCGGCGGAGGGCCGGAATTCGCTGCCGCAGACGCGAAAGGTTACGTCTACAATAATCTTGAAGACGAGGGAGTTGTGCTCAAAATCAATTCCCGCACGCTCAAAGTGGAGCAGCGCTGGCCCACGGCTCCCTGTGCTTCACCGAGTAGTATGGCGATGGATCGTGCTAATCGCCGCCTCTTCCTTGGCTGCCGCAGCAAGGTTATGGCGGTGATGAACGCCGATTCCGGACAGATCCTCTCCACCTTGCCAATTGGTGACCATGTCGATGCGACGGCCTATGATGCCGAGATGAAGCTGGTTTTCAACTCGAATGGCGAAGGGACGATTACGGTTATTCGCCAGGAGACTGCCGACAAGTACTCTGTGGCAGAAACCGTGAAGACCTTGCCAAAAGCAAAGACCATGGCTCTAGACGCGAAAACTCACCGTCTATTTCTGTCTACCGCGGAGGCCGGGCAGTTCGAAGTGCTGGTTGTAGGAAAGTAGCGAAACTCACCGGCGGTAGGGCTCGATATTCCGTCCCGCTGTGCAAAGCGCGACAGCAACGAACGACGAGAGGATGCCAAGATGCGCTGTGGATTTACAAAAACGCCTTTCACATGCTCGCTGGTGTTAGTGGCCGTTGCGTTCGCGTATTCCCAAAATGTTTATCAAGACAGTGAGTCTAGGGTCGCGCTTTCGTTGCCGCCAGGTTGGACCTGGACCGGGCCGAGTCGTTGGGCGGATGAAAAAGGAGCGAAAAGCATTTCGGTTCTGAAAGAAGCGGGAACGACTCATGAGCTGCGGCTGTGGATACAAAATCTTGATCCGCCGGAAACAACGACGCCCGCAGATAAGATGGACCGCAGGCTCTTGAAGCTCCCGCAGCGCAAGATAGAACAGCGGACGCGCGAGGGATACCAGAACTATCGCCTGCGCGAAGGCAGTTGCGAGTTGCATCCGATCAACGGGCGCTCTGCCTTGACTTGGGTTGCCGACTATACCGACCGCGGGCAGCACATGGTGGAGTATTGGACGATAGTCCGCAGCGAGAATACTCACGCATTGTTGTATGGCCGAGTTCCCGCCGAGCAACTCGATGATTTCAGAGCGCGGGTTAATCCGATCATTGAGACCTTGCAAATACGATAGCCGATTCCATCGTCGTCTCGTCATAACCGTATCGGTTTGTGCCTTAGGAAGGAATTCGATTAGTCCGTACCTGACTCTCATCATGCATCCGAATCGACGAACAATCGCCAACTTGTTAACCCTGATCTGCTTGATCGCAGTGCTCGGTTACACAACTGCCTGTACGAAGAGATCGATCGCGCAGAATGCGGTTAATTTGCAAGCGCAGGTGAAGGTTCCATTTCACTTCGTGGCCTACGGCGACACTCGCTTTCATGATCCGAAAGATACCGATGCGGCCAATCCTGCTATTCGCGTCGCTTTGGTGAAAGCCATTGCAGCGGCCAATCCGGCTTTTATCTGCTTTACCGGCGACATCGTCTACAACGGTTACGATAAGGACGATTGGAAAGTATGGGATAGCGAGACCGCGATCTGGCGGGAGAAGAACATCCCCGTTTATCCGGCGCTGGGCAACCACGATCTCCACGGAAGTGAAAAGACAGCGCTGGGCAATTACTTCCAGCGCTTCCCCGAGCTGAACGGCAGCCGGTACTACTCGGTGCGCGCTGCGAATACGCTGCTGTTGGTGCTCGACAGCTCGCTGGACGAGACTTCAGGTCCGCAAGGGCAGTGGGTCAAGACCGCGCTGGACAACATCCCCTCCGATGTGGATTTCGTATTTCTCATGTTTCACCATCCGCCATATACCAGCTCGTCCGATGCAAAGATGTTCGGCGGAGGGCATTCGGCTCGTTCCTCAGAGCAAAAACTCGCGGAGATGCTTGAGCAGCGCCAGGCGAAAACCCGAGCGCGGTTCGTGGTCTTCTCCGGTCACGTGCACAACTACGAGCGCCACGAGCATGGCGGCGTAACTTATTTTGTGACCGGTGGCGGAGGAGCCCACGCGTATCCAATTCAGCGCGCGCCTGACGATTCGTTTCAGAGCAAGGAAATCAATTATCACTACCTGATGGTCGATGTGGAGCACGGCAGGTTGGTAATCACCATGCACCGCTTGGATTTGACCAGCGGCGCGCCAGTTTGGACTCAGCCTGATTCGATTGCGCTTTCAACGGCTCCAGCGGCGAAGGGAACAGCACAAGGCAAATGATGGTTGTTGGGCGCCGTTTGACGTTCTCGTTAGGGTAGATTCCGCCAGCTCGTGCCTCACTAGGGCAGTTTAATCCGATGTAGAAGGTCGATGTAGCGAGGATCAGAACGAAGATTGTCGAAAACGGGCTCGACCTGGACAAAAACAACCGAGGGGTATCTCTCATCGACGGCTTTCTCAAGGTTCTCCAGCGCCTTATCTCTGTCGCCGATACGCGCGTAAGGCACCGCGAAGGTAAACGAGGAAACGTAATGTTCTTTCGTCTGGCCCTTTAGCATTTCCAGCCGTCCGTACCAATATGCTTTGATTCCCGAGACTCGGTAGGCGGCACGAATCGCGGCGCTCTGCGACGGGTTCGCGGGACCGGGTGGCGCTTTCAAGAACGCATCGAGCGATTGATCGGACATGCCCTTTTGCTCATAAAGCAAGCCGAGATACCAATAGACTTGATTGAATCCTGGGTCCAGTTCAATTGTCTTGTTACACTGAGCTATCCCGTCGTCAGGACGCCGTGAGAACAAGAAAATCTGAGCTAGATCTGCGTTGATACTTGGCGACAGCGGGTCAAGCTGTAACGCTCGCCGCATTTCGGAGATAGCCTCATCGAATCGTTTCATCACCGCCAGGTCATACGCATACCAGTGGTGAGCAGTCGAGTAGTTTGGATCGAGCTCGATGGCGCGCCGGAATTCCTTCTCGGCCTGAGCGGCATTCCAATCATAGAGCAACAGGACAAAGCCCGAGGACGCATGGGCCTCGGCGAGGGTGTCGTCAAGTTCTAAGGCTTTCAGCGCTGCCGCCCTTGCGAGCGGATAGACCTCTTTGCTGGGCAAAACATCGTTTGGCCCAAGCAGAATGTAGGAATCCGCTAAACCCGCATATGCTCGGGCATAGTTAGGGTCTTTTTCAATGGCGTGTCTAAAGAATTCGATCCCTTTCCAGAAGCCCTGCTCTGTGCGCTGGTTCCAGTAGTAGCGCCCTTTCAGGTAAAGATCATAGACTCCCGGATCCACCGCTGGGGCCCTGGACAAGGCAACGTGCCCTTGCGGTGAGAGATTCACCTGCACCTCCTGCGCGATTGTGTTCCCCAGTTCGTTCTCGATTTCCAGCAGGTCACTTAGTTGGCGGTCGTAATTTTGCGCCCAGAGATGAGTCTGGTCACGAACCCGAATCAACTGGGCGCTGACGCGAGCTCTTCCGCCCTCCTGCCGAATGCTCCCCTCTAGAATGAAGTCGACTCCCAGCTCCCGACCGATCTGGCTGACAGTTTTGGAAGTATCCTTGTACGCCATTGCCGAGGTTCGGGCGATCACGCCAAGTCTTGCCGGGTTAAGTTTGCCCAGGTCTGTAATGGTTTCTTCGGTCAAACCGTCACTGAAATACTCCTGCGTAGGATCACCGCTCAGATTGGCGAAGGGCAAAACCGCCAGCATCACTCGCTGCTGTGCCACGTCAAGCGATGGCTTCCGGGAACGTTGCAGGTAGATAGAGCTCGCCAAACCGCACGCTAACAGCATTACCAGCACTGCAACCCACGAGCGCGCAGCCAGCACTGGCTGAAGGATTGAGGGAAAAGCTCCGTGTTTCTTGCCTGCCCCGATCGGTTGCAGGGTTAACGTTGACGACTCGAGCTGCTTCGACTTCTGATCCCCTTCATAGCCCAACACGGTGCGCACTGGCTCTGCGAATCGGTAACCCCGGCCCGGCAGAGTAATAATGTAGCGCCGTTCCTGCGGCGTCTCGCCCAAAGCCTTGCGCACCATAGAAATATGTTGAGCAAGGTTCGCTTCTTCCACGAACGTGTCCGGCCACAATCTCTTCATCAGCTCTTCCTTGGAGATAACCTCATCGCCATGTTCGATGAGCACCAGAAGCGTTTCAAAAGCTTTGGCGGTGAGTGGAACGGGTTCGGCGCCGCGCGTAAGCAGGTTTCGAGCCGGGTCCATGCGATAGGGACCGAACTCATATGACCGATTGGCTCCCTTACTCATACGAAGCCTTTTAGAAGATTTCAAAACATTTTATTTGACGACCAAGACATTTCAGCCCGGCCTCGTGCAGGATGTTGCGCGTTAGGGCGGGCGGAGTGAGTGTCCGCAATCAATCTGGGGCAAAAGCGTATCACGAAAAATAGGGGTTGAGAACGGGTCATTAGACCCGAGGGCGGAATTGTCGGCATTTCTATGGGGAGGAGTTATGAAACACCGAATCTCTAATCTTCTGTTCGCACCCTTTGTGCTGGCATTCTTTGGCTTGTTTGCTTGCGCCACAGCTTACGCCCAGATCACGCCACTGGGTGACTCCTATACCGACAGCGCCGACCCTACCGCCAACTACGGTTCCAAAACCCTGCTTTCCGTTGACGGCGCGACCGAGACAAGTTTTATTCAGTTCAACCTCGCTTCGATTCCCTCCGGAGCCAACATAAGTCAGGCCACGCTGAAGCTGTTCGTCGATTCCGTGACCACCGCTGGCAGCTTCAACGTTTATTATGTGAGCGTTCCATGGTCAGAGAGCACGATCTCGAGTGAACTGGCTCCCGCGCTGGGCGACGCAATCGCCGCAAACGTCGCAGTCAACGCCGAAGACACGAACCAGTACATCCTCATCAACGTCACGCTGGCATTGGGAGCCTGGCTCAGCGCCAGCCGGCCGAACTACGGCATCGCCCTCGTGGCCAACGGCGCATTCAGCGCCAGCTTCGATAGCAAAGAAAACACAGCGACCGGGCACGCTCCCGAGTTGGATGTGGTGTTCGCCACTGCCGGCAACTTGCAGTGGAACGGCACGGATCTGGTATGTGTGCAATCCTCTGCCGCAACTGGAAGCAATGGCGAAGGTAAGGGGATGGCATCTGCAAATATCGGCATCAACTGCGGCCATGGTGGCGGAGGGGGTGGTGGCGGCACGATCACCGGGGTGACGGCAGGCACCGGCCTGACTGGCGGCGGCACCAGCGGCAATGTCACCCTTAGCGTCGATCCCACGGTGGTGCCGCAACTGAACGCAGCCAACACATTCACCGGCAATCAGACGGTCAATGGCAACGTGAGCGCGACAGTCGTGGTTGCGGGCACCGGCTTCCAGATCGGAAGCAATCTGTTTGACTATGGTTCGTACACTAACGCGAATGCGTTTCTCGGGTTTGCGGGGAATCCTGCGGTAGTGGCGCAGTATAACACCGGGGTCGGGTATGGCTCGCTCAGCAGCGATACTGGGGACTCCAACGGTAATGGCTGGCGCAATACAGCCGTTGGCTATAACTCACTCTACTACACCAACGATGTCGGCGGCTCTCTGGGTCTCTCCGCCAATAGGAATACTGCCATTGGTAACAGCGCGCTCATGTACAACAGTACCGGCAGCCAAAACACAGCCCTCGGCTCCAATGCCGGGGCAGTCGGCGACGGGACTCAGATCAGCGGATCTGCCAACACGCTCGTCGGCAACTACGCGTCTCTCTCCACCGGAACGCTGGACAACGCGACTGCCATCGGAGCGTGGGCCCTGGTCTCCGAAAACAACGCCATCGTACTGGGAAGCATCAACGGGGTGAATGGCTCGACCGTCAGCACTAATGTGGGCATCGGGACCACCGCACCCCAAGCCGTGCTCGACATCAACGCCAACAATGGAAGCAGCAGTGGGCTGGACACAATCATCGGCCAAGCCTGCAACGCATCCAATACCTACGCCGGCATCGCCTTCGCGGCCACCGGCACAACGTTCTCCAATTGTACGAACTACGCGTTGCTTGGAGACACCAGCGGGAACACTTACGTTAATGCTCCCAGCGGCCAGATTTTGTTCCGCATCGCCAACGGGAACCCTACCAGCGCCATGACTATCACCCATAGTGGAGACGTGGGGATCGGAACGGCCTCACCTGACAGCCTTCTTTCCGTGGACGGGAGTGCTGATAAGCCCGGCGGCGGCTCGTGGGGAACATTTTCTGATCGCAGGCTGAAGAACCTCGATGGCAGCTTCAGCTCCGGCCTGAACCAGATCATGAAGATCAATCCGGTTCGCTATCGCTACAAAGAAGAGAATGCGATGGGGATTCGCGATCACGACCAGCACGTTGGGCTGGTAGCGCAAGACGTGCAGAAAGTGATTCCTGAGGCGGTCAGCGAGAACAGCAAAGGATATTTGCTGGTGAATAACGACCCGATTATCTGGGCGATGCTGAACGCGATCAAAGAACAGCAGCGCGAAATTGCCGCGCTCCGAGCGCAAACCACAACGTTGCGAGCGCAATTGACAAAACGTACGGCGAAAGATGCTTTGCTGGAATCACGACTCGATGAGCTCGAACGACAGAACAGAAAAGGAGTGCAGCTGGCCTCGACCAAGCCTGCCCATTAGTTAGCGCTTCTCCCATCCCGAACGAAGGACCCAAGACACAAAAGACGTGCAGAACGAATATGAAAATAGCGAATCTTTGCTTCGATTTGCGCTGCCACCCAAGTGCCAGGACGGGGCGAACCGTCCTGCTGCCCTCTTGCTACTCGGGTGCTGCTCTTTTGGCTTGGAACTGAAATTATCAGGCAGCTTTTGTGGTTTCAGATCGCTCTCGTCCAATCTGCCCCGCAAGTACCTTCGCCACAAAGCGGGCGATGGCGTCTCCAACTTCGTTCGGGGATTCCTCCTGCAGAAAATGTGCGCCCTTCACGGTGGTCTCCTGCTGGTTTGGCCAAGTTCGACAAAATTCCCTCTGCCCACCAATCAGAATTCCGGCAGGATCGGCATTGATGAACAATTTTGGTACCGGCGTGGTCGATAGCCAGTGGGAATAGGAATCAACCACTTCAACGACTTCTTTCGGTTCGCCTTCAATGGGCAACTCTCTAGCCCAAACCAGCATTGGCAATCGCGCTGTTCCGGGAATAGCGGAGTAGCGGCGATAGACCTCCAACACATCCTGTGGAATACGTCGCAGTGGCAGAAGATACTCGATATTGAGATTCTTCTTAAGAATCAAATCTTCCCCGGCTGGAGTTCGTAGGGCTTGGAAGAATGGGCGCGTTGCGTCTGGCCATTCGTCCCACGATAGAAACGGACGGACAATCGCTTCCATGTAAACCAGTGCTTTGATTCGCTCAGGATGCCGTTGTGCCCACGAGAAGCCTAGGACCGATCCCCAGTCGTGAACAACGAAGACAACGTTGTGCTCTACGCCGGCCGCGTCGAGCCATGCCTCGAGGTATCGCTGGTGATCTCGCAGCCGATACGAACCGCTCGGTGCGGCGGCAGAATAGCCCATACCAACACAGTCGGGCGCAAGACAACGGCCCAGCGGCAGCAAGTGAGGAATAACGTTGCGCCACAGGTATGAAGGCGTCGGACTGCCATGCAAGAATACGATGGGATCGCCGCTGCCAACATCAATGTATGCCATGTAGGTGTCGAGCACAGACGCGTATTTTCGATAAGAGAGGTCTTCTGTTGAGATGCCCTGATTCATTGTTTCAAACTCTTTTTCGGTAATAGACGCCCTACGTCGCATCGGATGTCAAGACTTGGTAGGAGGTTGCTGGTGCGCAAGACGAAAGCCGTTTGAGCGGCAGATCAAAGGCGACTTCTTACGTCAGCGCAATTCATCGGTGTGACGGATTTGGGACGTTTACCAAGCAACCAAGCGGCTCGATCGGCGGCCACCCGCCGCCCCTTGGAGAAAAGGCCCGACAAATGGGTTGTGATGATTGAAAAGACTGGTTCTCTGGTCGGAATCTTAAGGAAGACTATCGCGGTTTCCGGGTAGACCTCACCAGATTTCGTGGAATCCGATGGTGCTTCTCCCCCCGGAGAATGGTTGGTAGCGCTACCGGGAATCGAACCCGGGTTTGAAGATTGAGAATCTTCCGTCCTAACCCCTAGACGATAGCGCCAAAGGAAACTCGATTATAACAAGCGTAACAGGTGAATTCATGCTTGAGTCGCGGTCCATTCCTGAAGCCCAGGGTGCGGTTTTTCTCGTCTTTCAGCAGCGTTTCCACAGACAGCGATGGTTTATACTTAACCTACGCCACCATTTGAGAACGTATTCCCAGCAAGCTTGGGGTGGAGTGTACGCGCTTGCTGAAACCTAGAATTTCACATCTTAAATAGGCATAAATAACAAGGAGTATCCCTATGGCAAGATCGAAGTCCACCGGTGGAAGAACTTCCCGCAAAATCAACGAAAC
>JASHQM010000020.1 GCA_030039165.1 Candidatus Sulfotelmatobacter sp. | reverse complement strand
GCGTCGCTGGTGAAAGAACTCGAAGAGCGTGGAATTGGACGGCCTTCCACCTACGCGGCGATTCTTTCTACGATTCAGGAGCGCCAGTATGTGCAAAAACTCGGCGGGAAATTCGTTCCGACGGAGATTGGATTGGTGGTGACCGATCTGCTGATCGAAAATTTCCGCGACATCTTCGATGTACAGTACACGGCGCGGCTGGAGGAGGAACTCGACGAAATCGAAGAGGGCAAAGAGAAGTGGACCGACGCTCTCGCCGAGTTCTACAAGAAATTCCAGAAAGATTTGAAGTATGCCGCCAAGCACATGGAGAACATCAAGCGGATGGAAAAGCCCACGGACGAGAAGTGCGAGCGCTGTGGCGCGCCGCTGGTGATCAAGTGGGGCAAGCACGGATCGTTTTATGCGTGCAGCACATACGACAAAGACGATCCCAACACCTGCACGTTCACAAAAGAGAATCCGATCAACCTGCCCGATCTCGACTCCGCCGACATGCAGGAAACCGGCGCGGCCGAAGAATACTGCGAAAACTGCGGGCGGGTAATGGTTCTGAAGCGCGGCCGTTTTGGGCAGTTCATGGCGTGCACCGGATATCCGGATTGCAAGACCACGCGGCGCCTGGACCAGGGCAAGAAAGTTCCCGATATTCCGCTCGACGAGCTCTGTCCGAAGTGCGGGCGCAATCTCATGATCCGCCACGGACGGTTTGGTGAGTTCACCGCGTGCAGCGGATATCCTGACTGCAAGTATGTAAAACAGAATTTTATTGGCGTGAAGTGCCCCGAGTGCAAAGATGGAGAGCTTGTAGAGAAGCGTGCGCGCAAGGGCAATACGTTCTATGGATGCAGCAATTATCCGAAGTGCAAATTTACGTCGGCGAATAGACCCATTGCGGAAAAATGCCCGAAGTGCGGAGGCGAATATCTGGTCGGGAAGAACTTGAAGGCTGGACCGCTGATCGTCTGCCCGAACAAAGAATGCGACTACGAGCGGCCAGCTCCCGGGGAAGCGACGGCAACCAACGCTTGACATTGCGTGATAGGGTGATTGAGCGAATTTTGTTCGGTTGCGAAATTCACGAGTACAATCGCTCAATCACTTGATCGCCCAATCACAAATTCCTGAGGTCTTTGATGGCGAAAAAGCCAACTCATTCCGATGCGCAACTGATCCTCCAACTCTACGAGCTGCGCCGCGAATCAGAAATGCGCAAAGCGCGCAACTGGTACGTGGGAGAATTTTTTCCACAAAGCGCCGACGATTTCTTAAAAGTTGCTCAGGCATTTGGCACCCAGGAGAACGCCTGGCTGCGCCAGGTGAGCGGATATTGGGGCATCGTGGCCTCGTTTGTGCTTGCGGGCGTGCTCAACGAGGAACTGTTTTTGCAGCCTGGGTTCAGCGGCGAATTGTTCGTGATCTATGCAAAAGTTCATCCCCTCGTGAAAGAGCTGCGCGAGAAGCTCAACGATCCCGAGTTTTTCCTCAATATCGAAAAGGCCGTTACCCGCACAAAATGGGGAAGGAACCGTTTGCAATTCATGATCAAGCGCGTAGAAGCACTGCGACAGAAATCCGCAGCGGCAAGAACATGATCTTGTCGGTACTCGTTTGCCCGGAGGATCTATGCCGGCGAAACTCGATGCCCGTCTGATCGGAGTCGAACTGTATTTCGATGATCTTCAGCAGGGCAAATCATTCTACAGCGACACAGTCGGCCTCACGCTAGCGGATGAAGACGTGTCTCGTTATGCTCGCTTTAGTGCCGGTGAAACTTTTCTCTGCATCGAGCACAAAGGATCAGAATCATATCCATCTCGAGACAAAGCGGTGATCTTTCTTGAAGTGCCTGATCTGGAGGCTGCGGTTGACCGTGTCGGCCGGGAAAGAATTCTTGAGATGCACTCAGAAAGCGAAGGAAAACGGCCGCCCTGGGCTGTCATGCACGATCCGGAAGGCTACAATATTCTGTTCATCGAAGCGCCGCACAAGTCTTTACCCGCGCTGACCTGACCCAGCGATTCGGTATCTGATCTAAATCTACCGCAGCCACGTTTGCGTGGTACTGATCGGACCTAGCGTCCACGCGTGTGACCTGTTGGCAGCATGATCGAGGACAACTTGCCCGACGAACAAATAATCAACCTACTCGTTGGGCTTCTGCTGATAGCGTTCTTAATATTCCCGGCTTGGGTATCGTTTCCTCCCCACCGAACGCCGAGTTAAATCAGTGCCCTTTTGCGGACCTTGCCTTTCCCCGCCCGAGCATCTGTTATGCTAATCCGTTGTGCGCATGATCTGGTATTTCCTGATCCTGGGTGTGAGTACCCTGGTCGTTGTGTGCGTTGCCATCGCGGCGTATGTTCACTTGCGACGCCACTTACAAGCAGCTCACACCATTCCTGAGGAAAGCACCGGTGAGATCGAGCCCGAGCGCCAGTCAGCAAAAATCGAACGCTGACGTCTTGATTGGGAGTTGCTTGTATGGCAAAACTCGCATTGCAGAATCTTACGAGTGTACGCGAACGCTTTTTCTTTTCCGAAGGCCTACAGGATGTTGCATTAATCGCCGTCGGCAGCCTGCTCGTGGCATTGTGCGCGCACATCACGATCCCTCTTCCCTTCACACCCGTGCCGCTGACGTTGCAGAACTTCGGCGTGCTGCTTGTAGGGTTTCTGCTAGGTAGCCGGCAGGGTTCTGCCGCGCTCGTACTTTATCTGGCCGAAGGAGCGGTGGGGCTGCCAGTGTTCAACCCTGCCGGTGCAGGAGGCATTGCACAGTTGTTTCACGGAGCGACGAGCGGCTTCTTGTTGGCATATCCTTTGGTCGCGTGGATTGCAGGCCGCGTTGTGGAAAGCGGCCGCAAGAGCTTCACTCGCGCTGCTGTTGCTGGCTTGCTCGCCGAAACGGCATTGTTCGCCGGTGGTCTGGGTTGGCTTGCAGTCGTGACGCATTCGGTCGCGCAGGCGATCCGCTGGGGGCTTTACTGGTTCGTCTTCGCGGAAGTAATCAAAGTGATGATGGCAGCCGGCATCGCATCGCAATGGCAGCGCTTTCGAGAAGCGCAAAGGTAGCCATCACATTAATCTGTCACAAGGTATGTGGGGTTCGGTTTGGAGTTCAAGATGACGGTAGTTTCCGAACAGGAAGTAAAACAGGCAGCCGGCAACACCTCACAGCAGACACGCGAGATTAGCATCGCGCACAGTCCCGACTCTGACGATGCATTCATGTTCTATGGATTAGCCACAAATAAAGTCCGCGCGCCCGGACTGCGCTTCACGCATACCTTATGTGATATCGAAACGCTGAATCAAAAGGCGCGCGAGGGTGTTTACGACGTAACGGCAATTTCGTTTCATGCCTATCCTTACATCCAGGATTTGTATGCGTTGATGTCGTGCGGCGGCAGTGTGGGCGAAGGCTACGGCCCGATGATCATTGCGGCACGGCCCTTCACTGAGAATGAAATCAAGGGGAAACGTATTGCAGTACCCGGCATGCTGACGACGGCCTACCTTGCCCTTCAGCTTTTTGCTCCAGGTGTTGGCACAGAAGTTGTTCCTTTCGACCAGATCATTCCCCAGGTCCTCGAGGGCCGGTACGAAGCAGGGTTGATCATTCACGAAGGGCAGCTCACTTACGACAAAGCTGGGCTGCATCGCGTGGTCGATCTCGGCCGGTGGTGGCAGAAAGTAACGGGCTTGCCACTGCCTCTAGGGGGCAATGCCATTCGCCGTGCACTGGGCCGTGAGCTCATGACAAAGGTGAACGGCGCGTTGCGAAACAGCATTCAGTATGCTCTCGATCACCGCGAAGAGGCGTTAGCCTATGCCATGCAGTTTGCCCGCGATCTCGATTCGGCCACAGCCGATCGCTTCGTCGGTATGTACGTAAACGAACGCACCCTAGACTACGGCCCCGACGGCCGCGAGGCCGTGGAGCGCTTGCTCGACATGGGTCATAAGGCAGGAATCATAGAGCCTCAAGCGAGAGTGGAGTGGGTATGAGGAAGTAATGAGTACTGTGCCGTGAGCAACCTTTGAAAGCTTGACCAGTGCTCATCGCCCAACACTCATCACACTAGATATCCAGAGACTCCATGCCCGTTTCCGCCTCCCAAATCCTTCTCATCGACGCCGACGACACGCTTTGGGAAAACAATGTTTACTTCGAGCGCGCCATCGCGAAGTTCATCTCATTTCTGAACCACCACGAGTTTTCTCCAGAGAAGGTGCGCGAGGTGCTGAACGACGTGGAGCGCGAGTGCATCGTGAAGCACGGCTACGGACTGCATAGCTTTTCGCACGCGTTGGTCGATACGTTTGAGCGCCTTAGCCCGCTTCCGGTTACGTCCCAGTTGCATGCACAGATCGTCGGCTTTGCGCGCATGATCGAGGACCATCCGATCGAGTACCTGCCGGAAGTTCCCGAAACTCTGGAATATCTTGCGGCGCGCCACAAGCTCATTCTTGTGACTAAGGGTGCTCATGCAGAACAAAGCGGAAAGATCGAGCGTTCGAAATTAAAGAAACATTTTGCTGCCACCGAAATCGTACCGGAAAAAAATGCCGAGATTTATCGATCTTTGACGGAGAAGCACGAGTTTGACTGCGATTGCACGTGGATGGTGGGGAACAGTCCCAAGTCGGATATCAATCCCGCGCTTGCGGCTGGGCTGCATGCGGTATTTATTCCGCATGGAGACACGTGGATTCTGGAGCACGAGGAATTGGCTGCGGCGCCTACGCCACAACATCTGTTAATTGTTGGAAAATTCGCGGAGTTACGGGAGCACTTCTAGACGATCTCAAACATCGCAAGGCGCTTTACTCTCTTACCACTGCCTTTACTAGATTCCGCGGCCGGTCAACGTCATATCCTTTCTTCGTAGCTACGTGATAAGCAAAAAGCTGCAAGGGGATCACTTCGATGACCGGCAACAGCAGTTCGGGTGCAGCGGGAACGTAAAAAACATTCTCCGCAATCTCAGCGACTTCCTGATCGCCTTCCGTCGCGACTGCGATTACGCGGCCACGGCGCGATTTGACCTCCTTCATCACTTCCAGCGTACGCCGGTAGCGCAGCAATGAATCCGGATCGCTGTGGTCAAAGGTAGCCAGCACAACCACCGGCAGTTTCTCGTCAACCAGCGCGTTCGGTCCATGCTTCAGCTCTCCTGCGGGATAACCCTCCGCGTGAGCGTATGACGTCTCCTTGAGCTTCAACGCACCTTCGCGGGCAATGGCGTAATGCACCCCTCGCCCGAGATATAAGAACTTCTCCGCCTGATAATGGCTGTCGCCAAACTGCTCCGCCAATGCATCCCATAAACGGAGGCTGGCTTCAATCTGGTCTGGCAGGCGCAGCAGGTGCTGGAGAAACGAGCGCGTCACCTCGGAGGTCATGCGGCCTCGTTTGCGGGCGAGGAATAAAGCCATCAGATAAAGAATGGTCAACTGCGAAGTGAAGCTCTTGGTTGCAGGAATAGCAAGTTCCGGCCCCGCACCGGTAATCAGAGCTGCGCTGGCTTCGCGCGGGATCGTTGCCTCGGCTACGTTGGAAACCGCAATGGTTTTCACGCCGCGAGTCAAAGCCTCGCGCTGCGCGGCGATGGTATCCGCTGTCTCGCCCGATTGCGTGACCACCATCACGATGGGTTCCACAGCGGCGTGAGTCGAGCGATAGCTGTATTCGCTGGCATACTCAACATCGACCGCCACACCGGAAAGGTCCTCGATCATGATTTCCCCGGCAAGTCCGGCGTGACGGCTCGATCCGCTGGCGGCAATGATCAGCTTTTCGAAGGTGAGGAGAGAGCTTTCGAGGGCGCGCAATTCGCCCGGGAAAATGATGTCGCTGCTGAGATGCTGCTCGATGGTCTTGGCGATAGCGACCGGCTGCTCGTAGATTTCCCGCCTCATGGCGTGGGAAAACTCGGTCGGCTTGGCGTGCGGACTAGACATGGGCTTTTGTCATGTTACCGGCTGCGGCGAGAGTAAATCATTTGCTACGTTCGGGCAAACTGCGCCAGGACAAACAGGTTTCTCACCAGTTTTGTGGCTCGGTTCGGGATGAGACCTTCTGCTTTACAATCTTCTCGTGGCGGTTCTGCACAATCTGCGCGTGACGCTCGACATGATCAAGTGGGAGCACTCGATCTTCGCGCTCCCCTTCGCGTTGTGCGGAGCTATGCTGGCGGCCGGCGGCCTTCCCACTGCGTATCAACTTTTTTGGATCATTGTAGCCATGGTTGCGGCGCGCTCGGCTGCGATGGCATTCAACCGCCTCGCCGATGCCGCTATCGACGCCGCCAATCCCCGCACACGTACGCGCGCCTTGCCCGCCGGACACCTGTCGCCAGCTTTCGTCGCTATTTTTGTAATAGTTGCCTGCGGCATATTCCTTCTGGCCGCGGCTGAACTGAATCGCCTGGCGCTTTTGCTCTCGCCGGTGGCCCTGGCAGTGCTGCTGCTGTATTCGTACACCAAGCGCTTCACGCGCTGGTCGCATATCGTGCTCGGCTTTGCTTTGGGCATTGCTCCCGCAGCCGCATGGATTGCCGTCCGCGGATCGCTCGATGTAAGAATCTTACTGCTGACGGCAGCAGTAACCTTCTGGGTTGCGGGCTTTGACGTTCTCTACGCCTGCCAGGATTTCGACTTTGATCGCTCCTCCGGTCTTCATTCCATCCCGCGCCACGCCGGAATATCTCGCGCTCTATGGATTGCACGTGGGTTTCATGCGATCATGCTTCTCCTGCTCATCGCGCTTGTGCCCGCCTTTGGCTTAGGCAAACTGGCAATCGCGGGCATTGCCGCAGTTACCCTTCTGCTGCTGTACGAGCATTCGCTGATCAAATCCGACGATCTTTCCCGCCTGAACGCGGCGTTCTTCACCATGAATGGAGTGATATCAGTCGTCTTTGCGGTGTTCATCGCAGCGGACATTTTTCTGCGGAAATTATCGAGGTAAATTACACGCGGAGAAACTCGGTAATTTGAGGCGATTGACTGTCGAGTTTACGCGTCTTGTCTGTCGAAGAACTCAAGAAGCTTGGCTCGCTGGTGGCGCGGCCTTGGCCGGGTATAAGCGGTCAAACTCCGGCTCATCGTGCAGGAGGTTGAGATCGGGATCGCGGCGTGCCCACTCTGCATCTTTGAAGCCCGCCTCCCAGGACTTGCGCAAGGTATCAAGAGCTTCCGTCTTCTTGTCGAGTTTGCAGTATAAACACGCGGCATTGTAGAGAATCGAAGCTTCATTCGCGCGCAAGGTAACCGCGAGGTTGAGTTCGCGCAGCGCGTCATCGGCGCGATGCAGAGATGCATAGTCGGAGCCCAGCAAAATGCGCGCGCGCGCATCCTCAGGAACCTGCCTCAAATGGTTTTCGAGGGCCGCCATCCTTCGCTGGCGCATGTTGTGCTCCGCCTCTTGTTTCCCCATGGCGCCAAGACAGTTCAGGATCGGCACATAGACGTTGTAGTCCTCGCCGCTGGCCTCGATGGCAACTTCTGCAGTATCAACAACCTCTTGATAGCGTCCGGCGGCGAACAGGGCACGGCAAAGCAGGTAATGAGCACCCTCGCAGTCGCGTTTGCGTTCGATGGCCTTCTTCAACATGCGCACGGCTTCATCATGCAATGCCGCCGCATACAAAACCCAGGCCTGGCTGACCTGCACCTCGGGGAGGTCCCAGCGCAGGGCCACGGCCTTACCCGAGGCTTCCCGTGCGCGTTCCACCCACTTCTGATCGCGGCTGAAGGTCCAAAAGAACATGGCGCATGCATTTGCGCTGGCAGCGTAAGCGAGGGCGAAGCTGGGATCAATGGCCACTGCATTTTCAAACATCTCCAGCGCAAATTCGAGGTCCTGGCGGGTCTGCCGGCGCGCGTAGCGCTTGCCGCGCAGATAAAGATCGTAGGCTTGCAGGCTTTCCGTTGGCTTGACAGACAACGCTTCAAGCTCCTCCGGAGAAAGAGTGACGCGCAAAGCCTCGGCGATCCTGCGGGCCATTTCGTCCTGGACCTCGAACACATCCTTCATCTCGCGGTCGAAACGATCGGACCAGAGCGGGAAATCGGTGTGTGTATCGACAAGTTGGGCGTTAATGCGCAGGCGGTTCCCGGCGCGGCGCAAAGTACCGGTCAAGACGAAGGCAGCGCCCAATTGCTGCCCAATCTGCGCGGGGGTAACTTGCTTGTCGCGAAAAGCAAGAACCGTGGGCCGCGAAAAGATATTCAGTCCCCGAATCTTGGAAAGCTCAGTAATGACATCTTCGGTAATGCCGTCGCGCAGGTATTCATCTTCTTTTGCGCCACTGAGGTTTTCGAAATAAAGAACGGCGACCGATTTCCTGCTGGGCTTGTGGGTGCCGGAATCGGAATCGGTCTTCTCTTTCGTAGCGCGGGCGCTGGATTCAAGGTCGCGCTTCAGGCGGCTGAGATCGGTCTTAAGCTCCGTGGCGGTCTGACAGCGCAGGTTGCGGTCTTTCTCTAGCGTCTTATCCAGAATACGAACAAACTCGGGAGGCAGCAGAGGATTCAGCTCGCCCGCCGGCCGAGGATTTCGATTCAAGATGGCGTCGAATATTAGTGCTGAAGTATCTCCCGGGAAAGGGAGGGTGCCGGTTGCCATCTGGTAGAGGACGGTACCGGTAGAAAACAAATCGGTCCGGGCATCGACCAGATGGCCGCGGGCCTGCTCGGGAGACATATAGGAAACTGTGCCAACGGCCGATCCGGGTGAAGTCAATTCGGGGGCGGCGAGAGTCGCCGACTGCTCGATTGACATCTCGCCAAAGTTAATTTTTGCCAGCCCAAAATCCAGAATCTTTACTTGTCCACGCTCGGTCAAAAAAATATTCGCGGGCTTGATGTCACGGTGCACGATCCCCTTGGCTTGAGCCGATTCGAGGGCATCGGCAATCTGTATGCCCAGGCTCACCAGCCTGTCGATCGTCATGGGTTGCCGATTCATCTTTTGCGCTAGGGTTTCTCCCTCCAGCAATTCCATGACAATGAAATGCCGGCGCTCGTACTGCTCAATCGCGTGGATTGTGCAGATGTTCGGATGATTCAACGAGGAAGCTGCGCGCGCCTCGCGCTGGAAGCGCTCTAAAAGCTGGCTGTCCTGGGCCATTTCAGGCGGCAGGAATTTTAGCGCCACGTGGCGACCCAGTTGTGAATCCTGAGCTTCATACACCACACCCATGCCACCGGCTCCCAGTTTGCGCAGAATCTTGTAGTGCGAGAGGGACTGGCCGATCAGAGAATCCTGGTCCATAGCAACCCGGTTGATAGTATCCGGCGACGATTGGACCGGTCAAGGATGCCCGTTTCCGGCTGCGTCGGCGTGGAAGATGTCGCAGTCTGCTCGAAAGGGCAAAGCAGGGCGCAACCTGCAATCCAAAATAAAACCGACGTTCCCACCCCCTGCGGTGGAGACGCCGGTTTCCCCACTCCCTCAATGATGGAGGGTGCGAAGATCAACTGGAAATAGGTTCCAGAGTTCGACCCTGATTTTGGCCCATGCTGCCGCATCATTTGTCAGATTGATGTCTAAAATTTGTAAAAATTGGGCATTCCGGGATGGCACGGGCGACGATCGATTAGAGGCGGCGAAGTGAGGCATCGTCCAGCGGAAGGTCTGTATGGAAATACTTGCGGTATGCCGCGATCCAGTCTCTCGAAAGGTCTTGTTGAGCTGTAGCCAGGTCGACATCGCCACGGCAGACCATCTCGTGCAGACGATCCTCCAATTGATCTTTGACGTGGGCGTTCCACGCCGTGTCGAAGTAAGGCTCCGGCCACAAGTTGCGGATATCAGTAGCACCGCCTAACTCCGGAGTAATCAGGTAATCCACTTCATAATTCGCGAAAGCCGCTCCCACTCCATAAAGGGCGAATACCTTGAGCTGCAGTGAAACCGGCACGACAGAATCCCGCGGTTTGGCGGTCGCTGAACAGATTTGCGCCTTGGTTACGGGCAGAGTGGCTCCGGGCGTCAAGTTGAGTTTGGGTTCAACCCACATCGTTACGGAGGCCGGTAGCGATTGTCTTAGAGGGATTCCTCGCTGATAGACCGCAAGCAGTGAAACCGCGATCAAGGCGACAGCCGCCACAGCGTAACCACGCCAAGCGGGCGCCCCGGGAAAGAAAGAACGCTTTACGGCTCGTATTTCTCTCATCTGGGAAACCAAAGCCGCGCGTGCTTTTTCCGCGGGGGACAGTTTCGCATGGTAAATCTGGTGCGCATGAGCGAAATCGGCAAGTGTACTTTTGATCTTACTCAAACGAGCTTCGCATTCGGCACAGTCGGCGATGTGGGCGGTAATCGCTTCCGTACAGCCAGCCGGATCGCCGTCGGCATAGAGCAACAAGTTCTCATCGGACGGGTGAATAGATTCGCGAGTCATTAGTTTTACGAGCTCCTGTCCGCGCGCTCCAATCGTTGCAATGCGCGGGCTACGGATGCGGCCACGGACCCGATTGAAATGCCCAAAACCGAGGCGATCTCCCGGTAGCGCAAACCTTCCGCCCGCAGAAGGAAACAACTCAGATCGCGCTCCGGCATCGCCCACACCACCGCGAGCAGCCGTTTCTGCCGTTGCCGGTTTCCAAATTCTTCCTCGGGATTGGGGTTCGCTCGTGCGCTCTGCTCCGGCAAAGTATCATCAAACTCAACCACCCGGTGCAGCATGATCTGGTTGGCGGTGCGTCGTTTCAATCCCAGATTGTGGGCCACACGAAAAATCCAGCCGCGGAGATTATTTCGTGGTTTTCCCTTGCGCAGGTGCAGAAACAGCAGCAGGAATGACTCCTGAACAATCTCTTCGCCGTCATGCGCCGGAAGTCCCATCGCCAGTAGATAGCGCATCAGCCGGTCGCGCAATTCGTCGAACAGCTCCACTACTTCCATTTCACAGGAAGCGGGCTGCGCCTCAGCAGCAGATAGCCGTTCCAGCGGCCACGCAAGGATGGAGGTAGGCGACATGGAACACCTAAAGGAACGAAAAAACTAGCGGAAACTGGAGATTAACACACTTTGGCGTCCCGATTTCTAGTTTGGGGGTTCAAAATGATTCGGAGTTTGCTGCGCGACCGCCGTGGCAATGAACAAAGTTGCGGAAACCGATTTTTTCATGCCAGGCAAATAATAAGCGAGAAGCGCAAGCTCCGCACGCATTAGCACGCCGAGTGGCAATGACGTTTTCCGGAAAACCCCGGCTTTCAATCTTTGGTCGACCATTACTGCTTTGTTGCCAATCCCAAGTTCTTTCGCAGTTGCTCTAATTCGCTTCTATCCAGAGTCCCGTCATGATCAGTATCGGCCTTGTCGAACTGAGCTTCCATGTAGCCCAGGAACTCTTGCTTGGAGACTGTCCCGTCATGGTCGGTATCCATAGCAGACATCCATAGCTTCGCTCCAGATGAATTGGCGGAGCTCTTTTGGCCAGACGCAGTCGTGATGCTGAGAATCGTTCCTATTAGCAGAACGACAGCCATGGTCCACGCAAATATCCAATTAGTTTTCACCCTGTGCCCCCCAAATGACGAGATGATGGTTACGCACATTTTAATATCAGCACGTGATCGGAAATCATGACTATCTACCAATGTGGTTACTGCGGCAGGGAATCAACATGAGCCTGAAAAAATAAGCTGAACAAAATTGCCGATCAGGGAATACTGAACTAGAGAGAAAAAACTACTGCTGCCTTGCTGGGAACTGGATTGATTGCGGTTCTGATGTCGCAACTCAAGAGCCAATCCAATTGCTTATCAATTCAAAGATGAAAAAAAAGCTGATCGTTGCCCTACTTCTCTGCACTTCTCCCGTGCTTGCGCAAACCAATTCAGGAGAATTGCGCTTGGCCATCACCGATCCCTCTGGATTGGGTCTGAAGAGTACGGTCGAGCTCGTCAGTGAGGCCAATCAGTATCGTGCTACGTTGACGACGGACGACCAAGGAAACCTGGATGCCAAGCGCCTGCCGTACGGAATCTATCAGGTACGCATTCTAGCGCCGGGCTTTGCTCAGGTTTTCGAGCAGGTGGAAATACGCTCCGCTCTCCCCTTGGAACGTGCGATTCGGCTGAAAGTAGCGACAGCTTCCGAATCAGTCAATGTGAGCGCGTCGGCCACGTTGATCGATCCCTATCGCGCCGGTTCCGTCAATGAAATGGGTTCGGAGACGATTCAGAATCGGTTAACCGCCATCCCCGGCCGCTCTATGCAAGACCTGGTGAATACCGAGCCCGGATGGCTCTACGAAGGCAATGCGGTTCTGCACGCCCGCGGTTCGGAATATCAAATTCTATTCGTCGTCGACGGCATTCCCCTCACCGATAACCGCTCGCCCGGCTTTGGTCCGGAACCCGCCGATGCCGATGACGTTGAGTCCCTCAAGATTTATACGGCCGGCATTCCCGCCGAATATGGCAGGAAGATGGGCGCTGTAGTTGAGGTGAATACCCTTAAGAATCAAGACCCAGGACTTCACGGCCAGCTCACTACGTTCGGCGGCTCTTATGACACGGCTGGGATCAATACTCAGGATCAATACACTTCGAACAAGAATACCTTTAGCATCAGCGGCTCCGGAAACATGACGGAACACTATCTCAACCCAGTGGTCCCTCAAAATTACACCAACAACGGTACGACTGGTAGTGGTTCGGCGAGCTATGAGCGGGAGCTCACCCAAAAAGACCGTCTCACGCTGATTGTCAGCCATGAATTTGCGCGTTATCAGAACCCCAACGAACTTGTCCAGGAGAACGGATCGTACCTGCCGAACGGGACTTGGCTGGACGGGGTGTGGCAGCCGAACGCAGATAACAATGGCGACTGTCCAATCGGGGCGCCGATCGACTGTACATTCGTTCCGGGGGGTCAGCTACAGCATGGCGATAACTTTGAAACCATGGGCAGCGCTTCCTACCAACACATCTTTTCCCCTGAAACAATTGGCTGGGTGCGCTTCATGGTCCGTGATAATTCCAACGACTTTACTTCCAGTCCGCAATCATGGCCTATCTATGTAACCCAGCACAACTACTTCAACGAGGTTTACTTCAACGGCAGCGCCTCGACTCACCAGGGCCGGCACGAATGGAAGGCGGGCATCGAATCCGACAACATGTTCCTCCACGAAAACTTCTTTGACGCCATTCCCGACTGCTCCGGTACTGTAGCTCCAAATCCTACCCCTCCCGGCCCGCCCATCCCTGTGGACCCTCAATGCCCTATCACTTTGGGCTTTTTCGACCCTGGCAGCTCGACTTCGTTTAACTTTCAAGGGAGCCGTCCGGATCTTGAGCAGTCGGCTTATATTCAGGATTTGATCCGCCTCGGCAGCTATACCGTCAGCGCGGGTGTTCGCTGGGACCACTACCAGTTGCTGGTAAACCAGAATGCGGTGAGTCCGCGAGTCACTGCTTCGCGCTACTTCCCCGACGCTGGCGTGAATGTGCACGCCGCCTATGATCGAATGTTCCAGCCCCCGGAATTCGAGAACATTCTTCTAACCAGTTCTCCGACTGTGGTGGACATTGATCCTATTTCTTTGCGGCAGCCGGTTCTGCCGTCACACGGAGACTATTTCGAAGCAGGTATGACCAAGGGCTTTGCCGGGAGATTGCGGTTGGACGCTAACACCTTCCGCCGGCAGATGAGCAATTACTCCGACGACGACGCCATTCTCAACAGCACGATCGGCTTCCCCATCGCCTTCCGGAAGGCCGTTCTCTACGGCGCGGAGGCTAAACTAGAAGTTCTCCACTGGGGGAGATTATCGGGCTTTGGAAGTTACTCCTGGATTGTAGGAAACTGCTGGCTGCCAGTGGTAGGTGGTCTCCTGCTCGGGTCGGTCAATGGTGTGGCCGTTGGGCCGAGTGGCGCCCTCGTCAATACTCAGTTGACCGGCCGTATACCCGATTCGCAGGACCAGCGGAACACGATTCGCACCCGCTGGCGCTATCAGGTTGCTCCCCGCTTGTGGATCGCTGCGGGCGCCGATTACAACACCGGGCTGCCATTTGAACCCGATCTATCTCCTCAACAATATGCCCTCCAGTACGGTCAGGTAATGGTGAATCACCTCAATTTCAATCGCGACCGCATCCTCCCCTACTTTACGCAAAATGCCTCGGTGGGAGTCGATCTCTATGAACACGAAAAGCGCTCGATGCGCTTGCAGGGCGACGTCGCAAACCTGGGCAACACGCTTGAGCTGATCGACTTCGGAGGTCTGTTCTCAGGCAACGCCATCGGCCCGGCGCGCCAATATACCTTCCGCCTGGTAACGTCATTCTAGGGGCCAGCTCACACCACAAAATACTTCGCCGCCGGATGATGCACCACAATCGCCGACGTGCTCTGTTCTGGCTCCAGGAGGAACGACGAGGTCAGACGCACGCCGACATTCTCTTCCGGCTTGAGCAGGGCGAATAATTTGGTCTGATCTCCCAGATTCGGACATGCGGGATAACCGAACGAGTATCTGGATCCGCGATATTTCTGGTGAAACAGATCGCGAACTTCGGCTGCGTCTTCACTGGCGATTCCCAACTCCTCGCGCATTTTCTTATGATGCAGCTCCGCCAACGCCTCTGCTGTCTCAACGCTTAGCCCATGCAGATACAAATACTTGGTATATTCGCCACCCTCGAACAGCCGCTGCGTCTCAACCGAAGCCTTTTGGCCGATCGTCACGAGTGAGAGACCAATTACATCCATCTTTCCGGAATCTTTTGCCACAAAGAAGTCCGAGATGCAGAGCCGCCGTCCATCTTTCTGTCGGGGGAAGGTAAACCTGAGCAGCTCATGGGTGGGGAAAGCCTCCCCCGGATGTCCCGCGACTTCATGCACGATCACGTCATTCCCATCACTCTGCACTGGAAAGTATCCCCAAACTACCTTCGGCTCAAACAACCCCGACCCCGCCACTTCCTCTTCCAGCTTCTTCTTGATTGGGCGAAACTTCTCTTCCACAAGCCGCACATAATCCGCCTGCGAAGCTGTCTTCAACTGCCATTGATTCTTGAAGAGCGCCGTTTCGTTTATGTAAGGGAAAACGTCCCGCACGTCGTAACTTCTAACCCGCACTCCCCAAAAGGGCGGCTGGGGAATATTAGGTGCATCGCCGACGACCGCGCTCCGTTCGGCAAACACCGGACCGGTTTCTTCATCCACCGCGGCTGCCTTCGCATACTCTTTCACCGTGCGTCCGTCTCGTAGCCGCGTCTCGCGTGCGCCGTCTGCGGTCACAAGATCTTCCATGACGTGCAATCCGGCAAAGGCGTCCTCGGCGTAGAAAACCGCGTTTGAGTATTCCCGTCGCAAATCGTCTTCGACGTATTTGCGCGTCAAAGCAGCGCCGCCGCAGATCACGGGATATCCCAGCTTTTGCCGCTGCAAATCCTGAATTACATACTTCATCTCCAGTGTCGACTTGACCAGCAACCCGCTGAGACCAATGGCATCTGCACTATGCTCCTGAGCCGCTTTGATGATCGTGTCTCCCGGCTGCTTGATGCCGAGATTGACCACCTTGAATCCATTGTTCGACAAGATGATGTCGACCAGATTCTTGCCGATGTCATGCACATCACCTTTTACAGTGGCGAGCACGATCGTGCCCTTCTGCGCACCACCGGCTTTCTTTTCCATCTTGGGCTCGAGATAAGCCACGGCCTGTTTCATCACGCCCGCTGAATCGAGCACGGAAGGCAATTGCATCTTGCGCGCACCGAAGAGGTCACCGACGGTCTTCATTCCATCGAGCAGCACAGTGTTGATCAGATCCAAAGCTGAATACAAACCGAGCGCTTCTTCCAGCAACTCCTCCAGCGATTTCTTGTAGGCGCCTTCGCCTACAGATTTTTCCCCGTTGATGATGGCGAACTTTAACTTGTCCTCGACCGCCAGCGTATCGACATGCGCGGTCGTAGCAGTCGTCTTGCCTTTCATCCCGGCAAAGTGATTCATGTACCCCTGCAAAGGGTCGCCGTTGGATTCGTCGCGGAAAATCAGCTTACGCGCCAGATCGACTTCTTCCTGCGGAATTTTGTACAGCGGATAGATCTTGGTGTAGTTCACGATAGCCATGTCGAGGCCATGATCAACGGCTTCGTGCATGAAAACTGAATTTAGAACACGGCGCGGATACGCATCCAGTCCGAAGGAAATGTTGCTCACCCCGAGAATCGTCTTCACTTGGGGCAATTCTTTCTTGATCCTTTTGATCGCCTTCAGCGTCTCGATCCCCGCAGTTCGATATTCTTCCTGGCCAGTCGAAATAGGCAGAGTGAGCGCATCGAAGATCAAGTCCGTTGGCTGCAAGCCGTACTTCTTTGTCGCCAGATCGAAAATCCGGTGCGCGATGGCAGTTTTCTTTTCCGCAGTCAGCGCCATCCCATCTTCATCAATCGTCAGCGCAATCACCGCCGCGCCATAACGTTTAGCCATCGGCAGAACCAGCGAAGTCCGCTTTTCGCCATCTTCGAGATTGATGGAGTTGATAATCGCTCGGCCGGGAATGCGCTTCAGCGCCTCTTCGACAACATCGGCCTCAGTAGAATCGACCAAGATCGGCGCCGGTACCCGCGTCGCAATCTTCTCCAGAATCGAAGAAATGTACCCCTTCTCGTCTTCGCCTACGATGGCGCAGCACAAGTCGAGCATGTGGGAACCGTCGTTCACGAGTTTCTTGGCCAGGGCCAGAATGTCATCGTATTTCTTTCCACGCACCAGGTTGCGGAAATGCTCCACGCGCGTGGTCGTGTTCATTTCCTCGGCGACGATCAAAGGCTTGGGATCAAGATCAAGCGGAACAGAGGTATACGCGCTCGAAGCCGCCGCCGTGCGCCTTACTTCCCGCTTTGCGGGCTCGACCCCGAAAACTGCGTCGATCACAGCCTTTAAATGCTCCGGTCGCGTGCCGCAACATCCGCCGATTACCCGTACACCGTAATCCTGCACGAAATGCTTGTGATAGTCAGCCAACTCCTGCGGCGAGAGCTTGTACACTGCATGACCACCCACGTTTTGCGGCAGGCCGGCGTTGGGCAGAACAGAAACTTCTTTTGTGGAATTTACTGCCAGATATCGCACCGCATCATTCATTTCTTTCGGCCCGGTGGCGCAATTGAGTCCGATGATGTCGATATCGAACGGCTCTAAAGCCGTAAGCGCCGCCCCGATTTCGGTGCCCAGCAGCATGGTGCCCGATTCCTGCAACGTCACCTGCACAGTCACCGGCAGGCGCTTGCCCGATTTCCGCATCGCTTCGAGGACCCCGATGGTTGCAATCTTGGCCTGCAGCAAATCCTGGCAAGTCTCCACCAGCAGCATGTCCACGCCGCCCTCGATTAACGCTGACGCCTGCTCTTCGTACGCCGCCACCATCGCTTCGAAGCCGATGTGGCCTAACGAGGGCAGCTTGGTCGTAGGTCCGAGCGATCCGGCCACAAAGCGAGGATGATCTTGGGTGGAGAATTGCTGGGCAACTTCTCGCGACAGCTGCGCAGCCTTCACATTAATCTCACGCACGCGATCGCCAAGATCGAATTCGCCCAGAACAATGCGCGACCCGCCAAACGTATTGGTTTCAACGATGTCACAGCCCACGCGAAGGAAATCGCCGTGGATGTCACGAATGATATCCGGACGGCTGAGCACCAGCACTTCGCTGCAATTTTCCTTGCCCCAGTAATCGTCGAGCGTAGGATTGCGCGACTGGATGTTCGTCCCCATCGCGCCGTCGTAAATGACGACGCGTTCGCGCACGAGTTGGAGGAAATCAGCCATCGAAATCGTCGTCAGGCGCTGGTCGTTTCTCGGGCCTTGCTTAACGCAGAAATCCGATAGCTACGACCACAAGACTGTCGACCAAAGACCCCTATTTTACGCACAAACGCCGGTCTTTTCGGGACCGGCGTTGTACTGCTCGAGACCGTAAATCCGCCCTCAGCTCCCCGCCACCATCTCCTTCGGAGCGCCGCCGTCCACGTCGGCCTGATTGAAAACAATGTTGGCTCCCATGTGTGCTGGCCGGGGGGCCAGCATTTGCTCCTTGCGGTAGATGAGATTGCTGGCGTTGAACGTGGCCAGCTCGAATCCGTGGCCATGCGTGATCGCATCCGTCGGGCACGCCTCAACGCAATATCCGCAGAAAATGCAGCGGTTGTAGTCGATGTTGTAAACCTTGGCGTAGCGCTCGGCGCCACTGACGCGGTTTTCGGCGGTATTATCGGCGGCCTCAATGTATATGCAATTGGAAGGACAATTCGCCGCGCACAGGAAGCAAGCGACACACTTTTCCAATCCGTTTTCGTCGCGTTGCAGGACGTGTGCGCCGCGATAGCGTGCCTCGATATGCGCGCCACGCAGCGGCCCTTCGCCATCGGGGTAATTCTCCACGATGGTGGGCTGGAATATCTCGCGGAAGGTAACGCTCATGCCCTTGGCGATGGCCGCGATATTCTTCAGCACTGGCATATTTTCAGTATACCGAAAGTGCTCAAGGCCCGGGCGAAATGCGGCGCCGGTTGGAGTAGACTTTCCGGATCTGCCATCTCAGGCCGCGGCCTCAGACTTCGACTGGCTTCTCGCTGGACACGGGCAGTTTTGCCTGAAGCCAGGCGTCGAATCCTCCCGTGACGTTGATTACATTTTGAAAACCCGCGCGTTGCAGCAGGCTACAGGCGATCATGCTGCGATAGCCGCTCTTGCAGTGCACCGCAACGCGAGCATCGCGGTCGATTTCCGGCGGCGCGACTCTGAAATTATCCAGCGGCCACCACACCGCGCCCTGAATATGCCCAGCCTCCCACTCGGATTCGCGGCGCACATCCAAGACCTGCATCGCGGGCGAGAGCAATTCACAGTTGAGATCGTGAACAGTAATCTGTCGAAGCGTCGCTATCGCAAAACCGGCAGCGCGCCAGCCATCGATTCCGCCGTTAAGATAGCCGCGAACGCCTTCCAATCCGACGCGCGCCAGCCGCATGCGGGCTTCCGCAACCTTCTCTGGCGATTCTGAGATCAATACCGGCCTCGCGTCCAGGCCGAGCAATGCTCCTGCCCAGGAAGCGAACTGTCCGGACAATGCAATGTTCAGCGACCCTGGCACGTGCGCGGCCGCGTACTCATCACCGCCGCGAACATCAAGCGCGAGACCGCCCTCGGCCAAAATGGTTTGTAATTCCAACGTCTCGATTGCAGTCAATTCCTGCAGCTCGGACAACGCAGCCGCACCGGTGCGGTTCATCTCCGCATCCTGCAAGAAATATTCCGGGCGCGCAGGCAGGTTGCTAGTCAATTGTTTGATGAATTCTTCCCTGTTCTTAATCTGAAGAGCGTAGTTGGTCAGCCGTTCCGTGCCAATGGTCGAAACGCGCTCGGCACGCATGTTGCGGCCGCATAGCGACCCTGCGCCATGTGCCGGATAAACCAGCGCATTATCGGGAAGCTGCAAAACTTTCTTATGCAAACTGTCAAACAACATTCCCGCGAGCTGCGCCGGAGTATAGCGTTTTGAGAGATCCGGCCGCCCCACGTCGCCCAGAAACAAGGTGTCGCCGGTCAGTACGGCCCAAGGCTTGGCAGATTTTTCTTCGTCGGTGACCACAAAACACATGCTCTCGGGGGTGTGCCCAGGCGTGGCCCATGCGGTAATGCGAATTTTTCCGACTTGTAGTTGAAATCCATCCTGCACTGCAACATGAGGAAAAGATGCATGCGCTTCGGCGCCAATATAGATTTGTGCCCCCGTTCTCGCCGCCAGCTCGCGATGGCCAGAGACGAAATCGGCATGAAGATGCGTTTCAAAAATGTGGCGTATGGCAAGGCCATGTACCCGCGCCGCATTCAAATAGATTTCGACGTCGCGCTGCGGATCGACGACTACAGCTTCGCCGGCCGATCCCAGCATGTACGATGCATGCGCCAGACAGCCCAAATAAAACTGTTCAAAGTACATGGCTCCTCCGCTAATGCGCAATTCTAACCTAGGCGATAGGGCTGGCATGTACAACGAACCCTCGCTTACGCAATAAAAGCGGGCTTGGTGCGGAACCAGCGCCTGCCTCGGAGCCGAGGCTTCGGCCGCGCCGCATCATGCTGGTGCAGGGGGCCGTAGCGACACCGGTTTCGTGTCCGGTAGACGCCGCGTTCGCCGCATGGTGGAGCAATCGAATTCATAAGCCGCTCCACAGATCAGGCACACCTGGTAGTCTCGGCCATGTGCTCCAGTGCGCGGCCAGGAAAACTGGTGGCGGCACAACATTTCGAAGAATCGTGTGAAAAACGGGGGAGTGGACATGTGGTCTGAACCTCTGAAAGAAAGATTGATCTCAACCTAGCGCAGAAATCGCGATTGCGCGCGTAGCTTCAGGTCATTGCGCCCAAGCAAAAGGACTAGGCCTGGTCTGATTACTAGGTTTGAGTGTGGCGGTTGAGTTCCAAGCAGACAAAACCCAAACGCCGAAGGAAGCATGGCCGCAACCGCACCTGTCGCAGGAATTACGGGCTCCCGCGGAACAGGCGAACGTTGACCAGGATTGAGCCTGGCCTCAATAGCCCCAACTATTTTCGTGGGGCGCGCACTTTATCATTTGGCGCGAATCGCGCCGCATCGCTGCTTTCGGCCTGCAATACAAATTGCTCGCCGAGAATTCTCACCAGCGAATTCAGGCCGCCGGTAAAGGCAGTGCGCCAGCGCTCCACCGAAAGCTGCGCAAGTTCACGCATCTCGCGTTCAAACGATTGTAGAATTTCACCTGCCTGGGCCTTCAGCGACTCCGCCACCGAACGCTCGATTCCGTCCCGCATAGTCGCCAAGTTCGCCCCCGCTTCTTCAAGCTGGCGGCCGCACTCTTGAGCGCCTCGTGCGTTCAGGTCGCTGACCGCTTGCTCCAGCACGCCCTCCATTTGGCCTCGCGCGGTCCGGACAGTGTCGCTGGCCATTTTTGAGAGCCGCTGATCCAGGCCAGACTCCAAAGCTTGGGCGGATTCACCAAGCCGGGTAACGCGCTGATCGAGGTCGCTGATTTGCTGTTGCAGGCGTAATGACTCCGCGGCAACTGCGGCCTGCACCCGCTCCAGATAATTTGTCCGCGCCTCGTGCTCCTGAGCCAGATTCTGTCGCATCACCTTGAGCAGATCCTCGCTGATGAGCTTCAGATGCCCGCCCGCATCGGTGACTTCCTGGTGCAACTCTCCCAATCCACGGTTCAAGTGCTCGCGCAAGCTTTGCGCCCCATTTTCGGAGATTCGCTGGGTTCGTTGCTCCACTCCTTCCAGGTCGCGGGTCATGCGTTGCAGAAAGTGCTCGTGGGCGGCTTTCGTTGTTTCAGCAATCGTTTTCTTCGCGGCTTGCAGCACCTGCTCCGACTGTTCATGCGCCTGCTTCAGCATCTGCGGCCCGAGATCATTTTTCAGGCGAAGCTCCAACTGCTGTTCGACTTCGGGAGGAATCTGTGACAGCGAAACTTCGAACCGGTTCCGGCGAGCGCCTTGCGTCAGTTTATTCCTGAGTTCGGTGACCTCAGCTTCAAAAGGATGAAGCAGTTCGCCAAGCACCACCTTAAGATGCTCGTCCGAAAGTTGTTTGCGGATTCTTTCCAGCACCAGCTTCACCGAGACCGCCGTCGCTTGTTCAGTTGCAGGCGTCTGGGTATCGCCCCCCTCCGGGGCTGCGTGCAACAGCATCCAATCCTTCGGCACCGCTTTCAAGCCCCAGAAATTCTCCGGCTGATCAAAGCTCGCAGCCACTACCCAGCTTTGGCGGTTGGCACCAATGGGCTGGCATGAAACCACCTTCGCGGTAGTCTCGCGGCCGTCCTGCGTGTGGAAGTGCACAGGTGCTCCGGCCTCGAGTTGCATTGGAGAACGCATCGCACAACCATGAGCGTTAACTACGGTGGTTTCGCAAACCTCGGAAAACTTGCTTCCTGGTTCCATGCTCGTCACCAGAATGGGAAGAGTTACAGGAACTCTCGAACTGCGGCGTAATGAGGGGCCATTATTGCGCATAACCCGATACCTTGTTGTCCGAAGGAGTGATCGCTCCGTCGTTTCGATGAGGGGCGTAAGACTAGGTTAACGCCGGGTTGATTAGGTGGGACTAATCCGTGGTGCCGAAGCCGGTAGGCAAATCGAACATTCGCTCACGCTCGCAGGGACAAGGGCTTTGGTAATCGGTCGGTTGCGCTCACCGCATTCATAATTCAGGTCTTGAGTCCTTCACTTCTGGCATTGCGGGCAGTAATGGCTGCTGCGGCCAGCGACCACGACCCGCTTGATGCGTGTGTCGCAAACCGGGCATAGCTCGCCTTCCCGGCCGTATACCCTGTGCTGCAATTGAAAGAAACCCTCCTCGCCATCAGCATCGACGTAGTCTGAAACCGATGAACCGCCGGCCACAATCGCTTCTTGTAGGACTTGCTTTACAGCGGCAAGCAATTTCGAAAATTGTGCGCGCGTAATCGCGGAGGCGCGGCGGCGGGGGCGAATACCGGCGCGAAACAGAGACTCGTCGGCATAAATGTTTCCTACCCCGCTCAGCAGCTTCTGGTTCAGCAAAGCACTCTTGATGGGAGTTCTGCGGCCGCGAAAAAGCTCCAGAAAGCGTTCGAACTTGGCGTCCAGGGGTTCAATACCGCTAGCCTGGAATGCGCGCGTAACGCTCAGCCGGCCGAAGCGGCGTGGATCGACGAAGCGCACTTCTTTGCCCGATGACAACCGGGCGATGGCATGAGTGTGCTTGGCGATTTCCGTCTGCGGCTCGCAAACCTGCATCCTTCCTGTCATCCCGAGGTGAACGATCCATTGCCACGCTTGCGGCGGTTTCCCGTGATTCTGGCGGAGATCAAAAACGATGTGCTTTCCCACTCGCCGTACGCCCAAAATGCGGCTGTGTTCGAGCGCGGCAGCAATTTCCCGCGCGGGCGACTTTAACGGCTCCGGCTTCTGGCCCAGCCACACAGATTCGATCACATCGCCGGTGACGCGCTTCGCCAGGCCGCGGGCGATAGTTTCGACTTCGGGAAGTTCGGGCATGAATCTCTTAGTGTACGTCAACAAGAGCCGTCTACTGCCGAGCACGCGGAGATCGCCAGGATTTCTCTATCCGTTCCTCTCGGCGTCATCAGCGTTGGATAGATTTCTAGGATTAATCTTTTAGCGGGACGACGGTTTGTCCGTCGCGGCAGAACGTGGCCACTCTTTGCAGGTCGCCATTGGCCTGGGGCAGGGTCATGACCGGCCCGTAGCAGTAGACAGCGTGGCCGGTGGCGGCCAAGTACCACTTACCACCTTTGGAGTGCTGCTCGAGATTCCCTGTGGGCTGGCGGGTGGGCTGCGCGGACTTGGCAGCCGAAAGACTAAACAACAAGGCTAGGGTCAGGACCTTCATTGTCGCCCAATTTTCCAGACGCTTTCGTGACTTCAAGCTACCCGGGAAGCGCTCCGGCGTTTTTCCACAGAAACTAAATCGTGCTCAACGACCGCCGCCGATCAACCAGATCGGAAGCAGGCGCCGGAGGAAGTTCAATTCCCGGCGTTACGGCTTTATCGGCGGGATTTTGCGAACGGTGTTTCTGCCCCTGCGCTGCGGGAGCATGCCCAGGCGCCTGCACGGCGGGCGTCTGCTGCTTAATTGCAGGTCCCTGTGCATGGGCCGCACGGTCGCTCAGGGCTTTGCCCTTCCCGCTCCACAGTTCCGTGCTGTCGCGCATGAGAACCTGGATTAGATTATGCTGCGATTGAATCGCCGAGCCTTGCTCAATAATGAGTACGGTCATAAGGCTGTACGACACCACGAATAGAAAGGTCAGCACTGGCACGAGGCTGCGCTTTTTCTTTTTTTTCTCAGTTTCGGGCGGCATCACCGCCGTACACCCGTACGAGATTGTCAAATCGCACCCCGGTCTTGCCTTCGTGGCAAGTACAGGGATGGAATGCAGCTTCTCAGCCATTGCGGAATCAAATCGGAAGTTATTGATTCTACAAGTCGTTAATTCGCTTCGAACCATGCAAGTCCCAGCTTTCAAGTGCAATTGGATGCACATATTAAGCAAGCAGACCTGTACAAAAGAATTGGCAATAATAGGGGGCAGTGATCCACGGCACACCCCATGAAGCACACTGGCTCCGCCCGGAGCCGCGGCGAAGCTTGCCAGCAGACGTTCTGAAGAAGATCGTCGAAGCCGCTTTTCCCCGCCACACCGCAGTTGACTTGCAGCCACTCCTGGAGGGATATCGCAACGCGAATTTTAGACTTCGGCTTGACGGAGCAAACGAATTCATGATCCTTCGAATGTATGAGCACGATCCTTCGCTCTGCCGGAAAGAAGTCGATCTCCTTAATCTGATTAAGAGCCGCGTTCCTGTTCCCGAAGTCATTTATGCCGAGCCGGACGGAATGAATGAAATTCCGCCGTTTGTTTTTCTGCGCTATGTCGAAGGGATTGCATTCCGCGAGCTCAAAAATCAAGAAGACAAAAACTCAATTTCCGAAGGCGCCTATGAAATAGGCAAAATTCTTTCTTCGATTGGGCGCACTACTTTTCCCGAGTCCGGTTGGCTTGGTCCCGGGCCTAGAGTAACTGCTTCGCTTTTGGAAGGTGCATATCCAGGCCCGAGATTTGTGGATCTGTGCCTCGCCCGCGAAAACGCACTACAGCGTGTGAAAACGAACTTGCGGGACCAGATCTCGGCTTTGGTTTGGTCGCACGCCACCCAGTTAGCCTCGCTGGACGAGGAGACCAATCTAGTGCACGGCGACTTTGGCAAACGGAACCTGCTCATGCGGAAAGTTGGCGGGACGTGGGGCGTGGCTGCTGTACTGGATTGGGAGTTCGCAATTGCCGGCTCCCCGCTGTTCGATGTTGGCCACTTCCTCCGCTACGAGAGTTCGTCGCGTCCCAGACTCGAGCCACACTTTTCAAATGGATACATAGAAGCAGGAGGCCGGTTGAACGGGGAGTGGCGCCGTTTGGCGCGCGTCCTCGATCTGATTGCATTGTGCGACAGCCTGACGCACGATGCATTGCCGACTTCCGTTGTCGATGAATTGATCGAACTCGTGACTGCGACCGTCGAGAATCGCGACCCGCAGTGTGAGTTTTAGCCTCAATGAGGCGCGCTGATAAGCGCCTACTTTGCGCCCAGTACCAGCTTGGCGATCGTCGCCAACTGCATATTCGAGGTGCCCTCGTAAATTTTGCCGATCTTGGCGTCGCGCCAATACTTTTCAACGGGATAATCCTTCGTGAATCCATAACCGCCGTAGATTTCGATGGCGAGCGAAGTCACCCTCT
>JASHQM010000165.1 GCA_030039165.1 Candidatus Sulfotelmatobacter sp. | reverse complement strand
CGTCAGTCCCCATCGGTGATCTTCCGGTGGCGCTGGTTGGCGTGCTCTACTTATGGCCCCCAACCTCAAGCCGGTAGAGGGTGCCGAACTGGTATACTCAGGCACGGATTAAACGCACGTGGGCGCTTAACTCAGCGGTAGAGTGCCATCTTCACACGGTGGAAGTCATAGGTTCGAATCCTATAGCGCCCACCATCGCCTCTTAGCGTACCCAGTTTGAGGTCCTCCGCTGCCGTTCCGGATTCGACTACGGGCTCCCGAAGTGACGGAGTTTCTCACTTTCCCCTGTAGCTGACCCTCCAAATCGAACTCGATCCATCGTCGCTTACTAACAGTGACCCATCGGGGGCGATTGTGATTCCGACTGGCCGGCCCCAGACGTTGCCATCCGGCAGCACGAAGCCGGTGAGAAAATCCTCATACTCCCCGCTGGCGTGACCGCTCTGGTGCAACGGCACGCGGATGACTTCATAACCTGCACGGACGGCTTTGTTCCAGGAGCCGTGTTCCGAGGCAAAGATGTCTCCCTTATATTCGGACGGAAATTGCGAGCTGTCATAAAAGGTGAATTCCAGAGAAGCGTTATGCGGCTGCAAGAGAACGTCGGGGGTAATCACCTTATCGTTCAATTCCGGATGTTTCCCCTGCTGACGTGGATCCTGGTGTCCGCCCATATACCACCACGGCCAGCCGTAGAAACCGCCATCCCGCACGTGAGTGATGTAGTCGGGGACAAGGTTGTCACCCAGCGCGTCGCGCTCATTCACGGAGCACCATAACTCTCCGGTTTGCGGATTCACAGCAATGCCGCCCCCGGCATTGCGAATGCCATAAGCATAGACGCTCAAATTGCAGTTGTTCGGATCACAAACCAAAATGTCTGCGCGATTTTTTTCCTCGGGATGCGTGTCGGGATCGTTCACGTTTGATGCCGAACCGACGGCGACGAAGAGTTTCTTCCCATCCTGCGAAAAAGCGACAGCGCGAGTCCAATGGCCACCGGTGTTGGGCAGATCGACGATATGCTGCGGCACGCCGGTCGCCTTCAAATCACCGTTGTGATAAGGGAACCGAACTATTTCGGCGGTGCTTCCCACGTAAAGCCATTGCGGGTTGGGGCCCGGGGGGTAGAACGCCAAACCGTAGGGGCGCTTCAGGCCAGTCGCGAAGACGGCCGAGAGTTCAGGCGTGCCATCGTTAGTCAGTCCGCGAAATACGCGAATACGTCCGGCCTGACTCTCGGTCAGGAAAATGTCCCCATTCGGCGCCGTGCGCAGGGTGCGGGGATTATCGAGGCCGGTGGCATATTGCTCGACCTTGAAGCCTGGTGGCGCAATAGGCCAAACGTTCTCCGGCCGCGCCACGAGATCGGGGCCGTTCTCTGCCGACTGCGTAGCATAGGGCTTCGGCAGATCGTTGACTGTGATCTTGCGAACCGTTCCCGGCTTTTCGTAACGAAAGTCGGTAAATGGAGGCGTGGGCGGCGGGGCTTTGAGAGCGGGACCGCCTTCATCCATCGCGTGCGTGCTCACGACGTGATGGGAGGTCTGGGGCAATCCTAACGACTTTACATAAGCGACCAGTTGCCAGCGCTCTTTTTCCGGCAGCTTTGCCCACGATGGCATACCGCTATCTTTATCGCCCTTGGTGATGAACCAGAAAACTTCGCCAGGCATGACCGATTCCAGTTTGCCATCGACCAGTGAGGGCACGTTGCCTGTCCCCTCCGCCGAGCGGCCGTGACATGAGCGGCAGTTGCGGTTGTAAAGCTGATGTCCGGCAAGAACTGCGGCATGCCGGCCTTCGTAAGGATTCTTGACATTCTTGGTTGAATCCGGAGCGTCATGAAAGGCGGTGTTGACCTCGGCAGCAGCCAACGCTGCAGATAGTAGGACGAGGAACAGGAAAAATCTGGAATAGCAAACCGGCTTGATCGAGCGCATAACGTTCCCTTTCCAATCCAAACAACAAACTAACTGAGATTTCGATGCACCCGGCTGGGATTCGGGTTTTTCAATTTGTGAAACAGTCCGGCTGAGCATTCCCCTATCTCCGCTTACGCCGCTTCGGGGGCTCGCCCTTTCGGAGTTCTTCTTCGACGACTGCGAACTGAATTTTCTTTTCCACCGGATCGACGCGGTCGACAAGCACCCGAATTCGTTGTCCCAAGCTATAGGTTTTTCGCCAGCGCTGGCCAATAATCTGGCGGGTGTTGTCGTGGTATGTGTAGTAGTCATCGCTGAGCGAATTGAGGGGGACCAGGCCCTCCACAAACAGATCGGTGAGTTCGACGAAGAAGCCGAATTTTGTAACGCTGGTGATCAGCCCGTCGAAGTCTTCGCCGATCCGCTCCTGCATGAATTTGACTTTTTTCCATTCCAACAGTTCCCGCTCGGCATCGTCGGCGCGGCGTTCAGCCTGGCTGGATTCCTCGGCAATGTCGTGCAGTTCTTCGATCGATATCGGCCCATCCATCGGAGTATGTCGCGGAGAATGTGGCCGAGTATGCAGCGGGGAGTACGGCAAGGGCACTCGCGCCCGCGTGGCCGCTTCCTGCCACTCCGATGATTCATGCCCATATTGCCGCAGCACCTCCTTCAAAATCCGGTGGACAATCAAATCCGGATAGCGGCGAATTGGCGAAGTGAAATGCGTGTAAGACCGAGCCGCCAGTGCAAAGTGACCGAGATTTTCTTCGGAGTAGCGCGCCTGCTTGAGCGACCGCAACATCAGGTAGCTCAGGATACGTTCTTCCGGCTTGCCGGCGATTTTGTCGGTCAATTTTTGATACATGCCCGGCGTGATGTGGACGTCTTTCGGGACTTCGATCGTTCGCGCCGGTCTGCCCGTGCCACGCGCGGCGCGGCGGTCGGTTCTCAGTTGCACGCGATGAATGGGCAGCGCACCCACGCCTAGCGAGTATCCGAAGGTAGCGGCGATAACCTCGAATTCGTACACCCGCTTGGCATCGGGCTTTTCGTGAATTCGGTAGAGCGACGCGATGTGCCGCGATTCCAGATGCTGCGCCACACATTCATTGGCCGCGAGCATGAATTCCTCGATCAGACGATGCGCGACGTTTCGCTCCGACCGCATGATGCTTTTCATCAGCCCAAACTCGTCGAATTCGATGACCGGCTCGGGCAGATCGAAATCGATGGAACCCCGCCTCCGCCGCTTTCGGTTGAGAATGAGCGCCAGATCACGCATGAGCTCGAACGTCGGCAGCAGTGCTGCATACCGCTGGCGCAGCGGGGCGTCGCCTTCGAGCACTGCGTTGACCGCGGTGTAAGTCATACGCTCGGCAGAACGGATGACCCCTTCGCTCAGCTGATATGCAACGATCCCTCCCTGATGGTCGATCTCCATCACGCAGGAGAGCACCAGCCTTTCCACCTGCGGGCGCAGGCTGCAGATATCAGTCGACAATTCCAGCGGAAGCATGGGCACAGCGCGGTCAGGAAAGTAGACACTAGTGCCACGCAAGCGGGCTTCCTGATCGAGCGCCGAACCGGAAGTAACGTACTGCGCCACGTCGGCAATGTGAACCTGCAACTCAAAATTGCCATTCTCTAGCCGGCTTACCGTGACCGCGTCGTCGAAGTCGCGTGCAGTTTCACCGTCAATGGTGATGATAGGCAGATTGCGAAAATCGCGGCGGCGGCGCAGCTCAGTGGCGGGAATGAAGGCCGGTATGCCCTGCGCCTCTTCCAGAACGGCCGCTGGAAAGTGATGCGGCAGGTGAAATTTGCGGATGGTGATTTCCACGTCCACACCGAAGTCGTCGGGATGGCCGAGGATCTCGATGACGCGCCCGCGCGGACTTTGCGTAGCCGTGGGCCAATCGGTGATTTCGACATCCACGACGAGACCTTCGAGATCATCCCATTCACTTCGGCGCGCCGCCTCGTCGCCAAGCACACGATCAACCGAACCTGCTTTGCGACGGGACTTTTGCGAAGGGTTAGACATGGGGGGCGCAGCAGTCCGGTTCGAATCGGGCTCTTTGTCGGGATATTCCATGCCAGGCGGAATAATGATTTCCTGAGTGATTTTCGTGTCGAAGGGTTTGACGTAGTTGTTGCGGCTACCGTAATGAAAGATTCCTACAACTGTGGGATTGGCGCGCACAATCGGCCGCACAATCCGGCCTTCCGCTCGGCCATCGGACCGAACGGTAGTGACGTCTACAAGCACGCGGTCGCCATGCATGGCGTTGCCGATCTGGTGCGGAGGGATAAAAATATCTCCGGCGATGCGAGACTTCAGGGATGGAGGCAACGAGCTCGCATCAGGGATGACGAACCCGAAACCGTCGCGATGCATGGTGAGGCGCCCGGCAACCAGATTCTTATCGGTCGCTTGTGGCAGAGCGTAACGGTCAGAGCTGATTAGAACCAGTTCGCCACGCCCGACTAATCTTGTGAGATGTGCCTCCAGTTCGCGCCTCTCCTCGCCATGCAAGCCGAATTCGCGCACCAGTTGCTTGAATCCGGCCGCGCGTTTGGGTTGGCGACCGATGTGCCTGAGGATAGAGGGGTCGGAAAGCATGGGAGGGTCGTCCGTTGTTAGTCTGTCTCTAGAATACCTTGGGACGCGGAACTCCGATGTCGTGCCGAGTGCACGCGAGACTCCTCGCCCCGCTGGTAAAGGCGTGTGGCTTCGGAATGACGCCGAGCAAAGTTGCAGAGTCGAGAGCACAGTAGTACCGGGCGAGGCCCAGCTTTACCTGCTGCGCTGGAGCTCCCGGTACGCCTCACTCTTTGAAATGCCCCGCTCTTTGGCCAGTTGCTTCAGCGCCGTTTTGTCGTCGATCTTGCGATCGGCCATGATCTGCTTCAGCCTTTCGCGGACAGGCACGCCGGCCGCTGCTGCGTTGCGAGCGCCGTGGACTGCGGGTTCCTCGGCTTTTCCAATCAACAATGTGATTTCGCCTTTCACTCCGTCGCGCGATTTCAGAGTTTCCAGCACATCGGCGGCGCGGCCACGCAGAAATTCCTCGTGAAGTTTCGTGACCTCCCGAGCAAGGACTACGTGCCGGTCACCGCCTAAGATTTCGCTGACATCGGTGAGTGTATCGACGATGCGGTGCGGAGCCTCGTAGAAAACCTGCGTCCGAGGCGAGCGACGGATCGCTTCCAGAGTTGTGCGGCGCTCGCCACGCTTGGCGGGAAGGAATCCGCCGAAACACAGCGAATCAGTTGGGAGACCGCTGGCGACCAGTGCGGCCACAAACGCAGACGCCCCGGGAACCGGCACGACTGGCAAGTGATGACGAACGGCCAGCGAAATCAGCCGGAATCCGGGATCAGAGATTCCGGGCATTCCCGCATCCGTGACCAGAGCGATGCTCGCTCCCTCTTGCAGCTGTTTCACTAGTTCTGAGGCGCGGGTCATTTCATTGTGCTCGTGATAGCTGGTCATGTGCGTCGTGATTCCGTAGTGATTGAGCAGTTTCTGCGTCTGGCGAGTATCTTCGCAGGCGATCAAATCGACTTCCTTTAAAACGCGCAGGGCGCGCAGCGTGATGTCTTCCAGATTTCCGATGGGCGTGGCGACGATATAAAGTGCGGGCCGGTTTAACCCGTTTGCCGGAGCCGGGTTACGGTCATTATCGCTGGAGACCTTCATGGGCGGAGTCTACCACCGAAGCTGCGGCTGAGGTTTGCGCTGTGGTTAAATCGATTCATGTTCGCCCGCAAGATTCGTGTCGAATATGAAGATCAGGGCCTCCGACGGCCTTGCCCTATCAAATGGCTCGACAGTTTTTCCATGCGCAACTTCACCAATGCGACCTTGTTTGACGACACCGTACCGGTTTCTGATGGCCATATGGAAATCGGTGTCAAGGTGCCTTTGGAGCAACTCCGCGAAGCCATGGAAGACTGGTTCAGGCGCAAGAACTATTTTTCCCGGGACTCGAAGTTGGTACTGGAAGAGACGGCCCGATGAGCGCACACTACTCAAAAAACACGGGGAAATAACGACAAGAAGTTGACATTTCCGTGACCAAGACGCCAGCAACATTGCTTAAGGTGGAGTCATCCAAGTTGCCGGGATTGGCAGCATCGAGTTGCAAGAGATGAGTCACCAACTGGAAGTTCTTTCTGTTCCCGGCAGACGCAGCCCGTCATTGGGGCAAGCCGTCGGTCATTGGGCCGCTTTTTCCGCGGCCGATCGGATTATGCTCGAGACGCGAGAGGCGGACCTGCTTACCTTCTGGCTGGCATCCCATTCCCTTCAGTCAGATTCCGGGCACATCAATTGGAGCGCAGTTTTCGGATTGAGTCTGGCTACGCTTGTGAGCATCAGTATCTGGGCCGGCATCGCGCTAGCAATCGCCTCTCTCTGGAAATAGCCGGCCGCAATTACGATCTCCCCTACTTGTCGTAATGGAGGAGCGACATCACTTCGTAACCTTTGAGTTTCTGCCGTCCGCGCAGGAAGTCCAGTTCCACCACAAAACCCAGACCAGCGATTTCCGCGCCCAGCAATTTCGCCAGCTTGGCGGTAGCTTCGGCCGTACCGCCGGTAGCCAGCAAATCATCGACAATCAGCACGCGCTGGCCTTTTTCAATGGCATCCTTGTGCATCTCGAGGGAGTTGACGCCGTATTCCAGCGCGTAGTCGAATTTCACCGTCGCAGCCGGGAGTTTCCCGACTTTGCGCACGGGAACAAATCCAGCATTTAAGCGGTACGCCAGCGCCGGCGCGAAGATAAAACCGCGCGCCTCCATGCCCAGGACCAGGTCGATCTGCTGATCGACGTAGTGTTCGGCCAGCCGGTCAACCAAAGTCGCCAGCCCCACCTTGTTCTTCAGCAGCGTGGTGATGTCGTAAAACAATATTCCCTTCTTCGGGAAGTCGGGCACTTCGCGGATTAACTTCTTCAATTCGTCGGGATTCAGTCTTGAGTTGGCGGACAAGCTACCACGCTCCTTCAATGCGAAATGAACTCATCGCGGATGGCCGGGCCTCGGATTCTTCGACATTGTCCACCCGTGCTGCCCGCGGGCCCTCGCGCAGGTGCGCGCGCAAGCCGGAAAGCTGATCGCGGGTGCCTTGCGCCAGCACTTCTACGCTGCCATCGGCATTATTCCGCACCCAGCCGGCGATGCCGAGAATGTGCGCCTCGCGTTCGACAAACCAGCGAAAACCAACGCCCTGCACCCGCCCGCGGACGATGAAGC
>JASHQM010000164.1 GCA_030039165.1 Candidatus Sulfotelmatobacter sp. | reverse complement strand
AGGCAAATCGTAGATCGTGCTGGTCGCGGCCATGTTGCGCACTGCGAAAGCGGTCGGTCCGCAGTCCGAGCGGAAACCGTCAGAAGACGAAACGGCCGCCGATTGTCGGAGCCATGTTGCTGTCGTATCTATAAGGGACGCCGGGGCCATGAGGAATGGCGATTGCCAGACCACCGCTCACCCAGGAGTAGGCAATTCCGGCAAAACCGTCGAAGCGCTTGGTGAAGTGATGATCCGCATAGAGTGACACCTCATCGAGGTCGCCCGCGCAGGAACTGCGGAAACCGGCTGCGGGCGAGCAGGTGGACGGACGGCGAAAGTCGTTCTGCTGCTGGTGATACCAGGCCGAAGTGACGTCGGTTTTGCCGCCGATCGCGTATTTCCCACCCATCCACCAGATCTGCACGATCTTGGGAGAATCCAGATTGTTGTCTTCGACGCCGCTCATGACATAACCGCCCTGGTCCGAGGCGCCAACGCCCAACGGGTCCGTCGGGTTCGTCTGGTAGATCCACTCAAAGCCGGCAAAGACCTTCACGGGATTCCACGTATATCGGGCGGCAGCCATGACGGCGCTGTTATCGGTGACGATGCCATATACGGTGTTGGTCGTATCGATCACATTGGCCCCAGTGATGGGGTTTGTATTGATGCTATCGGTGGTTGACTCAAATGGCTCCGTCGCGCTCTGAGGCCCCAGCAAGGGGTTCAATACACTGATCGCCTGGTTGTAATGTTGGTAGACGACGTCTGCGAAGAACTTGCGGTACTCTCCGCCGCCGTCGACTCCATAAGCGTTGTTATGCGCCGATTCCGGCGTACAGTTGGCGGCAGTCCAGGGGTTGCCCGCGGCTGCAGCGGCGGAGTAGCAACCGCCGGAACCATCGGCGAATTTATACATCGCGCCGAAATGGATCGGGCCGTGAGTGAGGCGATACTTTATGGCGTTGTCCCAACGGGCATCCTCAGTATCGCCGGCTCCGGCCATGGTGCCGTTATACCCGATGTAGGAGAAAGCATAGGCGCCGCCCGCCGGATCGTAAAGCAGCATCGCATCGGTGCCGAGAGATCGCTGGCGGCCGAAAGTCAGCGTGCCGAAGTGGGTGGACGATATACCTCCATAGATTTCGTCATTGAAGGGTTGGCCCGCGCGTGAGCCGTCGATGGCTATCGAATAGCTGCTCCTGGGAAGACCGTTGTTGATGGTGTCGGTGGCGGACGCGTTGGCCAGCAGTCCGGACTGTGGATTAATGCCCGTCGAAGCGTTGAACACGACGGACCAGCCCGGGCGAAACTCTTCTTTGCCCCTGATGCCTAACCCCGTCTGCTGCAGGTTGTTGGGTGCGAGAAGGAATCGATGTTGATAGCCGTTTCGGTTCACTAGAGATTCGCCTTCATAGTTATAGCCATTGTCCGGCAGGCCGTGGCTGACCCAGCCGATACCGGCGTCGTATGCGCCGTACAGCGTGATGCCGTGCCAGGTCAGTGTGCAATCCGTAGTAGCGAGCTCGTGGCCGCTCTTACAGGGGTCCGGGGTCGCACTGTTAGTGCCGGTTTGTGCCGGAGTCATGGACGCACACAGGAATAGGACGACGAAGCTCAGGGCCTTGCGCATGGAACCTCCAATGGTGTCTAAAGAAAGAAACAGAAGTGTATAGGAAATACTGATACACTGTCGATTCCAATACGATTCAGTGTGATTTCCGCGCTCAATTCATCGGCGCCGTCATCCTGAGTGCAGCGTTTTCAGGAGGAGCGAAGAATCTCGCGCGGAGCATCAGCGCAGGGCGTTCCAGGCGAGAGTCCCGGCCCGCGTGTAAAGCGTGGAGCTTCGGCAGTCGGATGCGCGCTTTAGGCCGCGATCTTTGACCTCGGCCACTATTCGTACTAGCATTCGGGCATGGAAGAGAGAGCTGGCCGACGCGAACAGGTTCTGCTGCGACCCCGCGAAGCCGCTCTTCAGCTCGGCATCAGCTTTCCCACCATCAAGCAGTGGATCTACAAGAAGAAGCTGCGCAGCGCGCAGACGCCGGGCGGTCATCACCTGATTCCGCAAAGCGAGATCGACCGTCTGCTCTTCCGCACTCGCGGCCGAACCGCCGGGGAACGCACTCAAGCCATCCGCCGCGTCAGCGGACGCAATCAGCTCGTCGGCCGGATCGATCAGATACGCATCAGCGGTCTGATGGCCGAAGTTAAAATCTCCATCGGGGACCAACAGATCACCTCCATCATTACCGCGACCTCAGCTCGCGAAATGCAGCTCAAGCCCGGACAGACGGCGGTGGCGTTGATTAAAGCCACCGAAGTCATGATTCTGCGCGCCTGAAAGGATCCAATTTCCGATTGTGGTGCGCCTTGCGTGTCATCTGAGCAGGCCCAATTTTTGCCCGTTGACAATATTCCATATTTCTGCAATCATCGAAATATGCAAAATGGCTTGACCACAAAATCCGCCGAGCAGGTCGCCCGTTTCGCCGACATGTTCTCCGCCATGGGCACCGAGCCTCGACTGCGTATTATGCAGCTTTTGCTCTCGGCTCACCCTAAAGGCATGGTGGTCGGCGAAATTCAGGAGGAGCTCGACATTCCCAATTCCACGCTCTCACACCATCTCGACAAGCTCAGGCAGGAGGGGCTTGTACAGGTGCGGCGCGAGTGTACTTTTTTGCGCTACACGGCCGACACCGAGGCGCTGCAACAGCTATTGCAGTTCCTCTATGCGGAATGCTGCACGCGAAACAAGGCGCTGGAACCGGAACAGGTGACATGTTGCAGATAAGGAGAATTCAATGAGCTCAGAGATCAAGACCATAGTCCGGCAGAAGTACGGCGAAGCGGCTCTGCGCGTGGCACGCGGGGGAAGTTCCTGTTGCGGTGCGGCGGCGGGCACGGCGTGTGCTGACCCAATCACTTCCAACCTCTATGGCGCGGCACAGGCCGAGCAAGTTCCGGCCGAGGCGATGCTCGCTTCGTTGGGCTGTGGCAATCCAACGGCTCTTGCGAATCTGCACGCGGGCGAGACCGTTCTCGATCTCGGTTCCGGCGGAGGCATCGACGTCCTGCTCTCCGCGAAACGCGTGGGTCCAACTGGCAAAGCCTACGGCCTCGACATGACCGACGAGATGCTGGCGCTGGCCAACGAGAACAAGCGCAAGGCCGGACTCGAAAACGTGGAGTTTTTGAAAGGCGAGATTGAAAACATTCCTTTGCCAGACAACTCAGTTGATGTCATCATCTCCAACTGCGTCATCAATCTTTCCGCCGATAAGGACCGCGTACTGCGCGAAGCCTTCCGAGTTCTCAAGCCGGGAGGGCGCGTCGCCGTTTCCGATGTTGTCACCCGCGGCGAAATCGTGCCCGAAATTCGCAACAGCATGCTTTTGTGGGTCGGCTGCGTGGCCGGAGCGCTCGCCGAAAACGACTACCGGAGCAAGCTCGCCGCTGCCGGCTTCGAGAACATTGAAATCGAACCCACAAGAATCTACCGTGCAGAAGACGCGCGCGAGTTCTTGTGTGGTCAGGGCATCGATGTGGATGTACTCGCGCCGCAGATCGATGGCAAATTCATGAGCGCCTTTGTCAGAGCCGTGAAGCCGAACAAATCCTGTTGTTCTCCCACCTGCTGCAAGTGAGGGACGATTAATGCGGCCACATTACAACGTCTTGTTTTTGTGCACGGGCAATTCCGCGCGCTCGATCATGGCGGAGGGCATCATGAACTTCAAAGGCCGGCCCCAGTTTACTGCCTACAGTGCCGGTAGCCACCCGTCGGGAAGAGTGCGTCCAGAAGCATTGAGAGAGCTCGAGCTCGCGCACATTCCGGCGGCAGGGTTTCGCAGCAAGAGTTGGGAGGAAATCTCTAAGCCAGGCGCGCCCAAGCTCGACTTCGTTTTCACCGTTTGTGACCGAGCTGCCAACGAGATCTGCCCCGTATGGCCTGGACAGCCGATGACGGCGCACTGGGGCGTCCCCGATCCGGCCGCGGTTGTGGGCACCCCCGTAGAAATACAAGAAGCCTTCCGCGATGCTTTCTTGCTGCTCGATCGCCGAATCGCCCTGTTCCTCTCTTTGCCCCATGCCTCGATCGGCAGGCTCGCGCTAAAGAGGGAACTCGACAGGATTGGACAGCAATGAAATTCAGCCTGCGTGCTCGCATGACTGCAGAATTCCTAGGCACAGCATTCCTGTTGGCCGCGGTCGTCGGCTCCGGAATTATGGGAGAACGACTCTCGGGCGGGAACGTGGCCATTGCTCTGTTGGCCAACACAATAGCAACTGGCGCGGCGCTGGTGGCGCTGATCCTGACCTTTGGCCCGATTTCGGGCGCGCACCTCAATCCCGCCGTCACGCTCGCGGACGCCTCGCAGCGAGGCATGCTTTGGAGCGAGGTGCCAGGCTATCTGCTCGCCCAGGTTGCTGGGGCGTATGCTGGCGTTGCTTGTGCCCACCTGATGTTCGCGCTTCCAATTTTCTCGGCTTCACGGCATGCGCGTGCGGGCGTGCCGCAGGCATTCAGCGAGTTCATCGCAACTTTCGGATTAATGTCTGTCATATGGGGATGCTCGCGGCTGCGTTCCTCCGCCGTGCCCTTCGCCGTCGGAGCCTACATCACGGCTGCGTACTGGTTCACGGCGTCGACGTCATTTGCCAATCCCGCCGTTTCACTGGCGCGAGCGGCCACAGACACTTTCGCCGGCGTCCGTCCCGTGGATGTTCCGACCTTCGTTGCTGCCCAGTTCCTCGGAGCGGCCGCCGCAACCATCCTGTTTCGGTGGATGGTTCCGGCATTGCCGTCCGCGGCAACCAATATTTTAGTTTCCCATCTCCGGGATGAAAGCGAGGCAGGGAATGTTTGAGAATGGAATCAGCGAGCGGACAAAATTGCCCGAGTGGTCGATCGCCTGCAGCATGCCCTGCCTAACTCCTTGTACTTCCGAATTCGGCCCCTAACTGCAATGGGCCGCGGAATTTGCATGCCGGCACCGCACGTAAGTTGCTGATTCTAACAGGTGGGCGCCGGGGGCCAAAGTGGTAAACTAACGCTGAAAATAAATGACTTACACGATCTCGCCAGCATGCAAATGTGCGTTTTTGCTGCCCGATCACCGCATATTCTTGCTTTTCGCGTCAAGATAGAGCCGTGTTCTTCGGGAAACGCGAGGTTCCTCGACTTTGCGAAAGCTTCGCTTTCACGAAACTTCCGCGCCGCTCGGGATGACAAATAGAGGAATCCGCTGAGCGCGTGTTAGCATTTTCAGTAGGTCCTTCCTCTCCCGCGCTTTCAATGGCCTGCTTTCGTTCCATTTCGATCTCATGCTTCTCGATCTCACGTTTCGGTGCTCTGCTATGCGCCATTTTGTTCCTGCGCTCTGCGCCAGCAGCCGAGCAGTCTCCGTGGCTTGAGATTCACTCGTCTCACTACACGGTCATTACTGACGCAGGCGAAAAAAGGGGCAAAGAAGTGGCGCTGCGCTTCGAGCAGATGCGTTCGGTTTTTGGCTCGCTTCTGGGGAAAGATCGGCTGAACGACCCGCTGCCGCTGACCATCATCGCCTTCAAGAACGACAAGAATTATTACCAGACCGCGCCTTTGAAGCAGGATCAGCCGATCGATGTGCACGGATTCTTTCTTCCCGGCGAAGATCAGAACTTCATCGTGTTGAACTTGTTTGAGGTGGAATCCTGGCGCGCGGTCGCGCACCAATTTGCCCACATGCTGATGAGCTACAACTATCCTCCGGTTCAGGGATGGTTCGATGAAGGCTTCGCCGAATACTTCGGCTCGATCCGCCTGGATGACAAGAAATACGAGATCGGAGCGGATCCCGAGCTGCAAGCCGGATACAAGGAAGACTTGCTGCAGAATCAGACGCAGGTGCAAAACCCGCCGAAGTCGCTGACCGAGCTACTCAGCGGGCAGGTCTGGCTCACGCTGCCCGATCTGCTGACCATGAAGCACGGTATTTCCAACTACGTCGAAGGTACGCACCACACGCTGTTCTACGCGCAGTCGTGGATGACGGTGCATTACCTGATTAACCAGAAGAAGTTGCCGGAAACGGGCACGTATTTTGGGTTGGTTGAGAACCAGCACGTGCCAGTGGAAGAGGCGATTCAGCAGGCATATGGAGTTTCCGCGGTCCAATTCGATCAGGCGGTCAAGAACTACTTCCACTCCCTCACGCAGTTGTTTGTGGCGCTGGATGCCGCCAAGCAGGCGAGCACCCTCACTACCCCACAGGTTTATACGTTTCCTGAGATCGTGGGACCGAATGACAACGAGATAAGTTTCAAGACTATTCCGGAAACCGACGCGAAAGCTATGGTTGCCGATGTGAAGATCAGAATCCCGGAGCGGAGGGATGCGGGATTGAGCGAACTGAAAACCTTGGCTACCACGCCGGAGCCGGCAGCCAAACCGCTAGCCAATTGGTTTCCCAAGAAACCCGACAGGAGTGACAAGCCGGAGGGAACTTTGGTGAGCGCGGTCGGAAATGAGGTTGCACATCGCGCGTTGGCCTGGGATGACATTGAGCACGGGCAGTTCGATGCGGCGGCCGAGGAGCTGAATGATGCAGCGGCGCTGAATCCATCCGATATGTGGATTCGCCTTTACCTCTCGGTCATGAAGTATCGTATGGCCGAGTCGAAGCACTCGGAAATCGTAGCCCTGCCTAACATGATGCAGGATTTGCGGGGAGTGCTGGAATGGTATCCGCAGTTCGCGGATGCTTACGATCTGCTGGCCGTGGCTCGCATGCAGGGCGGCAGCCAGAGCTCGGCGATGCAGGCCGAGCGGGCGGCGATCCAGCTCAGTCCGCGCAACGAGTCGTATGTGTTGCACTTGGCGGAGATCTATGTTGAGGACAAAAAGTGGGATGCGGCGCGAGCGCTGTTGGAAAGGCTGAAGGCCAGCGGAAATCCGCAGATTGCCGCGAAAGCGCGCGAGCGGCTGGACCGGGTTGCTGCAGAACAGAAGTATGGCGTGACGAATGCCATCATTGCCTCCACCCCAAAGCTGGAACCGCAGAAGTCGCCATTCGATGTGCTCGACGAGGATGCGGCCAAGCGAGCGGCAGCAGAGAAAGCCACACAAACTGGAACCATTGCCGATACGCGAGTAGCCAAGTTCCTGGAAGGGAAGCTACTGGACGTAGATTGCTCGCAATCGCCTGCAGCCGTGCTCACCGTCAGTTCGGGCGGACAGACTTTGAAGCTGCGGACCGCGGATTACAAATCGCTTCTGCTGATCGGGGCGGACACGTTCTCATGTGCCTGGAGTAATCGCAGCGTCGCGGTGAATTACAAACCGGGCGGCGTCAGTGATGGGGACCTGGTCTCGCTGGAAGTCCGGTAAAGCGAGTTACCTGAGCTATAAACCCTCCCGCGGGGAAGCGGGAGGGTTGGATCGGGACCAGGCGGCGCTAGGCGCGAACCACATTGCCGGCCTGGAAGCCTTTGGGGCCTTTGAGCAGATCGAACTCCACGGTCTCACCCTCGTTGAGCGAGCGGTAGCCGTTCTCCTGAATCGCGGAGAAATGTACAAAGACATCCTCGCCCGTGGAGCGCTGGATAAAGCCATATCCCTTCGCCCCATTGAACCACTTCACTGTTCCCTTCTCTCTCACAGAACAAACTCCTTTCCCATATGAAGAATTAGTTCCCGAATTTCCCCGTAGTTGCCTGCCATTGCTGGCGCCCCCTTCAGGAAATTCAATGGAACGCGGTTGAGTCTTTCTGTGCGGGAGAAGGGCGCCAAATGGCAAAGACCCCTTGATTCGTGACGGCATGAAGAGGCCGCGGCGCGAACTTCCGGAGTCTACAACGATCGGCGCTGATTTCTACCGCCCTGCTCAAGACATCAACCTGCCTTACAAGCTCGTGCCCCGACAAGGATCGGTTCAAGAGACAACCGATAATAAGCAGTAGTGAAACGTTTCGCAAGCAAAATTAATGAAAACACCCTAATTTGTAACCATGGGTCACATTAGAAGCTTTAACGAAGTATAAGCAACAAAGCAATGGGGCGGCTTTCGCGTGCTTCGCCCTCCGGCAACGCCAATTCCCTGCAAGCGTTTGATACGATTGCCGAAGCTTTTGTGCCCGATCAAGCGAAAACCGGAATTGTAGAGGACCCGCCGAGTCCTAGTGCAGGCAGGCGGGCAGTGGGTCGTCCGAGATTGGCCGTTTCGACCGCCAAATACCTGCTGCGGACGGATGTACACACATTCGCCTTTTCGGTGGCGGCGAACGCGATCCTCTCGTTCTTCCCGTTCGTTGTATTGCTCATGACTCTAATCCGCCGCGTGTTCCATTCGCGGGTCATGTACAACGTGGTGGTGGAGCTGTTGCGGGACTATTTGCCGGCCGGGCAGGAGTTCGTGATTCGCAACCTGACCGCGATGGTGGGTGCGAGACAACGGACGCAACTGGTTTCGCTGGTGATTCTGCTTGTGACCTCGTCGGGGATTTTCATGCCCCTCGAGGTAGCTTTGAACCGGGTGTGGCGCTTCCCCAATAACCGGTCTTATCTCGGAAATCAGTTGCTCTCGCTGGGTCTGGCGTTTGGATGCGGCGCCCTGGCGCTGCTCTCGGTAGCCATGACCGCGGGAAATGTTTCGTTGATGACGTTCCTGCTGCGCGGGCATGGCAGCGGCTTTGTGCACGTCGTGGGATTCGCTGTGATGAAAGTCTTTGCTATCGTGGCCAGCATTGCGATCTTCTTTCTGATCTATTGGGTCTTGCCCAACGGGAAGGTTCCGGCGCGGGCAGTGTTGCCTACGGCGATCATCATGGGACTGCTTTCAGAGGCGCTGAAATATGGCTACATTCTGGTTCTGCCGCGGCTGAATTTTGCTGAAGTTTATGGTCCGTTTGCGCTTTCGGTAAGCCTGATGTTTTGGGCGTTCCTGACGGGATTGCTATTGCTGGCGGGAGCGAATTTGAGCGCGGAGGAACATTTAAGGCGAGGGTTGTAGGAGCTTGAAGGGAATCCCTCGTTGGCGATGATCCGGGTGGCGAGCCGAGATCGCACTCTAACGCAACGTTATTGCAACTTCGCGTACTCGGTCTTGGCTTGCCTCAGGGTAGGGATGCCGGGGTCGCCGTCTTTCCAGAGGAAGTTCTTGTAAAGTTATCGAGACCTGGTAAACGGACTAGGTCAGTAGATGCTCCATACGCCCGGTGTCACGACCTCCAGAAGGTGACCGTCTGGATCGCGAAAATATAGCGCCTCGCCCCCGTATTTCCACGTTTTTCGCAGCTCAATCGAGATGCCTTGCTCATTCAGCCAGCGCTCCCAAGCAGCCAAATCAGAACGGGCAATCCCAAACGCAATGTGAATCGCACCCCTGGTGTCAGTGTCAGCAGTGGCACCTTTCTTAAACAGCAGCAGCACGCTGCGATCACCGGCACGCATCGGACAAAGGCGGGTTTGGTCGTTCAATGGTTCGTCGGGTTCCAGCGGCTCAAAGCCGAACACCCTGCGATAGAATTCGGCGGAACGAGCCGCACTCTCAACGTAGAGGGAGGTTTCCAGCACCCCATTTGCACGTGGCGGCACGGTCGTGAATGCAGTCATGTTTGTGCTCCAATATCTCCCACGTGAGCGTTGTACCCTACGTCCATCCCGTCCCGACCGAGCTTCTCGACAATGCGGGGGTGCGAGATGTGTACCTCACAAACTGGGAGGATATTGCCCCCTGGCGGAAATGTTATGCCGCGGCGCTGGGCCGGGTCAACGAACCTCAGTCGGCCTTATTGCAGCTTCGCGTACTCGGCTTTGGCTTGCTTGTAAATGGGGATGTCCGGGTCGGCGTCTTTCCAAAGGGTGAGGAAGTCTTTGTAGGCGGCGAGGGCGCGGACGCGGGCGGCGTCGCGATCGGCAGGGGAGGTTTGGGCTGAGTTGTTCCCACTCAAGCCAACATCGGGCTTGAGTGGGGCAGCCACAGCATTATTTCCACTCGCAGATATGCCGGCTTGCAGGGCGTTGGCTCGGGCTATGCCCAGATGCGCCAGGGCTCCTGTCCAGCAGTTCCAGACGATGCCGCTGTGGTCGAGAATTTTCTGGAACTCGGCGGCGGCTTCTTTGCCCTGTCCTGAGGCAAGATAGGCCTCGCCACGAATGTAGGTGTGGTAGAGGCAAGAGAGATTAATGACGAAACCAATTTGTCCAAGCTCGATTGCTGAGGCTGCTTGCAGGTCGCTGATGGCGTCAGCCGGGTTCTTGCGGTTGAGTGCCAGTTGCGCTTTGATCGCAGGCAACCAAAGCGACTGCATTTGAGTATCGAGCGGGAACCGTTTGTCCAGGCTCTGTACGAGCGATTCAGCTTGCGCCGCGTCACCCGCCATGGCAGAAGCCAAAGCCGCTTCCACCTGGACGCCCTGACTGGCGGGATAAAGTTTCAGACCCCGCACTGCTTCCTGCTTCGCATCCATTGCATTGCCGAAAGCCACTTCCCGCAAAGCAGCATTCTCCAGCCAGACTGCGCCGGTTTCTCTGCTGTCAACGCGAATTGCGGAGTCTACGGATTGTTTCGTCGCTTCCCGCGCCTTCATCAGATGCCCGGCAAACGCTTCCGCATCGGAGGCAAGCGACAGCCCGAAGTTCTCTTCGGGTTTGCCCATAAACCACTGCCGCTGTTGTGCCATCCCGTGAGAATCTTTTTGAATGAAGGCCAGAGCGTACAGAGCGTTGTATAGGACGAAATCATCCAGTTTCCTCGCCTGCGCCTCCTGCACTATCCGCCGTACTTCGTCGAAGCGTTGCAAGGCAAGCAGGGTGTTGACGAGATCTTCGTAGGGTGCGACGTTATCTTTGGCGAGGTGTAGGCATTGGGTATAAGCCTCTCTTGCCTTCTCATACTGACCCTGCTCGACATACTGGTTCCCGAGTTCGAGGTGCGCTCTGTAATCCCGCGGGTAGGCTTGGACTTCCTCCTGAAGGGTCTGTGCCGCTTTGTCCAGTTCCCCGGTTACGCTCCTATAATATTCGGCGGTGATCGACAGCTTTTCTCTTTCGCTGGCATGTTCCCGCAATTGGAATGCCTTGGCATAGTATTCGCTTGCGCGGCCTAACTCACCCAAACTGTAGTAGTCGCTGCCTACTTGCTCATAGCCCATCGCAAAATTTGGATCGAGCTCGATGGCATGTTGATGATAAGGCAGAGCCGCGCTAGAACTTGCTTGGCGATTCACTTTTTCGCCAAAACTATACGCCTTCAAGGCTTCGAGTGAGGAAGTGGTAGCTTCTGCCAAAGGAACATCGAAGTTCTGCACCGTCGCCAGCGACTCGCCTAGTTCGCCGCGCAGCTTGGAGGCGGCGCCGCCGAGCGCGTCCAGCACTTTCTCTTTGGCCGCCGCTGTCACCTGATCCTCGGCCAGCGTGTTGCCGCTCTCGCAGTTCACGGCTTTCAATGCCAGCACGTACTGGCTGCCCAGGCTGGCGATTGACCCAGCGATATACGCCTTGCTGCCCGCACGCTGGCAAAGTTCGCGAGCCACCTCAGGCGTGAGTTTGGTGTCGGGCGGGCGGGTCATCAGCTTCAACGTTGCTGCGACAGTGCTGTCAGAAAGCACATTCAGAAACGGGGACTGGTTCAGAGAAACGCTGAGCGCGGTCTTGAGCGTGTCGTCGAAGACGGCGTCGCCAGTGCTGTTGGCAAAGTCGGCGAGCACGATGGTGTCTTTGTCGGTGAGGGGCTTGGGGCGATGAGAGCGGTAGTAGAGAGTGCCGGCGACGAGAAGAGCGATCACTGCTACCGCGCCGGCGAGCCTCACTCGGGCGCCCGGCCGGGGCTCACTACGAGGCTTGTGGCGGAGCTTTGCTCGCCTTTCACCCTTCGACTCCGTTTGGGGCAGGCCTCCAGGGACGGCCATCCCGACCTGGTCTATACCTTCCCCACTTCTGGCAACATCGGCCAGAAGTGGGGCACCTGGGACACTTCCCGAACCCGCTACCGCAACGTGTCCGCTTTCCGTATCCCGCTTCAACCGTTGTAAATCGGCCCGCATGTCCGCCGCATGCTGATATCTCAGCTCGCGGTCTTTCTCGAGCGCTTTGCGGATAATTTGATCCAGGCCGGCCAGGATGTTGGGATTCAATGAGGAAATTGCAGCCGGCTCCTGATGCAGAATAGCGCCGCAGATTTCTCCGGAACTTGCGCCATCGAATGGAAGCTTGCCCGTTGCCATCTCGTAGAGCACGGCACCGAATGAGAACAGGTCGGTGCGCGCATCCAGTTCCTTGGCCTTCACCTGCTCCGGCGACATGTATGCCACGGTGCCCAGCATGATGCCGGGACTGGTCAGTTGGTCGGAAATAACATCGGTTTCCGTATTGCCGCTCGATGACGCATTCGGCGTTACCTTTGCCAGCCCGAAGTCGAGGATTTTGGCGTGACCCCGTTTGGTCACGAAGATGTTGGCAGGCTTGATGTCACGGTGAACGATTCCTTGCGTGTGCGCCGTGTCGAGCGCGTCGGCGATCTCGATGGCCAGCGAGAAAATCAATTCCGTGTCCACCGGACGGTTGCCGATGCGATGCTTCAAGGTCATGCCGTCGAGAAATTCCATGACGATGAAGGGCTTGCCCTCTTGCAGGCTGATTTCATAAATCGTGCAGATGTTCGGATGGTTCAACGCCGAAGCAGCCTGCGCCTCCCGCTGAAACCGGGCCAGGGCCTGCGGATCTTTTGCGAGGTCATCTGGCAGGAATTTCAAGGCGACAAATCGATGGAGAGAAGCGTCTTCCGCCTTGTACACGACACCCATTCCGCCACCGCCAAGTTTTTCGAAGATGCGGTAGTGCGAGATGGTCTGGCCGATCATCGCGGTGAACGAGTGCCGGAATGGCAGTAATGCTACGAGGGTGCCTTGGGCAAGTCAATTGGGAGCAGGCGAGAAAGGCGCCTAGTAAATCAAATGGCTTTCATGTTTCCAGCCGAAATCTTGGACGACCGGTTTGCCGCCTTGCGATTGATGCGGGCGATTACATTTTCCAGGGTTTCAGGCAGTAGGCTGATTCCAGGCGCGGGCAGCAAACTGTTTTTCTCGAAATATTCTTCGGCGCCCGCCTGTATGAGTTTCTGACGATTTTTTTCCCGCAGGCCGCTCAAGACAACCACCGGAATATCAGCGGTTTCAGGGTTACTCTTGAGCGCGGCAAGAACCGCTGGGCCGCTCATTTTGGGCAGGATCATATCCAGAAGAATAGGTCTGGCTGTTGTTCTCTGGCCATTCTCAGAGCTGATTGGCCATCCTCCGCACAGATGACGTCGTATCCCGCCTGGATCAAAACCTCTTGGTTCTCCAGCAGGATTGTCGCACTGTCCTCGACTAAGAGAATTTTCACGTTGAGTGCCCTACTAGTGTGTATCATCGGCCAGAGCCTAGAAATTAATGGGAAATACGCTCGAGGTGTGCGAAGGATCGCTCCCGCACAGAACTGCAACGGAGTATTTTTCCACAGGGTAAGTGTGATACCTATCACAGAATCTTCACCCTGCGTTTTCGTAAAATCGCTGTGGTTTCCCGGCGTTCCTCCGAGCAGACATTTCACCTTTCAGGTTACACATGACCGGGAAACGACTGCTCGCGCGCTGCACTCTCACCTTGGCTGCGTTTGCGCTACTGGCCATGGGCGCTCTTGGCGGTGACGGCACGGCTGGCGCCGCAGCCCGCGGGCAAAAGGCGGCTCCGTTATTGTCCCCTCCCGGGGCACGTTTTCCGACGTTGCCGGTTCCCGGTCCTCCGCGCTCCAATCCCATGCCTCCCATCGGCAGAGACTTACGGTTGCTGATTCGTCCTGCAGGCATCATCTTTTCCGGCCACGTAATCTCGATCGCGCACCGGGGTGCTTCGTCCATTCCGAGCCCAGCCGCAACCACGATTACATTTCAGGTGGACGATGCGATACGAGGGGTTCGGGCTCATGAGAGGCTCACCATTCGTGAGTGGGCTGGCCTTTGGGCTCGGGGAGAGCGTTACCGAGTCGGCGAACGGGTGGTGTTGTTTCTTTACCCTCCCGGCAGGCTGGGATTTACGAGTCCGGTGACCGGGGGTATGGGGCGATTCGGCATAGATTCGCGCGGACGGGTTGTATTGAATGGGCTGCAGATTCAGACCTTCGAGGGGGATTCCTTTGTGCGCGGCAGAGAGATTATCCCTTATGGCGATTTCGTGCCTGCGCTGCGACGTTTGATTTTCACCGGAAAGGACGACGCGGGCATACAGCCATGAATCTAAACATCGACAAAGGCCTGCGTGCGTTCATCTTTCGGTTGGCGATGGCGTTGGCAGTTATTTTCTTTTTTGCCCTGGCCGCTCGCGCTGGAGGCCCTGAATATGTGGCGGGGTCAAGCTATTTCAACCCGGGCATGATGGGGCAGCCGTTGATCTGGCCGCAGGGTGCGGTGAATTATTACACCGATCAGGGCGATTTAAGCCCCATCCTCTCGAACGCGTCAGCCAATGCGCTGGTGGCTAGCTCCTTTGCGGTGTGGACTTCGGTTTCCAGCGCAGCACTGACTGTGACTGCGGCAGGCCAGCTTAGCGAAGATGTCAACGGCAGCAATATTGAAGTCAACGCGAACGGGGTGGTCATCGCGCCCGCGGACATCACTCCTTCGGCCACGCAAAAGCCGGTGGGAATTGTGTATGACTACGACGGGTCTGTCACTGACGCGCTGCTTGGTGCGGGAGCGGGCGATGCCTCCCAGTGTTTTTGGAATGCCGTCTTTGGCGGCATCGACAATTTCAGTGCGAGCGCCAACTTTCTGCATGGTCTTGTTGTCATCAATGGGCAGTGTGCGATTGCCTCGACGCAGCTTACAGATGTGCAATATCGACTGGTTCGCGTTCTCGGCGGCATTCTTGGGTTGGGCTGGTCGCAGATGAATCTGAACGTGATCACTTTCGATCCACCGCCCACTCCCGATGACTACGCTGGTTTTCCGGTAATGCATTACGTGGATCCGACTAACTGCGTTCCCATCACGGTTTGCTACGCGAATCCTTACCAGCCTGCTCCGGATGATGTAGCAGCGCTGTCGCGACTCTATCCTCTCTCAGGAGGATCAAGCACCTTCGCACGAATTTATGGCTCGGTTTACTTCACCGATGACTTCGGAAACGCGGCGCAGCCCATGCAGGG
>JASHQM010000163.1 GCA_030039165.1 Candidatus Sulfotelmatobacter sp. | reverse complement strand
GATGGTGGGCGCTATAGGATTCGAACCTATGACTTCCACCGTGTGAAGATGGCACTCTACCGCTGAGTTAAGCGCCCACGTGCGTTTAATCCGTGCCTGAGTATACCAGTTCGGCACCCTCTACCGGCTTGAGGTTGGGGGCCATAAGTAGAGCACGCCAACCAGCGCCACCGGAAGATCACCGATGGGGACTGACGAGATTCTGCACTTGCTCGCGCAAAAAGGAGTACAAGACTGATGCGCATAGTCGCGTGGAATTGCGCCATGGCCTTACACAAGAAGGCCGACGCTCTAGCTGCGCTTGGTTGCGATGTGGCCGTGATTTCCGAGTGTGGCAAGGGTTCCCTCGCCACCCTTGAGCAACTGGGATATGCCGGTGTTTGGGTGGGATCGAATCCGCACAAAGGGCTGGGAATCTTCGCCCGCAAGCCGTTGCGTCCCCACCTGCTCTGTAAACCGAAACAGCACTGGGTCGCGGCCGCTGACATCGAGGTCAATTCGCAACTTCTGCGCGTGATTGGAGTGTGGGCCTGCCGGGTTGGTGGCAGGCGCTGCGACAACTACATCGGCCAGCTCTATGACGCTCTAGTGAAGAACCCTGGATGGCTGTCTTGTCCGAACACCATTGTTGCGGGAGACTTCAATTCAAACAGCATTTGGGATGCAAACCGCGCCGTTGGCAATCACACGGATGTGGTCAACCTGCTTGCAGGAAGAGGAATCGTCAGTGCCTACCACAATTTCTACGGCGAGGCGCAGGGCAGCGAGTCAAGGCACACGTTGTATCTTCTAAAAAGCCGTAAGCGACCCTTCCACATCGACTATGTCTTTATTCCTGGCGCCTGGCGGCTAAAGAAGCTGGCAATTCGCAACGGAAGAAAATGGTGCACATTCAGTGACCACCTGCCCATGGTAGTGGATGTCAGGACTACGTGGGACCCTTCTAGCAACCCAAGAGCAGTTGGAATGGTTATTGATCGTTGCGACGCAGGTAATGTTTCTAGCTTCGACCCTCCATTAAGGGCAGTTTCCTCCCGTGTCCGCCCGTGGTAGCCTATGTTCGGCAGGGCGTGACTAGACAAGCGTCGCCAAAAAGCGCTCATGCTCCTAAGTAATCTTCCATGGCGGACGAAATCAGATCTTCCCATGTGGCCATAACTCCTTCATCAACAGGGACTTCCGGGGAATGGCCTGATCAAAAAACCCAACAACTTTCAGTCCGCAACGGGGTTCAATCCAATGTGAGCACTGCCGCCATCGACGGAAGTGTCTTGATGGCCATGCCTGGTCCGCGTCCTGCGGTTACTATGCACGCTGCTATGGCAGGTGTGGAAGGTTACACCGACGCCGAAGTCATGCTGCGGGTAAAAGCGGGGGATCAGTCGGCATTCGACTATTTGGTGCAGAAGTATCGCCGCCCGCTGATCAGCTTCATGTACCGTATGGCCCGCAACACGGCGGTGGCTGAAGATCTGGCACAGGAGGTTTTTCTGCGCGTTTATCGCTCGCGCGAAAGTTATGAGGCGAGCGCGAAGTTCACGACCTGGCTGTATCGGATCGCGACCAATTTGGCGGTGAATCACGCTCGCGATACGCGCAAGGAACGGCCGGAGGTGACGGTAAGCCTGGACGAGCCTGATGATGAGACGGGCATGACTATAGACGTGGCCGACAGCCGGACGACGGTGGAACAAAATCTTCTGCGGCGAGAGCGGCTGATGGCGATCCGTGCCAAGGTCGAAGCGCTTCCTGAAAGGCAAAGGCTGGCAGTGATCATGCACAAGTACCAGCAGATGGATTACAAGCAGATCTCTGAAATCTTGAAGTTGAGCGAATCAGCAACCAAATCGTTGTTGTTCCGGGCGTATGAGACTTTGCGGGAACAGTTAAAAGAATTTGTATAGAAATGCAGTTTTCCTGGTGAGTGGCAGTGGCGAAGAAAATCAAGGGGAAGGGTTATGAAGTGCGAGGAAATGCGAGAGTTGATGCCCGATCTGGCCGCCGGTCTGACGGCCATGACGCCTGAAGTAAGCGATCATCTGGGGCAATGCGGCGCCTGCGAGGCGAAGATGGCCGAATTCCGCCAAACCATGGCACTGCTGGATGAATGGCAAGCACCGGAGCCATCGCCCTATTTTGACGTTCGTTTGCAGTCGCGTCTGCGTGAGGAAATTGCGAAGCCGCAACCCGGATGGATGGCTTGGTTCCGGCAGCCCGTACTGGCCGCGGCGCTCATGGCTTTGGCAGCAATCGGTACGGGTCTGTTCTTCCGCAGTGACAGTGGCATCTACGCCCCGGAGCATGTAGTAGCCGTGAATGACATCGTTACTCAGTCGGGAGAAGGTTCGGCAGTCAGTGATCTGCAATCGCTCGAGAAGAATCACGATCTGTACTCCGATTTCGACCTGCTCGACGATTTGCAAGTGCAGCAGGACGTAACGGCGAATCCGTAGCTTTATCACTGACTTGCTTTTCGAGATAAATGGGGCGGGCGGAAAGAATGACGCGGTTTAAGTTCACGGCAGGTGTGTTGTCGGCTGGCCTGATGCTGGCAGGCCTGCTGAGCGTTCCCTGCCTCGCGCAGCACCATGGTGGGGCGGTGTTTGCCCAGCAACGCCACCCACCCGCGGCGCCGAAAGCAAATTCCCACCCGGCGCCGCAGCATAGTCATGCAGGCGATTGGTTGCGCAAGCACCAGAATATGTCTCCGGCGGAACGGCAACGGGAGCTCGAAAATGATCCCGGCTTCCGCCGCCTCGCTCCTGCACAACAGCAGTTGCTGCGGCAGAGATTGGATCGCTTCTCCAGTCTGCCGCGCGAGCAGCAGGATCGTGTGCTTGACCGCATGGATCGCTGGGAGCATCTGACGCCGCAACAAAAAGAACAGGCACGCCAGATTCATAGCCAGATGCAGCAGCTTCCGCCCGATCGCCAGCGCATGGTGAGGACTGCCATCGGCGACCTGCGGGGCATGCCTCAGCAGCAGCGCGAGCAGATCATCGATTCGCTTCGTTTCAAGGGTATGTTCTCACCTCAGGAGCGCGACATCATGCGCGGCGCGACCAGACTACCTCTCGCTCCTCCCGAAGGCTCGTCTCCACAGCCGTAAAGTCTCGATCGATGGCTTTTCCCTGGTTCGGTCGATCAATGAAAATCATGCGAACTGGTTTCAGCTGTGGTCACAAATAACGGCGCCACGCGCTCGGCTTTTACGGAAATCACGTTGTCCTGATTCTGCAAAATCCCCTCGATGGCCAGAAATCGCTCTGAGGTCAACAGCAGCCGGTTCTGATGAAAAAGATCGGGGGTGATAATCGCATTAGCCACTCCCGTTTCATCTTCCAGGCTGACAAACACAAATCCTTTTGCCGTGCCCGGGCGCTGGCGGACGATCACGCATCCCCCAATACGCAACCGCTTGCCGCTGGGGATTCCGCGTAATTCGATGGCACATCGAATTCCCATGGCCTTAAGCCACTCGCGCCGGTACGCCATGGGATGCGGGCCTACCGTCATCCCGGTGCCGTGGAAGTCAGCCACGAGCCGTTCTTCCTGATTCATCGGCTGCAGCGGCGAAGGCAAATCAGGCTCTGATTGTTGTTCGAGAAGCGGCCCCGATGGCCGCACCGCACTCTCAACCTGCCAGAGTGCATCGCGCCGGTGAAGATAAAGTTTCGGGTTTCGAGTTTCGGGTTTCGAGTTGAGCAGGTTTTCTGAAACTTGAAACTCGAAACCAGATACTGAATTCAAAGCACCGATTTCCGCCAGCGTTGTCAGTTCGTCCTTGCGCAGCTCGAGAACGCGGCGGGTGAGATTGTGAATGGAAGTGAACGGAGTGCGCTCTCGTTCCAGTACCAGCGCTTGTCCAGTCTCTTCGCGCATGCCGCGAACGTAACGCAGGCCAAGACGCATGGCTATTTCGCCATCATTCTCACCACGGAGGCACGGAGACACAGAGTCAAACGAAACTTCTTTGTTGTTCTCTGTGCCTCGGTGTCTCCGTGGTGAATTCGTTCTCTCCAGCGTGCAATTCCACTCCGACCTGGTCACATCCACGGGCAGCACTTTCAAACCGTGCCGCTGCGCATCTTTCACAATTGTTGCCGGAGAATAAAATCCCATCGGCTGATTATTGAGCAAGGCCGCGGTGAAGGCGGCAAGGTAATGGCTTTTCAAATACGCACTGGCATAAGCGATCAAAGCGAAGCTGGCGGCATGCGATTCGGGAAAACCATAAAGCGCGAATGAGGTAATTGAAAGAATAATTTCTTCCTGCGCCTTAGGAGAGATGCCATTCTTGGTCATTCCGGCCCGCAGCTTTGCCTCGATCTCTTTCATACGCGCCTGCGATCGTTTGAAGCCCATGGCGCGGCGCAGATCTTCGGCTTCGCCACCCGTGAAGTTGGCGGCGATCATGGCGATGCGAAGCAGTTGCTCCTGAAAAAGCGGCACCCCGAGCGTTCTCTGGAGAATGGGTTCGAGCGAGGGATGCGGATAACTCACTTTTTCGCGTCCCTGCCGGCGCTGCAAAAATGGATTCACCATCTGCCCCACAATTGGCCCCGGCCTAATAATCGCCACCTGCACCACAATGTCGTAAAACTTCATGGGACGCAGGCGTGGAAGGCACGACATCTGCGCGCGACTTTCCACTTGAAAGAGGCCAATCGTGTCGGCTTTCTGCAATGCCGAATAAATCTGCGGATCATCCTGGGGAAGATGTGCCAACTCCACTTCTTCGTGATAGTGCTTGCGAACCAGTTCGAGCGAATCCTTGAGCACCGCCATCATTCCCAGCCCGAGCAGATCGACTTTGATGATGCCCATGTCGGCGCAATCTTCTTTATCCCACTGCACCACCACGCGGCCGGGCATGGACGCGGGTTCGAGCGGCACAACAGAATCGAGCTGTCCCTGACAGATGACCATGCCGCCCGAGTGCTGACCAAGATGCCGCGGCATATTCTGCACGGCGAGGCAGAGTTCGTAATATTTGCGCAGCCGCGGATGGCTGAGATCGAGCCCGGCATCGCGAAAACGGCGATCGAGGGCGTCGTTCTCGTCGCGGAATTCCCAAGTGGCGACTGCAGCAGAAATTTTGGCAAGAGTTTCGGGATCGAATCCCAGCGCCTTGCCCATTTCCCGCGCCGCCATTCGATTGCGGTAAGTAATAACATTCGCAGTCATCGCGGCGCCGCGCTCGCCGTATTTCTTATAGAGATATTGAATTACCTTTTCGCGCTCATCGCCGCTGGGCAGGTCAAGATCGATATCCGGCCATTCGCCACGCTCTTCGGAAAGAAAGCGCTCAAACAAAAGCTCCATGCGTATGGGATCGACCGCGGTGATGCCGAGCGAATAGCAAACCGCGCTGTTGGCGGCCGAGCCGCGGCCCTGCACCAAAATACTTCCCTCGCGGCAGAAGCGGATGAGATCCCAGACAATCAGGAAATAGCCGGCCAATTTGAGCTTTCCGATCAACTTCAATTCTTTTTCGATCTGGAGGCGGGCGTGGTCTTGAGTGTCGTGTGAAGTTCTTCGGTAGCGTTCGCGAAATCCTTCCCAGGTTCGCTCGCGCAGGAAAGAATTCATGGTTTCTCCATCAGGCACGGGATAACGTGGGAATTCGTAGCCGAGATCGTTCAGCGTGAACTCCAGGCGGGAAGAAAGTTCCAGCGTATTGCCGATGGCTTCCGGAAGATCAGAAAAAAGCTGCTGCATCTCCTGCGGAGATTTCAGGTGCCGCTCGGCATTGCGGGAAAGAAATTTTCCGGCGGTCGATAACGTGCGGTGATAGCGGATGGCAGTAAACGCATCGCAAAGTTCGCGCTCTTTTGCCATGGCGTAGCTCACGCCATTGGTTGCGAGCACAGGCAGATTCAGTGAGTGGGCAATTTCAATTGCCGCTCGGTTGCGCGCTTCTTCATCACGGTGAAAATGGCGCTGCAGTTCGACGTACACATTGCCGCGCCCAAAAATTCCACGTAGCTGCTCGGCTTGCCTGCGTGCTTCTTCAAGTCCGCCGTGCCGTAAAGCTGCAGCCAGTGGCCCTTCTGCTCCGCCGGTCAGACAAATTAACCCCTGCGCATGTTCTTCAAGTTCTTCTTTCCGTACAGCCCCCTCGCCCTTTTTTGCCCGCAGCTTCATCTTCGTGATGAGGCCACAGAGATTCTGGTAACCCGGGCGTGAAGAAACCAGAAGTGGAAGCTTGCTTTCACCACGGAGACACGGAGACACGGAGGAATGCAATGTTTGATTGTCGAGTTTTGATTGTCGATTGATCTTCTCTGTGTCGGCGTCTGCCCTGAGCGAAGTCAAATAGTGACTCGGTGGTAAAAAAACAGTTACCTCTGCCCCAATGTGCGCCTTAATGCCAATCTTTTTTGCGGCAAGATGAAATCTCGGAGCACCATATACGCCATCCGTATCCAGCAACGCCATCGCCGGCATCCCGAGATGCGCGCAAAAGCCCACCATATCTTCGGGCAAAGAAGAGCCTTCGAGGAAGCTGAAAGCAGAACGGGCATGAAGCTCAACATACATTGAGTAATTTAGAAATTGAGGATTGAGAAATGTAAAAGTTTCTGAAAACAATTACTAAATCACCCAATTACTCAATCACCGATTCATTCAGTCATACGTTCCTTCCACAAACCAAATCCCATTCAATAAGTCATGCACCAGCCGAAACAGGCCCACGCCATCGTCCGTCTCCAGCGCAATATCCCATTCATCGCGCGACCAGGCTTCGCGCTCCCACCAGTCCCCGGAACTGCGCCACGGCCCGGCTTTCCACAGCACGCCGCCGCGCACTTCCTGTTGCGCGCAGATTACGTTCACGGGCGATCCATTTTCCAAAGAAACCTTTACCCGCAGCGGCGGACGAAAAATGCGGAGCGCTGCAATAGCTGTCCCCGGCGAAGGGTTTGCCTCACTCCCAAGTTCTAAAGACTCTTTTTTGCGAGTGCTTTCTCGCGCAACCCCAATGGCAAATCGCTTCATGCGGAAGCCTTCGGTGCAATGTGTATCAAGCATTTCCACTGAGCCCACGCGCGTTTTGCCGACCAAACCGGCAATCCGCGCCAGCGTGAGTTCCAGATTTTCCGGCTCTGGCGCCGGAGGCAGAAACAACCCGCCTTGCGCCGATCGCGGTCGCGCCGGTTCCACGGCTAAATGAATCTTCAAAATGGGTGCGCCCGGCGGATGCGCGTTCAAATCCAGCTGCAACAATTTGAGAAAAAGTTTGGCATCGAGCATGGGAAGAGGCAGTCGAAGAGTGCGCTGAAATCGATTACATCGTGAAGAAATTTCTGATCGGCAATTTCCAATTGCCGAGGTTCGATGGCTGACAGCTAACGGCTGAGAGCCAACAGCCGCTTCATCGAATGCCGAAAAGCTTTCCAGTTCCAGGGTGAGCCGCAGTTCCTGCGTGGCCAGAGCGCGCGCAGCCAACCGCGCGCAAATTTGTTCCAGCATACGATTCAGCAGAAATGCCAAAGGCTCTAGCAATACGATGGGATATTCCAGTTCGACAGCTTCTTCCAAGACCGCCGGTTCTTTCACCGGGACCAATGTTCGCGAAGTCCCGCCACGCGCCAGTTGCCGCAAGCGCAGCCCTTGCTGTCCCAGCCGCTCGCTCAATGCAACTTCAGGCAACGCCGCCAGTGCACGAAGGTTACGTATGCCCCAGCGTTCCAGAATCGCCAGAAGATCCGTTTCTTCTTGTTCTTTCCGGCCGGCAAACAATACTTGTACCGGTAACGAACCAAGCTGCTCTGCTTCTTTTCCGTCAGGAATTACCGTCACTCCGGAAAACCCGCGCGCAGCCAGCACCACCGAGTCAGGATTGGCGGCTACAGCGACGTTGGCATCAAGCCCGAGTTGCAGAGCACGGTTGAAAATGGCGCGGACAATCTCGGGTAGCGTGCCAAAAAGCGATTTCAGGCCGGCGAGGTCGACAATTGCCGTATCCATGGCAGCATCCTCCACACACGGTGAGAATGACTGCGCGCAATCGAGCAGCACTGCGTGCGCCAAAGATTCCAGCACCGTTGAGCGCGGTCGCAGTGTCAACTCCGGACAAAGCTCCGCCTGCGCTTTCGTCATCCCCGGTGTAATGCCCATGCCCTCCGCGCTCTCACTCACGGCCCAAATTTTTTCCAGTGGTGGCTTGCCTTCGAAAATCGCCACTGCTTGCGAGCGCAACCCCGGCTCGGCGCGCAACACCGCGACCACGGAAAAGTTCGGGATGAAGATGCAGGCAAACATGTACTCAGTGCCCAGTACTCGGTTGTTGCGCAAGTTTCAAGGTTTCAAATTGAGCCCTGTTTTGCTGGCAACTGGCAACCACTTCATCCCGCCCACGCAGTTTTGCAGGCGAAGGTAATCTCCGCCGGGCGCACCGGTTTTCGTTCCATGCGCGAGCGCACCACTTCCGCCGTGATTTTCAGTTCCGTCAGCAACTGTGCGTGAGTAACTGAAACCGTGTTTCGTTGCAACTGATGGTTTGTGCCCAGCTTGATTAATAAAGAAGAGCAGCTTCCGGCGATGGATTGCCGTTCGATGGCCAGCAGCACGGTCGGCGTGTACTCGACCGCGCGACGAAAACGGAACCATGTGGTCTGCGGAATGCGGCGCGCCGTCTGTAACGCCAGATCGGCCAGGTCAAGCACGATCAATCCAAAGCCGCCGCTTTCGAGCAACAGATCGGCTGCACGCAAAAGCTGCTCCAGAGAATGCTTGGAACTATGCGAGTTGGCTCTTTTATCTTTTTTCTCTGTGCTGGAGCCTGCTCCTTCAACAGGCTCTGGGCAAGTTCTGAGCGAAGCCGAAGGGTGTCTCTGCGGCGAAACTCTCCCGCAGCGCACCCACAACAGCCGCTCCAGGTGCACGCCAGCATCCGCGGCCGACTGCGGGTCGAGGGCATCGCCGGCATCTATTACGGCGCAAAATTCGCCACGCTGCGTAGCCGCAGTCACTGCCGCCAGCAATAACGTTGTCCGGCCGGAAGAGGCCGGACCGAAGATTTCCGTCAGGCAACCGCGTGGGAGTCCGCCGGTAATGGCATCAATGGCAGCGATGCCGCTGGTCACCATTTCCGGCACAGGCCGCGCCGCCAATCGCGAGGCAGGAGTCATGCAGGAAAGAATTTTTGATTTCTGATTGTCGATTGCGGAGTAAAGGACGCCTGCACGAGCCGGCTCTAACTGAATACCGAGGGCTGAGTGCTCAGAGCCTGCGGTTCGCATACCCTTCGCTGGAAAAGCTCCAGGACATGCCTCCGGCTGCATTTCGGCATCAAAAACAAAAAAGCGGCCCTGGGCCGCCGTAGTGGAAATCACTGCGGAAGACATAAAATCCTCAAGAAAATTTCAGGGAACGCCGGTGCGGAGCCGGAGGCGTTTTCGCTTTTTATTCGCCTAAGAGATTTTGCGCTTGGGCATCGATTTTGTCAAGAGCAAGTTTCGAAGATCCGGAGCCAGGTGTGCATTCCGCATCTTTGCTCACCTGAACCTAGGCTTTGCGTCTAAAGCCAACAGCACTACGGCAGACCTGCCATCTGCCGCGTCCAATCCCAGGAAATTAAGGAGTTTCTCATGCACAAAACATATTTGCTTGTTTTGGTGGTCGGACTCGTATTCCTGGCCGGCCTTTCTTACGCCCAAACCGCCACCAGCGAAACCCTCATGCTCGATCTGCCTCGCGCCAGCCAACATGCCGTTGTCATGCAGCGCATCGGCATCACCGACATCAGCATCAATTATCATCGCCCGCTGGCCAACGGACGCCAGATCTGGGGCAAACTCGTACCTTACGGCCAAGTCTGGCGCGCCGGCGCAAATGAAAACACCACCATCACCTTCACTGATCCTGTCTCGATCGAAGGTCATGCGCTCGATAAAGGAACTTACGGCTTACACATGATTCCGGGCGAAGCCGAGTGGACGGTCATTTTTTCCAAAGATTCTGACTCCTGGGGCAGCTTCAGCTATAAGCAAGCCGATGACGCGCTGCGCGTCATGGTTAAGCCGCAGGCAACCGACCTTCACGATGCTCTCGCCTATGATTTCGACGACGTCAGGCCCGACTCGACTGTCGTCACCATGCGTTGGGACAAAGTGGCTGTTCCTTTCAAAGTTTCCGTGAACGTGAACGACATTGTCACCGCCAGCATTCGCAAGCACGAGTACGGGCTGAATCAGTATTACTGGGAGGGTTGGGACGACGCAGCCAATTACTTCCTCGCGAACAAAATCAATCTCGATGAAGCGCTAAAAGACGAAGACCAGTCCATCCAGGCGGAAGAGCGCTTCGACAACCTGCTAAACAAGTCGAAAATACTCGATGCCATGGGTCGCAGGGAGGAGGCTTCGACGTATCTCGCAAAGGCGCTCGACAGAGGCAGCCCGTTGCAACTTTACTTCTATGGCCGCCAGCTGCAAGGCGAGAAGAAGCAGGAAGAGGCTTTCTCGATTTTTCGCTCCAATTACAAGAAGTTTCCCGACTACTGGACCTCGCACGTGGGCATGGCCCGGGTGTATAGCAGCCAGGGGGATTTCGACAATGCCGTCAAAGAAATGCAGACCGCGCTCACCACCGCGCCGGATTCGAACAAGGCCAATCTGCAGAGTTACGTGAAGCGCCTAGAGTCGAAGGAGGATATTAATCGATAGAGCGGGAGTAAGGGGTCAGGAAGCAAGCTTGAGAGTACTTTGCCGGTTTCTAGCCCCCTGAGCCCTGATCCCTATTTCGGTGTTTCAAAACGATAGCCAATCCCGCGCAGCGTCTTTAAGTATTTGGGATGCCGCGGATCGGCCTCTATCTTTTCGCGCAACCGCCGGACGTAAACGTCAATGGAGCGTGGCGTCACGAATGGCGTCTCCTTCCACACCGCGTCCAACAGCTGATCCCGGGTAAGCACCCGCCCGGAATGAGCTGCAAGGTATTCTAGTAACCGGAACTCGCGCACTGTGGTCAGGACAGGCCTGCCTTGCACGTGCACTGTCATAGAAGAAGCGTCGATTTCCAGATCGCCCAGTCGAAGTACCTCGGGTACAATCGGAGGCTGGCGGACACCCCTAAGGACACTACGCACCCGAGCCACCATCTCGCGAGGGCTGAAGGGTTTGATTATGTAATCGTCGCCGCCTAACTCCAGACCCTTGACCCGGTCGGCTTCTCCACTTTTTGCGGTCAGAAAAATTATCGGAATGGCCGACAGACCGGATGTTTGCCGAATCTGGCGGCAAAGAGCGAATCCGTCGGGGCCGGGCAGCATGATATCCAACAGAAAGAGGGAAGGCATTTCGCGCAGCGCTTCGGAAACTACCGAACCGCCGCTGACAAAGCTCTGCACATCGAATCCGGCGGCTTGCAGGTTGTGAGAGATCAGGCGCGCTATATCTTCGTCGTCTTCCACGACGAAAATCAGGCAACGAGATACAGGGGCAACACCCGCACCACCCTGCGGCTCATAAGATCCCATAGAGGATTGCATGGTCACCGTGGTACGCCCGCAGAGAGCCGTCCAGGCTTCCGGGGCTCCCCATCGAATGTATTTTGGAAATGTTGCGAGAATGTTTCTTGTGTATTAAGGAACGATGAATTCAGAATTCGTGTGGGAAAGCCGCCCTCGGATGACGAAGAGGCTCAAAATCCGGACTCGAGTATCAATCTTAGCTTGAAGCCACGGGCCTTTATGCTTCCAGATATCCGTCAATCCATTGTTTTAGCCGCCTCCGGCGCTCGTCGGCAGAATCGAAACGGATTCCGAAAGACTTGGTCTTGCGCCAAGTCACCGTTCCCCGCACGGTAACGCGGGGCAGGGTCAGTAAGGAAAATGAAACCTCGACGTTGCTGCCGGTACCCAGGTCTTCACAACTTTTCACTGACATTCCGCCGGAGCTTAAATCCAGACTGGAAGCGCTCAGCCTTCGCCGATCATGGCTGACAATGGAAACATCGGTCATGATCGGAACCCGCACATAGCGGCGGAATTCGTGCAGCACCAGCATATGTGTGGCCCGTACCAGCTTGAGCGCCGCCGGCCGCTCCAGCGGCTCCTGAAACATGGCATTGATCCCATACTGCGAATAGCGCATAGCCGCCTTGGCGGATCCACCAAGTCCGTAGAGCACGATGCGGCTATTGGAGGGCGAAGTGCGTGCCGCCTCCATTACTTTTTCAGCGCCGGGCGCCAGGTTGAGCACGCATGCCTCAAACTTTTCCTGCCGCAAGCGTTCTGCCGACCCGGCTGAGGTTACCACCGTATCGATGCCGAATTGGCGAAAACATTCGCTCAAGAGAAATCGCGAAGACTCGTTGAGATCAACCAGGGCCGCACGGGCGGCCTTTTTGCCGGAAGAGATGGGCGCAAGAGCAATTCCGAAGGAGTTCGCCATTTGTCGAGGGGTGTGACTACAAGCTCTGATTGTGCCGGAACACGAGGCCAATGGAAAGCACCCTAAGGGGCAGGTTCCGGAACCGCAAAAGGGTCATGAGGAACGATGAACTGCCGGCCACGTCCACGCGGATTAGCGCAAGCATACCCCGCCGCATCTGCGAAAAGGTTGTCTTAGCGTTCTTTCATGTACGGCGTATACAGCTCGGGGCGGAAAATCGTATCAATAGTTCCGCTGCTGGAAACTGAAAAGCTCTTCTCGAATGCCGGGTCTTCAATGCCTTCCGCCCGGAACTGAACGGTAAAATTGCCGGCATGAGTATAAGCGTGCATCGCCGAGGCGCCTTCTGCCCTTGTTCCGTCTCCAAAATCCCAGTGATAGGAAATTGCCGGCACGCTGTCAGCATCAGTTTCGGCGGAAAACACCGCCATCTTTCCGGTCTCAATCCTTTCTGGTATGTGAAATCTAATCGAGGGAGCCGAAGCGGCAATCGCCGTATCCACAATCTTCAACATCTCCACCGAATGCGGCCGCACCGTCATCGATAACGTAACTGAGTCTTGAGGTAGCCGAGACTTGCTGTCAAAAACATTCGAAACCGCAGGATTTGGGCCGAATCCGAGATCAGAATAGGAAAATGTATGTTCGCGCTCACGGTCTGTCCAGTTAAATACCGCTAAAATTGTCTGTCGCTTACTCTCCCGCAACAAAAAGACGCTTGGCATCTCGTCTTCCGGCGCGTAGCTCATCAGGTCGAGTGGTTTAGCCGCGCGTCCCAGCCGCGCCATGTTGAGAAGATCGCGATTCTGCAAGAGATTCATGCGGTCGGCATCGAGAAACAGGGTCGGCAAGTCGTCCCCAATCTCCAACATCCCTCCCGAAACCGCCGCCAGCGCGATCGCAATCCGCGCTTCGTCGAGTGTCAGAGTCTTCGGACCGCCATGATCGCCTTGCGCTGCAATCGACCCGCGTGACACCGAAAATGCGTCGGGATCCGCAATGTAAAAGTTTCGATTCATATAGTACCGTGCCGCAATGCCCGGAGCGGCGTCGCGACTGGCCTGAAAAGAATGCCCCGTGTCGCAGGAAATTCGTCCGGTATCGACTAGCCCTACCGGATTTAGCATCACGCTGCCATCTTTATCGAGGAGCACGTCATCGCCTACGGCCTCGCGTATCACTTGCAGCCCAATGCGCTGCGCCTCGAGTGCTGTGGTGTGCGGACGGTAATAATTGCCTTCGATCGCCGAATCATCCATGAAGTCGAGCTTGATATAGCGCACTCCCCAGTCGCGCGTCAGTTTTGTATAAGTCTCCCGCAGATACTGCTGCGCCTCGGGATTGGTTGTGTCGAGAATGTAAAGCTGGTCGAGCTTCTTATGCGTGTCTGGCGGTTCGGTCACCCATCCCGCGTGAATCGGCTGCCCTTTCGCGTTATGGACCAGCCATTCCTTGTGGTTGACAAAGACCGACGAGCGTTCCGAAACCTCGAAAGGCGCCGTCCAGATGCCCGGGGTGAGCCCCAGACTCTGTACTTTGCTCTCAAGGTTTCTTAACCCGTGCGGATATTTCGTAGCCACGGGCGTGGTGTAATCCCCGCGCGCAAACTGATATCCCTCGTCGATATGAAAGTAGACGTAACCCAGATCGCGTAGATGCTGCGCCAGAAATTCCGCATTCGTCAGAGCCGGCCCTTCAGTCAAGCCGAAATAAAAAGCCGTCCAACTCCACCAACCGATGGGCGTGGGTGCGCTCGCTCGTGGTGAATGTAAGCGGCGAATGGCTTCGCCATACGCCTCCAGCTGGGCGTGATAATCCGACGACAAGCCGATCGCCACCGGTTCCGATGGCAGACTCTGCCCTGGCTCAACCGGAAGACTCAGTTCGACCCGATCTTCTTCTGGAGAATCTTTCAA
>JASHQM010000019.1 GCA_030039165.1 Candidatus Sulfotelmatobacter sp. | reverse complement strand
GAAGATGAAATCGTAGTTGTGGTCTTGGTAGTCGCACTCAGGGTGGCAACCGCTCCGAAGAGGAAAACCAGTATACTCTCGGGGACCTTCATGTGATTCCTCGCCTCCATTGAACGCACTACGACACTCTATATAGGGGACTCTTTAAATCGCAGACGCGGGAGAGCGCACTAAGACAGCGGCTGAAGCCGCCCTGCCTTCAAAATAGGGTCTGGCGGCTTTCCCAAGGATAGCCGCCTCGGGGGGAAAGTCAAGTTCCTTCAGTCGCGCCGTCAGTACGCCAAAGCATGACCTCCTTAACCAGGGAGGTGGCCGTAAATCTGGCCTAGCTCGACCGGCCCAGAAAAGTACACTGCAGGTTCCAGGTAAACTGGTCCAGGTCGGCGGGAGTGCCAATCCTTCTTAGAGCGAGTGGATCGTCGCCCGTCCGCACTGGACCTGGTGTGGTCAGCACCGCCGATTTGAAGCCCGCTTCCCGGGTGATGTCATGCGTCAAACTCGACCACTGCGGATTGAGAGCGGGATGCGGGTAGGAAAAGTGCTCCACGGGTTCGCCCATTTCTTTCTCTAACGTATCCCGCGACCCTACAATCTCGCAACGGGCTTCCCATTCACTCACCTGAGCGAGATTGGGATGCGAAAGGGTATGGGCGCCAATGATATGCCCCGCCTTTTTCAAGGCACGAACCTCATCCCAGGTCAGCATGAAACCATTGCGCCCTTTTACGGGTTCAATCTCCAATGATTTTTCGATCCCAGAGACAAAGTCCTGTTGTTGTTTGCCAGTCATCTTGGCGGCAGATTCCCAGGCTGCCGTCATAACCGCCTTGCGCTCCATGGGGGAACGGAACGTGTACTTTTGATTGGATGTGGGGTTGCTCCAATCGGACTTTGCCGTCGTGCTGAAGGCGAAACGGATCCGGCAATACCACGGCAAGGCGCCGTTGGCTACCGCGTCGACCATTATGTAGAAAGTCGCAGGAACACCGTAGCGGTTAAGAATCGGCAGAGCGATGTCATAATTGTCGGCAAATCCATCATCAAACGTGACTGCAACTGCCCTCGGAGGAAGTTGCCGGCCGGACTCGGCGAACTGCGCAACGTCCTCGATGCTCACCGGGGAAAAATGCCGAGCCAGAGTTTCCATATGGGCCTCAAAACTGGTCCGGCCCCTCGAGACGCCGAGGATATGTTCTGTGGCACGCTCGTCTTCCGCGATGGAATGGTACATCAGAACTACAGCTGCAGAGGGTGCAAATCGGCTGGCGGTGCGGAGTATCGAGCTGCGCAAAAGTGCTTTTTTCAACCATCGCTTGGCTTTGGAGATCGGCACTCTCTACTCCGCATGAGCTGGAAGGATCAGCGTGTGATGATAATATATCGCCGTGGAGTTCTGAGGGAAAGACTGGGCGCGACTCCTAGCCATATCTCCAGCCCGCGCAGCCCGCAGGTGTCGGAGGCCAGTTTCTTCAGCCGGATTGCCGGGATGCGTAATAGAGAACATTTTTGGGAGCCCGATGTCTGCTCTTGAGAAACTAAAAGCGGCTTTTGTTTCTGCAATCGGTGTTCCCGCAACGGCTGAATTCGATAATCTGGCATACGGCCGGACCGTGGGCTGGGACTCAATCGCGCATATGAGCTTGGTCAACGAAATCGAATCCAGTTTCGACATCATGCTGGATACCGACGATGTTATCGATATGAGCAGTTTCGCTAAGGCCAGAGAAATTCTTGGCAAATACGGTGTCGTTTTCGCTTGACGGAAGAAGAGAGTGGAGGAAGAGATCGAGACAGGGAGGATTCTCGAAGGAAAAATCTGCCTTGTAACTGGCTCAACGCGCGGCATCGGTTGGGCGACGGCGCAGGAATTCGCTCGGCAGGGAGCTACCGTTATCCTGAATGGCCGTCATGCAGGTGAGGTTCTTGACCGCCGCTGCAAAGAACTCGAACAGGCATTCTCAAAACCGGCGGTTGGACTGGTTGCTGACGTCACTGACATTCCGGCGGTTAAGAACTGCTACAAGGAAATTTTCACACGGTTCAAGCGGCTCGATGTGCTAGTGAACAATGCCGGGATTATGCAAGATGCGTTGCTGGGCATGATTTCGGAAGCCACCATTCGCTCAGTCGTCGATACAAATCTAGTCGGAGCAATTATTCATTTGCAGGAAGCAGCTCGGCTGATGAGTCGAGCGAATTCAGGTTCAATTGTGACTCTTTCTTCGATCATTGGGCGCTTCGGGAAGGAAGGGCAAGCTGTGTACGCGGCGTCAAAAGCGGCGGTCCTTGGGATGACTTTTTCCGCCGCGAAGGAATTGGCGCCCAAGAATATCCGCGTGAATGCGGTTGCCCCGGGCTTCATCGATACCGACATGACGGGTCAGCTGTCGAAAGACAAAAAACAGCAGACTCTGGCCAACATCCGCATGAATCGTGCCGGCACGCCAGAGGAAGTGGCCCGGGTCATCGCGTTTCTGGCAAGTGATATGGCCTCGTACGTCACCGGCCAGGTGGTGGGCGTGGACGGCGGAATGATTGTTTGATGATTCTCGATCTCGATGATTTTCAATATCGATGAACCGCAACGGCAGAAGCAGATCGCGCTCACCGATGCCGCCTCTAATATCTCCTGGACTTATTCCCAACTATGCGACGAAGTGCAGTCGCGCCGCGATTTTCTGGCTTCCCGGCCGGGATTGGTTTTTCATTTCTGCAACAATGACTTGAAGTCTGTTGCGTGGTATTTGGCGTGTCTTGAAGCCGGGTCGCCGGTAGCTCTGCTCAGCGGGCAGCTAAATCTTGGCCTGCGCGCCGATTTGATCTCAGTCTATAAGCCGGACTGGATCATCTCTGATCAGCAGCCGGAGAATAGCTATGCCTCAACACCGCACAACGGTGTATGGCAATGTGCCGAAGGCCCGGATGCGCTTCTTAATCCTGCGCTCGCGCTTTTGCTCTCCACATCGGGCAGCACCGGCAGTCCCAAGCTGGTGCGCTTAACCCGAGAGAATGTGACCGCGAACGCTTCCTCGATTCGCGATGCGCTGGGTATCGAAGACGATCATTTTCCCGTGGCTCACTTGCCGCTGCACTACTCCTACGGGCTTTCAGTACTCAATAGCCATCTGTTGGCTGGAGCAAGAATACTGCTGACCAATCTGGGTTTAATGAACGTTGGCCTCTGGGATGCGGTCCGCCACTACAAGGCGAATTCTTTTTCTGGAGTGCCCTACACTTATCAGATGTTGCGCCGGCTCGATCTCGATAAGGTCAACGCGCCGTCGTTGCTGATCTTCACACAGGCTGGCGGAAAGCTTGACCCGCCGCACATTTCGCACTTTCACGAGCAGGTGACCCGGCGCGGTGGCACGTTTTGGGTCATGTACGGGCAAACCGAAGCTACCGCGCGGATGACAATTCTGCCCGCCTCCGAACTCCCGCGAAAGCTGGGCTCCGCGGGGAAAGCGATTCCCGGGGGCCGCTTGAGCATAAAGGAAGAAAACGGCGAAGTTACTTCTGCGGCGAACCCGACTGGCGAGCTGGTTTACGAGGGTCCGAACGTTATGATGGGCTATGCGCAAGCTCGCGAGGACCTGAGCCATGGCGACGAGTTGCACGGCCGGCTGGAGACCGGCGATCGCGCATCGCTAGACGACGAGGGGTTTGTTACGATTCTTGGCCGATCCAAGCGGGACGCGAAGCTGTTTGGCTTGCGTGTGAACCTCGACGAGCTCGAGGGATTTGTAAAAAAGAACGGGCCGGCGGCAGCGGTTTCGGGCGGGGATCGTGTCGTAATATTTTGTGAGTTCGGTAGTGAGGAAAACTTACAGAGCGTTCGCAGCGAGCTGGCAACTCGGCTTCGAATCCACAGCAGTGCGTTTCAGTTCCGGCGCATCGATCAGTTGCCCACCACCCTCGGCGGCAAAATTGACTATGAGCAACTGCGCAAGCTTCTATGACAGTGGCCATGACAGTCGATGACCTGCTCCGCGAGCCCCCATACTCTCTCTCTCAGTCCGAGAAAGAGCGCGTATTGTTGAGCGAGTTGACGGAGCTTACCGGCCATCATCGTCAGCGCAGCAGCGAGTACGCTCGCTTGATCGATGTGATTTTTCCGCATTCGGGCGCACCGTCGAAGTTAGCTGAACTACCTTACCTGCCTGTGGGATTGTTTAAGGAGCGCCTGCTATCGAGCGTTCCTCCGGAAGAAGTTTTCAAGGTGCTTCAATCCAGCGGAACGACTGGCCAGACGCCCAGCCGCATCACGCTAGACCGCGATACCGCTCTTCTGCAAACTCGCGCCCTGAGCCGAATTATGACCAGTGTCCTCGGCCCTGATCGTCTGCCCATGCTGCTCGTAGAATCTCCCGACGTGATTCGCGATCGCAAAGAGTTCAATGCTCGGGGGGCGGGATTACTGGGCATGATGAACTTCGGCCGCCAGCATTGCTACGCACTGGATTCGAATCTGCATTTGCGGCTGCCTGAAGTCCGGCAGTTCCTCAAGAGCCACGGCAAAGGTGACTTTCTGATCTTCGGGTTCACGTTTTTGGTTTGGTCCGCTTTTTTGCAGCAAATCCACTCGCTTGGTCTCGATCTCTCAAAAGGCATTCTCATTCACAGCGGAGGCTGGAAAAAGCTTCAGGACCAGGCGGTAACAACCGATGAGTTCCGCTCTGCCTTCCGCAAATTCACCGGACTGACTCGCATCTACAACTTTTATGGGATGGTGGAACAGGTGGGCAGCATCTTTCTGGAAGGCGACGATGGCTATTTCTACCCGCCCAGTTTCGCCGATATCATTATCCGCGATCCTCTCACTTTTGAGGAGTTGCCCACAGGTCAGCCGGGCGTGGTCGAGGTTTTGAGCGTGTTGCCGCGCAGCTATCCCGGACATTGTCTGCTCACGGAAGATCTGGGCATCGTCCATGCCATCGATCCACCTGGGAGCACTCGCCTTGGCAAAGCATTTTCTATACTCGGGCGAATCCCGCGCGCTGAACTCCGCGGCTGCAGCGACGTCATCGCCGAACAGGTGAATTGAATGCAAGTGGAAATGCTTTATCCGAGGCGAGATACGGTTGGCTTAGAAGATTTGCGCTCGGCAATGGCGGGCGGTGAGGCGAATCGCCCGTTCGATGACGACGTCGTGGAGGCCTGTATCGAACTATCGCAACGGCTGTTGCGAGAGCCCAGTGCGCGGCGCTATCCGGAATTGCTGGCATTAGGTTTCTGGATGCGCAAGGCCGAACTCTACCGCCTCCGCCAACAATTTGACCTGATGCGGCGCGGGGATTGTCTGTTGGTTCCGTGTGGTACCGTCTTCCACTTGCCGCCGCGAAATGTCGACACGATCTTTGTGTACTCGTGGTTGCTCTCCGCTCTCAGTGGAAACTGCAACTTGATTCGGCTCTCGCGTGAACGTTCCGGGCCCACCCTTGAGTTGTTGCGCTTTTTCTGTGAGGTTCTGGAGAATGCGCCTCCATCAGCACGCGAGAGTACATGGATCGTGTCCTACGGACACGAAAAAGAGCCGACTGAGATGCTTTCTTCGCTGTGCGATATGCGGGTGATTTGGGGTGGTGATCATACTGTTTCAACGATTCGGCAGGTGCCGCTTCCGCCGCATGCGCGCGAAATGGTTTTTGCCGATAGGTTTTCATTGAGTGCGATTGAGGCGGCTGCTTACCTGGACCTGGACCCGAGCCGCCGCGGCTCTCTTGCCAAACAGTTTTTTGACGATGCCTTCTGGTTTGACCAAATGGCCTGCTCGTCTCCCCGTCTGCTGATTTGGTGCGGTGACCTTGCCGATGCCCGCGCCGCTTCGGCGGACTTTTTCCCGCGCGTTAATAACTACGCCATGAGCCACAAGGTCATTGAACCAGCCCATTTGATGCATCGCTTTCTTGCTTCGAGTCTGGCCGTTCTTGATCGGTCCGTGATCGCCTATCGAAGATTTCCCGCATTAACTGTTCTCACAGTTGCCAACCTGGCCGCCTTCAGCCGCAATCACCCCGGCGGCAACCTGTTTTTTGAATGCCAGCTCGACGGGCTGTCCGATCTTGCGTCCGCGCTCTGCCGGCGCGATCAGACGCTGACCTGGTTCGGCTTCGCTCCCGAAGATTTGAAAAATCTGGCTGCGGTTTTGAATGGCCGCGCGATTGACCGCATAGTCCCCATTGGACAGGCCCTTCAATTCGGTCGCTTCTGGGATGGGAACGATTTGTTGCAATCCTTCTGCCGCCAGGTTTTTATCGGTGGCCCGGACGCGCTTCTGCCCGTCTGACGTTATAACAAGAAAGGATTGGCAGGATCGTGAAGATAGTACGCGTCGCTCAGCATGGGCTTGATTTCAAGCGTCGTTTTTTCAGCGAATGTTTTGCTAACGTCGGCGAGCAAAATTGGCGATCGCTTGCGCTGCCGCAAACCACAGGCTTCGAAAGCCATCAAATCCTGCGTAAGGGAGGACGCGGCCACCACCTCCAGGATGTCGTTTTCGGCTGCGAGAGTTCGCACCAGGGTGGAAAAAGCCTGCGTGGACTCTTCTAGCGTCGACTGCCCGCCCAGGGCAAAATCTGCGACCCGAGCCGATCCCACGAGATTTGCGATCAATGCGTGACCACTCGGTACTCCGTCTTTTTCAAGGATCCACAAATTACATTTTGCAACCGGACATGCGCTGAGATAGTCAATCCAAGCCCGCGTGCGAAGAATGGGGGTGAAATCTCCGGATGGAGTGAAAACCGGATCATCGCTGCGGCTGGCCCTGCATGTCCAGCTTCCTGTAGCTGGAAGCTCGGGAAATAGTTTCCATCGCAGGTTGCGACAGAACTTGGCGAAATCGCGTCCTCCCCGTCGCGATCGCAGAAAACGGCGCCATGGTTTGAGCGGCCTGGCATACCATCGCATATCGGTTTGCGGTCGGAACCAGGCGACCTTCGGCAGCAAACGAAGCGTGTCCCTGCTGCCATCGATTGCAAGTAAAGAACTCTTTCTGGCCTCTATGCAACGTCGGCACAGCAATAATCCCGCTCCCGGAATAAGATCGCCGGCGGCCCAGTCCATAATCACCATACTCTCCAGAAACGAGTTTCCAGCGGCGAACCGAACCGGAGCCAGGCAGCCGTGTGCCGCGATTCCCTTTTCCGTTTCGAGCAGGTAGCTTCTTGCGGTTGTCCACCAAGGATGCGGCGCGAAGTATTTCCAGGCCTGCACTTCCGCGGAGAAATTCGGTGGCAGCTTCGTGATGCCGAAGCTGTTGCGGAGAAAGCCGATAAGCTCCTCGCTGCGTTCCGCAGAAGTTAGCGAAAAGTTAATAGCCATACCCTCCCACCCCGAACGCTACATTCTGCACGCCACCGGCGGCACTGCCGGAGGATTTGTGGGATCAAAAATCGCTTGCGAAAGTAACACCAACTCCACACTGGATGTCTTGCCTATTTTGACATGAGATGGCAAAATCAAAAGTTCGCCGTTCGGTCGTAGTTTCGCTTCCTTCTCCACGCATGGATATTGCGCCTTTCGGGTTTGGTGTCTGTCGGCTTGAGAGTGGCAAATGGAGACCGTCTCGTGACCGCACGTCGATCGGGCCATCGGCATGGGCGATACACTAAGAAAAATACTTTATACCGCCAACTACTTGTTGGACAAAGATATTGCTGGCCGGGCCTTTCCAGTTTTTCCCGATGACATTTTTCTGGTTTCCTATCCCAAATCCGGCAACACCTGGACCCGTTTCTTGCTCGGCAATCTAATGAACCCCGATTGCCGCATCACCTTTTCCAATGTCGAGGTGAAGGTTCCTGATATCTATGGCGCATCGAAGAGCACGCTGAAGAAGACGCCGCGGCCGCGTCTCATCAAAAGCCATGAGTGCTTCGATCCCCGCTATCGTCGGGTCGTCTATATAGTACGAGATCCACGGGACGTGGCCTTATCCGCGTACCACTACGATAGGAAGGTCAAGAACATCGGCGATGATTTCCCTCCCGACACCTATGTAAGCACCCGGTTCATGAAGACTGACGAGTATTTTGGCACCTGGGGCGAACATGCCGGCAGCTGGCTGGTGAATTCTAAGAACGTATTCCATCTGGCTCGTTTGAAAAACGGCTTCTTGGGGACGATGGGATCCTGGGGTGAAAACGTCATGAGCTGGCTGGGGGCCCGCGGTCACGGCCGCGAATTTCTGCTGGTACGCTATGAAGATCTGCTGGAAGATACGCACCGCGAAATGACAAGGATCGCGGAATTCCTGGGTCTCCAGGTTTCTCCCGAAAAAATTGCCAGAGCTGTGGATCTCAGCTCGGCCGACAACATGAGAAAGCTCGAGTTCGCGCAAGCCGATCAGTGGGCTACGACTAAACCAAGCCGCAAAGATATCAATTTCGTGCGGGCCGCAAAGGCAAATCAGTGGCAACATGAGTTGCCCGCGGCTTCGGTTACGGAGATCGAATCTGCATGGGGTCCCGTCATGCAACTGCTAGGCTATTCCCTCAGCGGCGAGCTTAAGGCGAGCAGTCCTCTGGTACAACGGCTTTAGTGAGCTTAGCAGTTTGGCACGATCAACATCCGCCGACTGAGATAATTTGCAAAACTCATGGAGTCCGCCGCCCCTAATACCGCTCCCCAGGTCAGTGTAATCATGCCGGCCTACATGACCGCACATCTGATCGCCGGTGCTCTGGATTCCGTCCTGGATCAGAGTTTTCGCAACTTTGAAATCGTCGTGGTTAATGACGGGTCCCCTGATACGGCCGAACTAGAAAACGTGCTTACCCCCTACCGCGATAAGATCGTATATCTCAAACAGGAAAACAAGCGTGCCGCAGGAGCGCGGAACAACGCGATTGGTCACGCGAAAGGGGAGTTCCTGGCTTTTCTGGATAGCGATGACGCGTGGTTCCCCGGTCATCTGGCCGCGCAGATGAAGCTTTTCGAACGAGACCCGGCACTCGACCTGGTTTACTGCGACGGCGTGATGGAAACTCCGGAAAGCTCGCACAAGTTCATGGATCGCTGTCCCTCCCAGGGCCCTGCAACCTTTGAAGCTCTCGTGGTTGAACGTTGCCAAATACCGGTCTCGACCGTGGTTGCGCGCAAGGTGGCGTTGGCAAGAGCCTGCTTTTTCGATGAGACCCTACCTCGCTGCGACGACTATGACATGTGGCTTCGTGCCGCTTTCTGGGGGGCCAAAATTGGATACAGTTGCAACGTCCAGGCTCGATTCAGCGTAAACCGGCCTGGCGCGCTGAGCGCATCGAATCTCAACATGGTAGAGGCTTACTGGAGAATTCTTGAGAAGGCGGCAGAAACGCTTCCCCTGAACAATGAGCAAAAAAGCATTGTGCAGCAGAGGGCGTCGAAAATCCGTGCGCATTACCTTCTGGAGGAAGGTAAGACTCGTCTCGATGAGGGCAGGGTAAGCGAGGCGGTGACATCATTCTCTGAAGCGAACACGCATTTACAAAGCGCCAAATTGAGCTTGATTTTGTTCGGCCTCAAGACCGCTCCGGCCGCAACCAGTAAGCTTGTTGCCTTCGCGAAGAGAATACGTGGCGTGGCCGTCCACTGAAACCATCAATGGTAAAATACGTGATCAATGTTGGTCCGCGGTAAAGCTATCCAGGGATTGCATGGAGCGGGACTGCTTTCAGATTCTGAGCCAGCCGTTTGACGTTGCCCAAATCAGCGCCAAACGGAAGCAGATCAGGCGATCACTTCTTTCGCGGGTGGTCACCACCCCCCTGCGCGTGGCTATCCTTGGCGGAGCCACGACTGCCGAGCTTGCAAGCATCCTCGATCTGTTTCTGCTGCGGGAGGGTTTCGAAGCCGTCTTCTATGAATCGGAGTATGGGAGATTTTACGAAGAGGCCGTGGTTGACAACCAAAGGTTAAAAGAGTTCAACCCCGACGTTACGGTTGTACACACGACGTCGCGCAATATCCTGCACTTCCCGGACACTGCCGAAGAAAAGTCGAGCGTAGAAGAAAAACTCGAACTCGAGGTTGCACGATTCCGCTCGATCTGGGAGGCGCTCTCAACCCGAATTGGCTGTGTGGTGGTGCAAAATAACTTTGACCCGCCAAGCTACCGCATCCTCGGCAACTCCGACACGGTGGCCGACTACGGTCGAACCAATTTCATTAATCGTTTGAATCTTAGGTTCGCGGAGTATGCCGCAACCAGGACGGGACTTTTCATCAATGACCTTTCCTACTTGGCCTCGGTCGTGGGTCTGAAGGACTGGTACGAACAAAGTTATTGGTTCAGTTACAAGCTGGCGATCGGTCCGACCGCAAATGTTTTCGTGGCCGAAAGTCTGGCCAACATTCTGCGCGCGGCCTATGGCAAGACCCGCAAGTGCCTGGTTCTCGATCTGGATAATACTTTGTGGGGTGGCGTGATCGGCGATGACGGGGTGGGAAACCTTTGCCTGGGAAACGAAACGCCTCGCGGGGAAGCCTACGTTGCGTTTCAGCAATACTGCCGCGAGCTGAAAAATCGCGGCATCCTTCTGGCCGTATGTTCGAAGAATGACCTGCAAACCGCGAAGGAGGGATTCAGCCATCCCGACTCGATCTTGCGGCTGGAAGACTTTGCTGCTTTTGAGGCGAATTGGGAGCCCAAGCCGCAAAGTCTCGAGCGCATTGCGAAGGCGCTCAACTTGGGTCTGGATAGCCTGGTATTTGTCGACGACAATCCTGCCGAACGTGAGATCGTGGCGGCGCAGCTTCCCATGGTAGCCGTTCCAGATATTGGCGACGACCCCGCCGGCTTTGTTGAAATTCTCGATCGCCAGGGGTATTTCGAGGCTTTACGTCTATCAATCGAAGACACTGAGCGAACGGAGTTGTACGCGAAGGACCGCCAGCGGGAGGCCGCGGCCGGGCAATTCAAAAGCTATGACGAATATCTCGAGTCCCTGGAGATGCAGGCGGAGATCGATAGCTTTAACCCCTTTTACATCGACCGCATCGCTCAGCTCACGAATAAGACGAACCAGTTCAATTTGACCACCCGGCGCTATACGGCGGCTCAATTGCGAGCCATGGCCGGCGACAATGAACACGTCACTCTCTATGGACGATTGAAGGACAAATTTGGCGATAATGGGGTGATCTCCGTTATCGCGGGCGAAATCAAGGAATTCGAATTGCACATTCTTCTCTGGCTCATGAGTTGCAGGGTGCTGAAGCGTGGAATGGAAGTCGCGATGATGGATGCCTTAGCGCACGAGTGCATGAGGCGCCAACTCAAGGCCATTCACGGATATTATTTGAAGACGGCCAGGAATGACATGGTTTCGAACCATTACGGCGATTTGGGGTTCAGTCTAGTTTCGAGGTCAGAGGACGCGTCGGTCTGGCGCCTCGATCTGGCGCGTGGGTACGAGGACCGATGCAAGTTTATCGAGGTAGCTCGCTTTGCCAGTATCAACGCTTGAGAAGTTGCAGCCAATCTTTCAGGACGTGTTGGATAACCCAAACCTGCGCATCGACAGGTCAAGCAGCGCGTTGACCGTGCCGGGCTGGGATTCGCTCGCTCACATCAACCTGGTCGTGGCCATCGAACATGAGTTCAAGATCAAGTTCGCTCTGGGAGAGTTGGAGGACCTGAAGGATGTTGGCGAGATGGTGGACCTGATGGAACGAAAAATGAATTCCAAGCGATGAGGCCCTCCCTTCTCACGACCGCGTGGTTCATGGGCTGTCGACTGGGAGTTCTCGTGCATGCTGTTTAATTCCTTTCCTTTTATCTTCATTTTTCTGCCTGTTGTATTGCTGCTCTATTACTCCAGGATCGACCGGCTGAGTCCCAAGGTCTTCATTATTGTGGTTTCACTGGCTTTTTATGTGATCGCTGGGATCGGCGCTCTGCCTTTGCTGTTGGCCTCCATCATATTCAACTGGCTGCTTGCCAGGGGCATGCGCACTCAGTCAGATCCCGTTCGTCGCAAGCGCTGGCTGGTCGCCGGACTGGTGGGGAACGTGGCGTTTCTCGGCTGGTTCAAATATCTGGGTTTCATCGTTTGGAATATTGCCGCCATCACCGGAATTCAGATTGCAGTGCCGGCTATCGTTTGGCCCCTCGGCATTAGCTTTTTCACACTGCAGCAGATCATGTATCTGGTCGACTGTTATCAGGAACTGATACCTGCTAATGGCTTGGTAGACCAGGCTGCATTTGTTTCTTTCTTCGCCTACATCACCGCAGGGCCGATCACCCGTTCACAGCGGGTTGTTCCGCAAATGCAGTCGCCGGAGATTAGAAATCTCAATTTTGATCGGATGGCGCGGGCGATCGTTCTGTTCTTGATCGGCTTGGCCAAGAAATGCGTTTTGGCCGATAATCTCGCGCTTGTCGGTTCGAACATAACCCCAGGCAAAGTTTTGTTTCTCGATACTTGGTTTGTAGTGATCGCCTACGCGATGCAAATCTATTTTGACTTTAGCGGCTATTCCGACATGGCGAAAGCGGTCGCTCTGATGTTCAACCTCGAGATCCCCAGCAACTTTAATACTCCCTATCGCGCATTGTCGGTGACCGAGTTCTGGCAGCGCTGGCATATCACGCTGACGCGTTTCATCACCACTTACCTGTACACGCCCATCGTCCGGTCGTTCCGCAAAGTTACGCTTGGAATCTCTGTGGCCGCGACCATCATCGCTATGTTTATCTGTGGGCTTTGGCATGGGGGTGCATGGACTTACATTATCTGGGGCACACTACACGGAGTTGCGCTCGCTTTCAATCAGGTGTGGAAGCGATACAAGTTGAGGGCTCCTGATGCTGTGGCTTGGGTATTCACCTTTGTTTTTTTGAACGTTGGATTTGCTTTTTTTCGTGCTCCCGATGTGCCCAGCGCATTGACGACCGTAGGGGCCATGTTTGGGTGGGGACTGAATGGGGGGGCGCTGCTCCGGTTCGAGATGCTGCCGCGCGATTTGGCGCTGATTTTTCTTAGCCTGGGGCTCGCCTGTTTCGGCAAGAATTCCGATGAACTGACGAGCGAGTTTACCCCCTCCTGGCGGAGCGCGATCGCAGCCACAGCGCTGGGGTTGATTTCGCTCTTATATCTGAATTCCACTCTGTCTAAGGTATTTATTTATCGTGACTTCTAAACGATGGATTGCGTACTCGCTAGTGGCGATAGTTCTTCTGGCGAGCGCGGCAGCGGCCGTGAACTACCGCATCAACGCCCTGGGCGTCTTCGGTGACGTGCGCGGGAAAACCTATCCGTCTTGTTTGGACGACGACAGGGAAGCCAAGTACCTGTTTTCATTTAACTACATCCCCTCGAACTTCGATGGCGTTTTGATCGGCACATCCACGACCGGCAATTGGGATACCAGCAAGATCAAATCGGCAAGGACCTACAATCTTTCGCTTAAGGAAGCGACCATAACGGAGCAAAAGATTCTCGTGGAAAATATCCTGGCGCACGGAAAACTGCGCCTTGCTCTCTTTTGTCTGTACCCGCGCATGGTGCACACGCATGGCAGGAAAACAGCGTACATGCTTCCCCGAGACTATTGGACGGCTCTCGGTTCCGAACAACTGCTGCGCGGATATCGAAATATGATTCTGGTGCGGTACGGAGAGCGTAGGCCCTCCTTCGACAGCTTTGGCGTTCTTGACCTTTCAAACTACGAGCGAAACCCCAGACCCTGGAGAATCAAATACGTTGAGTATCACCAGATTAAGATCGTTATTGACGAGACAGCTTTTGCGGAATACGAGGCGCTGATCAAGGAGACCCGCGCCAGTGGGGCCAGAGTCGTGGGTTTTGTTCCGCCGCATGAGGCGCAATT
>JASHQM010000162.1 GCA_030039165.1 Candidatus Sulfotelmatobacter sp. | reverse complement strand
AGCCGCCGCTCATGCAGAATCGTAAGTCTCATTAGTTTCTCTTTCGCCTGCCTTCGTTTCAGCCTGGACCTATTCGTTTGACAGTGGACATCGCTAAAAAGAAAGCTGCGTACTCAGACTTCTTCGCTCTCTTGAAAGCCGGCGAACTCCGAGAACTACGGCATGGGCATCCGCCAACCGGGAACTTGATTGCAATCGCCTGATAAGAGACAGTTGATCGAAAGCATCAAGAAAACAGGCACTCTTTATATCGATTTCCCAGCTACTACAACTTTGCGAACTGCTTTGTCCTCCTTCAGAACGGGGATGTCGTGCAATCGCCTGATAACAGAGTTTGGCGCAGCACTTGGGGTGAGGCAAAAGAAGAAGCCGCCCTGACTTCGGGCGGCACGAGAGGACCGGTGATCCGGCCCCGAACTTAGTTTGAACCTTACCGGTGCACGAACTCCGCTTTCACCGTTCGACCTTTGAACTATTTGGAGCAGCGTTCTTGAGCGCAGCTTGTATCGACTTGACCTGCGATCTGAGGCGGGCGATTTCCCGCTCTTGCTGGTGAATCAGTATCTGCTGTTCTTTTGTGGCTTCAATCAGCAGCGCTGTCAGCCGGCTGTAGTCCACTCCCCGCGCGTCTTTACCGTTTTCCTCGAAGCTGACCACTTCAGGGACTACTTGTCCTACTTCCTCAGCAATCACGCCGATCTCGTGCTTGCCAGAGTCCTTCAGGTCGTAGGAGACGCCGCGCAGTTGCTCGACCTTGCCGAGCGCCCCGTCGAGCGTGTGGATGTTGGTCTTCCACCGCCGGGAGCTGTAGGTTTCCCAGCTATCGCTAACGGGATGTCCCAAGCCGCGACCGATGGTGAGAATGTTCGATGGCTTCGTCGTGCCAATGCCCACGTTTACGGCGTGGTCGCCAGTGCCGCCCAGCACCAGCGAGTTACTCTGCCCGACCACGGCATGGGCGCCGATGGCCGTGGCGTTCCGGAGGCCGTCTTCAGACGCGTTGCAGCCTTGGCCGATGCAGGTGAGATCGCTGCCCGTGGTGTTGGATTCAAGCGCGAGAATGCCAACGGCAGTGTTATCGTACCCGGTGGTGTTGTTTCCCAGCGCGCTCACGCCCAGGGCCGTATTGTTGTAGCCCGTGGTGTTGTACAACAGAGCGCTTGGCCCGACGGCCGTATTGGCGCTGCCCGTGGTATTGGAGTAGAGCGCTTGGTAGCCAAAAGCGGCGTTGATGTAGCCCGTAGTGTTGGAATTGAGCGCCCCGTAGCCGAAAGCATCGTTGTTGTAGCCCATGGTGTTGGAATAGAGCGCCCGGTAGCCAAAAGCGTCATTGGGCCCGCCTGTGGTGTTGCCGGCGAGCGCCTCAAAACCAAAAGCGTTGTTGGGGCCGCCTATGGTGTTGGAGTAAAGCGCGTAACCGCCAACGGCGATGTTGCCGTTACCCTGCGTGTTGTAGTAAAGCGCCAGGAGGCCCTCGGCAGTGTTATTGAGCCCCGTTGTGTTGGAGCCGAGCGCCTGGGAGCCAACGGCGGTGTTGTAGTAGCCCGTCGTCGTGGTGTTCCCTGCGAATCCAAGAAACGCGTTCGCGTTCACATAGGAACCGTAATCGAACAAATTGCTTCCTATCTGGAAGCCGCTGCCGCTGACCATCCCCGTTGCGCTCAGGTTGCCGTTCACCGTCTGATTGCCGGTGAAGGTGTTGGCTGCGTTCAGTTGCGGAATTTTCGTCGTGTCCACATTCAGCGTGACGTTGCCGCTGGTCCCTCCTCCGGTGAGGTCAGTGCCCGCTGTTACGCCAGTGATTGTGCCGCCTCCGCCCCCACCACCTCCGCACTTGATACCAATATTCGGAGACGCGGCTCCGTTTATTCCGCCGCTAACTCCTCCTGCTGTCGCCGGCGACTGGACGCATACGAGGTCCGAGCCATTCCACTGCAGGTTGCCCGCAGTTGCCAATACCACGTCCAATTCGGGTGAATGCCCCGTAGCCGTGTTCTCCTTGCTGTCGAAGCTGGCACTGAATGCTCCATTAGCCACCAGCGCGATGCCGTTGTTCGGCTCGCTGCCGCTCAGCCAGGCTTCTACTGCGGGCGTGATGTTGATGAGAATGTATTGGTTCCTATCTTCCGCAACGACCGATACATTCGAGGCGATCACGCTGCCGAGCGCTGGAGCAAGTTCGCCGGTGATGGTGCTTTCCGACCACGGGCCTTTCACGTAATCGACGTTGAAGCTTCCGTCGCTAGTGACAGAATTGACAAAAAGCTTGAGCGTGGCCTGGCTCACATTGGCCGTGGAGGGAATCGAAGCCAGGTTGAACTGAATGTACGCGATTTCCGTGGCGCCGTCGACATCGAGCAGCGTCTTCGCGCCGTAGTTGGTCGTGGAATCGGCGGTATTGGTGTAAGAGTCGCCGAGCGGCGTGATCTGACCATACGCTGTCGAGGTCAACAAGCTCGCGAGCAGCAGTGCAAACCCTGAAATCTGCAACTTAAATGTTTTCATTGCTGTCACCTCCATTTGTCCGAGTAGAGGCTAGAATTCGTCATTCCGACGCTGCACCAGCATGATTCCCGCGCCCGAGCCCGAACGCCTGGGAGGCATCGCCGGGGCTGTCCTAAATCCTTCCTGTAATTACGAAATCGAAAATGGCAGGCAAAAGGCGACGCATCAGGGGAATTTTTTTGTAGCTGCCAGGAGGTGGGCGGATCAGGAGGTCAGCCGTCGCTATCGGTATTTCTCAGGCAGGAAGATAGGACAACTAGCTCAGCGAAAAGGACTTCCACAGCTGCCTTGCCCTCAGATTGGCGTATTCTGATAGCACTCATTGACCTCGAATTTGGCGTACAAACGCCGCAAAGTCGTGCAATTGCCCGACTTCGACATTCACGAACAAAAGCGCGGTCTTGAGCCTGACAGAGAATCGGCCAGGAGTTGTTGAGAAACTGCAATTCACTCAGATGGTGTTTTCGTCTATTGGCTGGCTTCCCGAAATAGAACGGCATTGCGGGTACCTGGGCCTCGCCTTATGACGATCCACTTTCCATCTGGAGAATATTGCGCGAACTCATTTTCGGCAGCCGTGGAATGTGTGATCTGCTTTTCTGGGCCGCCGCCCAGCATCGGCAGGGACCATAAGTTCGGTACTCCATTCCGGGTATCGAGCATTGCAATCGATCGATTGTCGGGCATCCAACCGGTTGCAGACCACACCGTTGAAGGAAGGGGATATTCCGACTCTACCTTGCCCGTAGCCGTTGAAATCGTGACGTACCCTCGGGCGCCATCCTTTCGGGCAGTCACAAAAAGCAGGTGTTTGCCATTTGGAGACACCCAGGGACCCTCGACCGCCGGCTGTTCGGAGAGTTGCAGGGGACTGCCCCCGGCGGCGGATAGCTTGAACACCGCCCTCTCTCCGGCCGAACTCCTTCCAACGTAATAAACTGCATCGCCTGTCGGCGCACATACCGCACCCGACTCGCCCCCTCCATTGGTCAGCTGCACCAGGGAACCGGTTTTCAGATCGAGCTTCCAGAGGTGGTCGACACCCATGGAATCGGTGTCGTACACAATGCTTTGCCCGTTCTCACACGCAGTCGGAGAATCGTGAAACCGTCCGTCAAACGACAACTGCCGCATGTTTTGTCCGTCCATATCCGCGATGAAAAGATCCCAATTTTCCGCGTGATTGCCGGTATAGACGATGCGATTATCCGGGAGAATCGAAATACCGTGCCCTCCATCCTCCCATCCGGTCGTAACCTGCCGCGCCGCATCGGGCGAGGCGGCGGGAGCGGCCCACAGGGCACTCGAAACGTTCCATTGTGTACCGACGATCGACTTGCCATCTGCCGACACCGACACCGACGTATATGCCAGGAGATCGTTCGACAGGCGGCTCCGCTCGCCTCCTGGGTACGCGACCAGCCAAAGCTGATCCGGAGAGCCGCTTTTATCAAG
>JASHQM010000161.1 GCA_030039165.1 Candidatus Sulfotelmatobacter sp. | reverse complement strand
CAATTCCATTCGAGAAGTTTGTCCCATTTCCTGAACCAGTGCAGTTCGCCGGCGATGCGGCTCCAGAACCTGTCCGGATCTTCAATCGATTCCTTGTACAGACGCTGATATTCTTCGAGACTCTTGATGTGAGCTTTCTGGCTGAATTCGGCCGGCGGTGGAAAGCTGCGCTGCTCCTGGAGAATGGAATCGATGCTGCTGGCCTGAAGATCCAACACGGCTTTATCTGGCATTGGGAAAAAACCTCGAATTGAGGAATTTGCGGCTCGATTGCCGATTAGCGGAGGGTGGCGTCGGGCCGAAGGGGCACCGCGTCATTTTACTCCTATGGCACGAAACCGCGTCTGCGATCTCATGTAAGCCGGCGTGCGCCGATTAGGGATTCGCGGGGGCTGATTCGGTCGACGGCACCTCGTGCACTCCCGCACTATCGAAGACATAAGTTCGCACTTCGCCCTCAGCGCCTTGCGTGCCCACGCGTTTGCCGTTGAGTTCGAAAACAATACCGGCGGAATTTCCCGCTCTCACCACGATTTCGCCTGTAGCGCGCACTGAAGTCTCCGCGGGCGCGATCAACGTTTCATGGGCCACAGCTTTGCCGTCAGCCGTAATCGCCACCCACGTGGTTTCGTCAGCGCGGATGAGCAAATGCAAGTTGGCTGATGGCTTCGCCAGGGGAGCAGGGGATGTTTGCGCGGCTCGAGTCTCTTCGGTGTTCTCGGAAGACAAGGTGGAAGCATCCGTTTCTGGGGTTGAAACTGCGGTCGCGGACCGCTCGGCGGCAGTTCTTGACGGCGAAGCGGGCGGCTGCCGCGCAGCCTGGGAGGCAAGTGGCGGTGAAACCGGTTTTTGCTGACCGGGCTCGATTGCCTTTGATTGTGGGGGATGTGCGTCCGGACCTGCCGTTGCGCTTTGTTTCAGAGCCGCTTGCGGGCGAGTTGCAACCGGCCGGCGGTGCCGAACAACGTTCCAAAAGCTCAACGCGGCCGCTATTATCACGAGGGCTAACAGCAGCTTGCTCCACGATGGAGTGATGGATTCTCGCGCCCGCGGGCGTCGTCGCGCATGGGGAGAAGCAGAAATGGCGGTCAGAAGATCGCGGTCTGCCTGCTCGTTGCCGTTTCCCTGCTGCGATTCGCGAATCTTGGAGTCTTGCGCTTCAACGGATACGGCGGCCTGCACAGGCGCGTGAGCATCGCGGTGCAGATTGCCTGAAACCACCGCGTCATCGCCGGAGTTCCTGCCAGCGGCGCGGAAATCGGGCAGAATAGCCTGCTGCTGCGCCTGGCTCTCGCGCAGCGCATCCAGGTACCCGGTAACCGCCTCTTCTGCATCAAGGCCAACATGGCGAGCGTAAGCGCGCACAAAGCCTTTATTGAAGACTCCTCCAGGCAGCTGATCGAAATGTTCTTCCTCCAGCGCGCGCAGCATGCGCACGCTGATCTTCGTGGTCTTCGAGATCGCGTCCAGCTCGATGCCGCGCTGTTCGCGCTGCTTGCGCAGTTTTTCTCCGAATGCTCCCAAGATGACTCCAGATTGTGGAGACAGCCGCCCGACTGTCCGGGAGCGAAGCCTGCGGTATTTTCTGCTGGCGAGCTCCCCCGCGAAATGCGCTTCAATCATAGGCGAAAGGGAAGGTCAATGCCAGAAGGGTTGAGCTCCAATCGAATCCGAAGTACCGCGACTTTGTGACCTGCCAGAACCGGTTAGAGCCTACTGCGGCCTTCTCTGCAACTGAATTGTAAACTGCGCGTTGCAAGTCTTGGCAGTATCATCGAATGCGGAGCCTTCCCGGCCGCCCTGCGACGCCCGGAAGAAAAGTCCCTCCTTTGTGCGGTCCGGCAGTCCAGTGAAGCGGGCTTTGCCGGCAACATTGGTTCCCACCTGCAAGTCGAGTTTGCGCATGTACATGAACCCGTACGCGATGTGAACTTTGATCGTAGCGGCATACACGGGCTTGGCGGCATCATCGGTAATCGTGAAATCGGCGGAGCAGGGACCGACGCCACCGTCGATCACGGGGATAGCGTTGGAATCCGGAGAAGTGTTTTGAGCGGAGAGATTCGCCAGGCCGAGCAGCGCCGAGAGCAAAGCTACGCAAAATGAAGTGACAAGTGGCAAGGTTCGCATAGAAACCAGCATACGCTCCTGTGCCGTGACAGTGCTTGTGTCTGGTAGGCGCATTCACTGAGAACCGCACCCTTGCCGCCGAGCCCATGATCGAGCAATTTATTTATGATGGCTTCACGTCATTTCCATGCCGCGACAGCACATCCTGGGACTTCTGCGTGGCGGCGACCGCCGCAGCATCGGCCAGTCCGGCCGGGTCGCATCCATAGTTTCTAAGAATCCCAAACTATTCTCCGAGTTGATGGCCGGTCTGTGGTCTGGCGATCTTCTGGTGAGAATGCGCGCCGCAGATGCCGCAGAAAAAGTCACGCGCGCCCATCCCGAATATCTGAAGCCTCACAAGCTCGGCCTTCTTCGCTTGTTGAGTACGGCTGAGCAGCAGGAACTGCGCTGGCACCTGGCGGCGATGGTTCCACGGCTGTCCCTGACTGCAAAAGAGCGGTCAGTCGCCGTCACCGCGCTTAATGGTTATCTGGATGACCGCAGTTCCATCGTCAAAACCTATGCCCTCCATGGACTTGCCGATTTGGCTCAAACGGCGCCCGATCTGCGCCCGGCGGTAGTAGAGACGTTACGTGAGGCAACCCGAAGCGGCACTCCAGCCATGAAAGCGCGCGCCCGCAAGCTTCTGCTCCGGCTCACGCCTATTTAGTAGCTCCCATTGGCTTTACGGGTTCCGGTTACCAACGTTCATTGCTCCACAGGGGGTGCAACTCTATAATTTTTTAACTGTCGCTCCGTCCAGCAGAAACCAAAGGAATTGAGATCAGGCACTATGTCCGAGGCCACCGGCGCGCAACTCACTCGTCACACCCAGGAGCTGACCATATTCCATGACGTAGCCAAGGCGCTCACGTCATCGCTGGACCTTGATTCCATTTTGCAAACCATCATGGAAAAAATGGCGGAGTACTTCCGCCCCGACACATGGTCGTTGCTCATGATCGATGAGCAGAAGGATGAGCTTTACTTCGCCATCGCAGTTGGCGATGCCGCCGAGGCACTGAGAAACGTTCGCTTGAAGGTGGGTGAGGGAATCGCCGGATGGGTGGCCAAGCATGGCGAGCAAGTAATTTGCCACGATGTGACGACCGATCCCCGCTTTGCCCGCCGTGTCGACGAAGTCACGCAATGGGAAACCCACTCGGTCATCTGCGTTCCCCTGCGCTCCCGCCTGCGCGTTCTAGGCGTGATTCAACTGGTGAATGTAGACATGTCGCAGTTCAACGAGCCGGAGCTTTTCTTTTTGCAGGCTCTTTGTGACTATGCCGCCATTGCCATCGAGAACGCACGATGGGTTGAGAAAATTCAGGAACTCACTATCACCGACGATTGCACCGGCCTCTACAACGCTCGCCATCTCTACAAAACGCTGGAGACCGAAGTCTACCGCTCGGCCCGTTTCGGTTATGAATTTAGCGTGCTCTTCATCGATCTCGACCATTTCAAATCGGTCAACGACACCCATGGCCATTTGGTCGGCAGTAAATTGCTTGCCGAGATCGGCTATCTGATCAAAGCGCAATTACGCTTGATCGATTTCGCTTTTCGCTACGGGGGCGACGAATTCGTCGTTTTGCTCCCGCAAACCGGAAAGGACTCAGCCCTGGTTGTCGCCAAGCGCCTACGTGACGGCCTGCGCGGTAGCACTTTTTGCCGCGGTGAAGGATTGAACCTCATCGTTCGAGCATCGATTGGACTGGCCACCTATCCGCATGATGCGCGCGACGCCCACGATGTCATCCGTCAGGCGGACGAAATGATGTACCTGGTCAAAAACACCACCCGCGACAACATCGGCATCGCCCAGCGGGGCGTAATGAAGTAAGGCGACTTCTCCCCAGCAGATCACTCAACAGCTATTCAGAGAGTGAATTTGGGTCGCCTAGCGCTTCGAAAGGCAGTTTCCCGCGAGCAACCCCGGCTCTCCTCATGTCAAATGGATTTTTCAGCCGCCGAGCCTTGCCAATGGAAACAGACGGCGGATAAAGATGGGGAGTAACAAAGGATCGAAATCAGGGAACGATCACCGATTCCCGCTATCGGGATTGAAGTGCATGTCGAACGAATAGCCGGGAAGATTCACGGTCACCGAATAATCTGCCGCCACATAAAATGCTGCGAGGCCGGGCGTGCTAATGCGCTGCACAATGACCTGCTTGGCATCGAGAGGTAAATCGTGCTCTCTCGCTTTTTGCAGAACATCTTTGCGAACATCGTCGTCGGTTTTCTGCATGTTGCCGCTGTCGACCAGGGCCACGGTTCTGAGGTCATCCTGAAAGCTGTAGTTGGTGAGCAGCGGCGGGGCAATCTGAAAGCAGGCCACAATCACAAAAATGATGGCCAGAATTCCGACGACGGCTTTGACGGTTCCCATAGCTTGAAACTGCGCTCGCGGCGCAGCTTCAGGCCGTGGCGCGCAGCACTCCTTGGAAATGCTCGACTATTGCCGTGATCGTAACATCGCGTACTTCGCGAGTCGAACGTAAAACGACTTCCACGGTACCTTCGGTAACTTTCTTTCCCACATTGACTCTGAAGGGGATACCCACCAGATCGGCGTCTTTGAACTTGACGCCGGGACGCTCGTCGCGATCGTCGAGCAGAACGTCGAAGCCGGCGGATTCGAGTTTGGCGGCAATGTCGGCCGCGGCCTTCAACACAACCTCATCTTTGACATTCACCGGCGTGACCACGATTTCGAAGGGCGCAATCGAGCGGGGCAGCCAGAACCCGTTTTCATCGTTGTTCTGTTCGACCGCAGCCGTAAGAATGCGCTCGATGCCGATGCCGTAGCAACCCATGATGGGCATAACTTCCTTGCCATTTTTGTCGAGCAC
>JASHQM010000018.1 GCA_030039165.1 Candidatus Sulfotelmatobacter sp. | reverse complement strand
CGCGCTCGAAGAAAAAGGAGTGACCATTCGCTGGGCCGAGATTCATCCCGAAGATTGCACGCTTGACGTCGAAAATCTCGAGTCCAAGCTCAGCTCGAAAACGAAGCTCGTCGCAGTCGGCTATGCTTCGAACGCTGTCGGCACCATCAATCCGGTCAAGGAAATTGTCCGCATCGCCCACGCCGCCGGCGCGCTTGCCTATGTTGACGCGGTTCACTACGCTCCTCACGGCCTCATCGACGTTGCCGATCTCGATTGCGACTTTCTAGTCTGCTCGACTTACAAATTTTTCGGCCCGCACATGGGCATTCTCTACGGCAAACGCGAACACTTGCAGCGTCTGCGGCCGTACAAAGTGCGCCCGCTTGTGGACACGGTTCCCTTCCGCTGGGAGTGGGGAACCTTGAATCACGAGTGCATCGCCGGAATCACCGAGTGCGTAAACTACATCGCCGATCTCGGCCAGAATGCCGATCCCGCATCACCGAGGGTGCCCCACCCTGAGCCTGGCCTGAGCGAAGTCGAAGGGTGCCTTTCGTTGGGTGGGAACAGCAAACCCCAAACTCTTCAGAATGGCGCCTCTGGAGAAGTCGCCCCGCGCCGCGCCGCCATCGTCTCCGCCTTCGATCAAATCCATCGCTACGAGCACGGGCTGATGCGCCGCCTGATCGAAGGTCTAAAGGGAATCCCAAACCTAAAGCTCTATGGCATCACCGATCCTGAATGTTTCGACTGGCGCTGTCCCACCCTTGCCTTGCGGGTTGAGAACCAATCTGCAGAGCAAACTCCGCTGGCCCTCGCCACAAAACTCGGCGAGCGCGGGTTCTTCACCTGGGATGGAAATTACTACGCCCTGAACCTGACCGAGCGGCTGGACGTGGAGAAATCCGGAGGGTTTCTTCGCGTCGGCCTGGTGCACTACAACACGGCGGAAGAAGTGGATCGCCTGCTGGAAGCCCTGGAAGAGATTGTAAGAGGGTAAAGAAAGGACGCGGCGCGGCTGAAGCCGCACCGGTCGAAATCCACAACGAAAGCTTCTACGGCCAGCGCTTGGCTGTATCGTCCCATCCCGCAGCGCGCACCGGCTGAGCCGCAACGGCTACCGGTGGTGTCGGGATGCGAAGGGCCGGCTGCGGTCCATTCACAGCAGCGGGCAGCGGCTTGGAGGCAACCTCACCATTCTCTTTGTCCTCGGAAAGCAGAGGCGCGACCACGCGCAAGGCCTCCACTTCTTTTTCGAGACGGGTCAACTCCATTTCTTTTTGGCGCAGAACTTCATAAACATTCTTCATATACAGGCTCACCTGCGGGCGCGTTGTACTTACGCACGCTTTCATCGCACTTTAGCAGAGTTCTGGGGGTTGTCAAGGGGTTAACAGCTGAGGGGAGATGTCACCGCATATGCCCGATTGCGGCGCAAAAGGGCTGATTACCGTACCAAGGAGAGTATCGGGCCAAATGCCCTGCCAGTCAAGCATTTTAGAAGATATTCACAGGCAAAGGGCAGGCAAATTGGGCCGTTCCGATAGTTGCCCTCGCTGCACGCAAGGCAAAACGCGCTACTGACCTCGCTTTTGCGAGAAAAAGGCCTAGAGCCATGCACCAAATCCGGTCACACGCCTGTGGACGGCATGCACTGCAATGAAAATAAATGAGATATAAGCCAACACTTTTGATTGACTGAAAAAATAAAAGGAGTACAACAAGATCGTTCTTTGGCAGTTTCTTAGGTTTTTCCGGTTGGTGCGGCGTCCGGGGCTCAAGCGATGTCACCCCTGCACTGCAAAGTGCAAAGGAAGGCAAGCAAGGGTCTATAGCAAAGCGCTGGTCGAGGAGAACGGGAAACCCAGTCAAAGGCAAGATAGAGTTCCGAGGCGTTGGGTAGGTTTTTCCGGTTGGCGGTAAGCCCGGAGCCCGAGCAATTGATCGCACGCGAGCACCCCGCAAGGGAAGCTCCGCAGCAGGTCGGCGAGGGTCTAACGCGAGCTACTGGCCGAGACGAACGGATCTAACACCACCTCGGAACTCTTAATTTTTTTGGTTACCATCTTCTTGTTCCCGCCAGCTTCTTCAAGCTCCTTCAATTGCCGGCCGAATAGCTGACTGTCACTCTTAGATTAAGGGATCGCTGGCGTTGAGCTGCGACATTCGAGCTACTTACTCTTCCCCAAATACCGGATGCGCCCGGTGAAGGCGCGGCCATTAGCGTCGATGAAAGTCGGTAACGGGTGCAACGGGTCGATCACTCCGTTGGCCACATAGGGGTTGGCGTGATTCGTGACGTTATCGAACCCGCCGCGCAATGCCCAATAGCGTCCGAAAGCGTGAAACCGTTTTTCGAATTGCAAATTGATTGCGTAGTAAGTCGGTAGCCGAAAGGTGCCGGGAGGGTAACCGGGGGCGATCTCTCCTTGATCTGTCGTGGCAAAAAAAGGCAGGCCGGTGCGTGCTTCGGCGGAATAAACAACGTCGAATTTGTGAATCGCAGGCAGTTTGAAAAACGGCAAGATGCCCCAGCCAACAAAACGATTAGGTGTATCCCAGGAATAGGGTCCGGGAAGCTGATAGCTCAACAGGGGAAGATCGAGGCTGAAATCGAAAACCTCGTTGGTGTGGGCGCGCGAGCGCGTATAGGCGCCGAAAATTTCGTAGTGCTGATGAAAGCGATGGCGCGCACTTACTGTGAAGGCATCGTAGCGATCGTCTCGTCCGTTGCCGAACAAGAATGTGCCGTCAACCGCGCCATCGAGGGTATTGTAGGCAAAACCGTGATAGCCGCGCTTCTCTAAGAACTCGAGTTTCAGAAAAATCGCGTAGGGCAGTTTTTTTTCCAGGCCCAGACTCCAGTTGACGTAGCGCGGGGTCGACAGATTGTTCGCGCTGATCGCGAACGTGGTCAGAATCGGTGTTGGGGGTGGCTGTGCGGGCACTGAGCTTCCGCAATTCTCAGCGAGGCCATTCGCCTGCTGGGGGCAACCGCCGGCATTGAAGAAATAATCAACGCGCTGTCCTTCCAGGGGTTGATGGATCAAGCCCAACGGTGTGGCGTCATAGATGATTCCGATTCCTGCCGAAAGTTTGGTATTGCCTTCCTCATCGAGTACATAAGTGCCTGCCAGCCGCGGCGAAATAAGCGGCGTACGAACAATTTGATCCTCATCGAAACGCAGCCCGGGCTCGACGAGCAAGCGGTTCGTGATCAGCCAGCGATCTTCGATATAGGCGCTGGCCTCGGTGTTGTAGATTGTGTTCTCGTTGCCACCCGAGAAGACAGAATAGCGGGCACAAGTTGCCTGCGGCACAATGGGAAGGCCGCTGCTGTTAGTTGGACAAGGCTGCGCAACCTGACCGGCCAACGGGTAACCCGGTTGCAGGAACGAGATGGGCTGGCGCAGAAATTGTGCGTTGTAGTTCAGACGGTCCAGATCGAGCCCGAGTTTGATGTCATGGCGTCCATGCCATTCATGGGGCGGAAGGAAAAGATTCGAGAGACCCTGCACTCGGCGTGCGAGCGTGTTTTCGTGCAGATAGTAGTTGCCTGCCGCCCCTTGTGTACCAGTGGCTGTGGGCGAGAGCAGGATATAGGGCCCGTTCCCTTGGGGGGTAAAAGCCAGCCCATATTGAGTCACTCCGAAGCCAGTTTCGAGCAGCGCCCCATTGCGAAAATAATATTGATCCTTCATGGCGCCGAAATAGCCGGTTTCGAAATCCGTAGGGGTAGTCGCCTGCGGCTGGAGCAGCGACAGGCCATCGTATTCGTCGTGATAGTAGTTCGAGAGGAAGCTGAGGGTGATGATGTGACGCGTGGTCAGATTGGATTGCAGCTTGGCCAGGTTGTCGATGCGCCAGACGTGGTCAGTGTCGGCTCCGTTCGGCAGGTTCTGAAAAACGTTATTGTCATACTCGCCGTTGAGTGCGTCGATGAACCACATTTTGCCCTTGCGAATGGGACCGGAAACGGTATAGATAGGCGTCCATTGCCCCAGGGAAATGCCCTTCACGGTTTGCAGGCCGGGGATGAAGTCGATAGAGGTGAAGCGAAGGCGATCGTCGCCCATGCGCGTATCCAAAGCGAGTGTGCCTCCCGAGCCTTTGCCGTATTCCGCCGGTTCGCGGCTGGGAGTCACCTGGATTGAGCGGAACGATTCCACGCTGGTGCGCACCAGCAATTGGCCATTCGTCGGCTGGGTTACGTTAAAGCCATCGAGAAGTACGAGCGTTTGATAGGTTTCAGCGCCGTCTATATGTGCCTGGCCAAAGTTGTCAGGAGTCACTCCGGGAATAAAAGTCAGCGCATTGCGGTAGTCGTGCGAACCGGGATAGGGAACATCCAGAATCTCCGTGCCGGTGAGTTCCTCTTTGGTCTCGACCTGCGAGCGGTCGATTGCCGGAGTTGACTCGGTTACATTGACCACTTCATGCGCTTCCTGCTGCCGTGTCAACGCGACCTCCAGAGTGGAGGCTGCGAGTTGAATCTGTGGCTGTGCCAGAACATAAAAACCGGGCTTTTCCACCCGCAAATCGAAATCTCCCGTAGGCAGGTTGGTGAATTCGCAGCGGCCGGCGAAATCGGTCAGGCAGTGCAGCGCAAGAGCCGGAGCAGCAGGTTGCAATTCCACGCTGGCGGATCGCACTGCGACCCCATTTTCGTCGGTGACTGTTACCGTGATTCTTTGAACCGGATTTTTTTGCCCAGATATGTGGCCCGATGAGGGCTGCTGCAAGCCTGACGGAGCAGAACTTTGAGCTCCGCCAAGCGCCGCCCACAACATTGCCAGAGCGGCAAGCGCCGCTTGTTTTCCGCTTGAACGGGGCACAGCCATGAATCCCATTATCGGTGTCGGGGTTGGCGATCGCCTATTGAACAAAGTGCTTCTGCAAACTGGCTATCAACTAAGCAACTGAGCCCGAATCGGAAGCACGCAGTTTTTCCCTCACCCCGAAATTTAACAGAGAGTACTAACTGGGATGTCAAGAAAGAACCTCGACCATCAATCGAAATGCCGGAAGGCACATTAAGGGCGAATCGGGAGCTGGCGGACCCATTATCAATAAGGGAACAGAGTTGACTTTCATCATGCCAGAAGAGCCGCGATCGAACTTCCCTCTGATAGGCTTTGGAGGAAACTCATTCGATGATCTGCTACAGGCGAAGTGCATTGTTGCCGGAGCACCTCTGCGGCTCATGAACAGACTACTGCGATTTTTCCGTCCCTCGCACCAGCACACGGCGTTTTCAGCCACGCTGCTGTTGATGTTGACGGTGATGCTGTCGCGGGTGGTCGGCTACATCCGCGAGGCGTACATCGCTTATGCGTTTGGAGCGGAGCGGCAAGTGGACGCCTACGTTGCGGCGTTTACCCTTCCCGACTGGCTGAACTATATCGTGGCCGGCGGCGCGGCTTCGATCACATTCATTGCGATCTACACGCGATTTCTTGCTGAGAAGCGCGAAGCCGACGCGGAGAAGACTTTTTCCGTCGTCATTACCGTGATGTCGGTAGTGATGATTGCCGGCACGGTTCTAGCCGAAATTTTTACCCCCCAATTCGTGCGCTGGATGTTTCACGGTTTCTCCGGGCCCCAGGTCGCCCTCACGGTTCATCTCACACGCATTCTGTTGCCGGCGCAGATTTTCTTCTACGTCGGCGGCGTAGTCTCGGCCGTACTCCTTTCGCATCGGCTGTTTCTTTATCCTGCGTTCGGGCCCCTGCTATACAACGTATTCATCATTGCGGGTGGGGTTATCGCTGGGCGGCGTTTTGGCATCGCCTCACTGGCGTATGGTGCGCTGGCGGGCGCTATTGCGGGTCCGTTTCTGGCAAGCGTGATCGGTGCGGCACGCATCGGAACCGGCTATCGGCCGTCGTTCGACATCAGGAACCCGGCATTTCTGGAATGGGTGAAGCTTTCGATTCCGCTTATGCTGGGCGTTTCGCTGGTGACAGCGGACGACTGGATTCTGCGCCATTACGCTTCCAGCGGCATCGGCGATATCGCGCGCCTCAACTATGCGAAACGGTTGTTCGCTGTCCCTATTGCGGTTTTAGGGCAAGCCACAGGCCAGGCATCGCTGCCGTTTTTTGCCCGCCTGTTTAACGAGAAAAAATTCCAGGAATTTGCGGCGACAGTCAACGATTCAGTTTATCGCGTCGCGGCCGCATCGTTTCTCGCGGCTGGCTGGATGATGGCGGCGGCCCACCCCCTGATCGATCTGGTCTATCGGCGCGGGCGGTTTACGGCTTTCGATACGCAAACCACTGCCGTTTATTTTTTCTGGTTTTCGCTTTCTCTGGCTCTGTGGTCTGCGCAGGCACTCTACGCTCGTGCCTTCTACGCGTCCGGCGACACGCTCACTCCCATGACCGCGGTAACGATTATCACGGCTGCTTCCTTGCCGCTGTACTCATTCTTGTTTCACAAATGCGGAGTCGTGGGCCTCGCCTATGCCTCCGACATTGGAATTGGCGCAAATCTTCTAGCCCTGGCTTTTCTGTTGCACTATCGGAAGCTAGTTTCTCTGCTCGGCCTACATTGGGATGAATTGGGAAAATCTGCGCTGACGGCCGTGGCGGCTGCTGCCATAAGCCTTGAAGTCGCGAAGAGTTCGTCGGTGTGGATTTCCAGTTACGGCAGCCGCGTCTCCGACCTCATACAGCTGGTATTGATATCCATCACATGGGCGGCGGCGGCGCTTCTGGGCTTGTGGCTGCTGCGCTCGCAGCTGCCGAACGATCTGCGGCGTCGCAGATCGACGGCGTATCCAGGAGTGGCCGAAGGCCAGAGCAAGGAGATTCTGGGGGCCGGGACGCAGCCATAGCATTGAGATTTCTTGCTGCTGCAAAGGTGAGATTGACAACGCCAGTAATCGCGGCCAGTGAGTCGCACTCGCCTTATCGGTTGAGATCTGGCTGTCCGCCGATACGATAAAAACTGAGAGCATTATTGCCTTGCGTCAACAGCCGGATTCGGCGCAACGCTCCAAACTCGGAGCCGGGATCGAACCTTTTTTCATGTTGTGCCACCACCAGTGTCATTGCCCAGACTGCGGATGAATCCGCCAACGCGGTCAGCGTCTGTTTGTAGGCATTCTCCATCCGGTAGGGTGGATCAAGGAAGGCCACATCTATAACTACATGCTGCCTTTTGAAGCGCCACAGAATTCCGGAGAGTTCATCGCGCAGAATCTTGTAGCCTTCTGTGATTCCCAGCTTGCGGAGGTTCTGCTCGACCAACTTCGCCGCCTCAGGCGCAGTTTCGAGAAAATAGACCTCTTTGGCGCCGCGGCTGAGCGCCTCGATTCCCACCGCGCCGGTGCCGGCGAAAATATCCATCCAGACCGTACCGTGGAGAGCCTCTGGGTTGCCGGCGCTCAGCACATTGAATAACGTTTCGCGCAACCGGTCTGCAGTGGGACGAATCTCGGTTCCGCGCAGAGAACGCAAAGGACGGCCCCGATATTTGCCGGCGATTATGCGCATGACGGTGCACTTCCGGTTGGCAAGGCCACTATAGCTGAGCATGTAGAATATCTGTAGTACCCGGAAGCGCATGAGAAGCTTCTCCGTTCACATCGGGCGATTGTTTGGGGTGGAAGTTCGCCTTCACCTGACGTTCGTAATCCTCCTCCTGTTCATTTTCTGGACGGAATACAATGCGCATCTTTCCCCCAATGGTGCGCGTGATATGGCGCTCATTGGGATCGTGCTGGCGTCCGTAGCAGTTCATGAAATTGGCCATATGCTGGTGGCGAGCGGGGCCGGGCTGATTCCCAAGGCCGTAATTCTTCTGCCGCTCGGCGGGGTGACGGTGTTCGACGAATCGCGTATCGCCAAACCGGAGCCTCCCCTCAAGGCCTGGAAGCGCGAGCTGCAGATTGCCGCCATAGGGCCGCTGGTGAATCTTGTCTTCGCGCTGATCGCAGCGGGAGTGACTCTGGCTGTCCTACCTGAGGTGCAGCTCTGGAAGTGGCCGTTTTTCCAGTCGAGCAACCTTGCCCGCAGTCTTGTATGGGCCAATCTTTATATCGCGGGATTGAATCTCTTACCGGCATATCCCCTCGATGGCGGCCGCATTTTGCGCGCCTACTTCGCGCGCGGCATCGATGCCGGAGCCGCAACCCGGCGCGCGGTTTCCATCACTCATGCTCTGGCCATGGTTTTGATGGTCGGAGGTTTGTTCAGCAACACCTGGCTGACCATGGTGGGCCTGATCATTTTCTCGGCGGCACAACTGGAAGAGCGCGCGGTTATTTTTCAATCCGTGCTGGACAACGTGCGCCTCGAAGAAGTAATGCTCACCGACTTTGCGACTTTGTCTCCCGCCGACACGCTGGAAGATGCGTTGGATAAGGCGGTGCATTCCTTGCAGGACGATTTTCCAGTGGTGCGCGGCAGTGACATGGTGGGCGTGATCTCGAGACAGCGAATTCTGGAGGCTCTTCGCGCCGAGGGCAACGGATACGTGCAGGCGGTCATGAACAAGCTGTTCGAAGTCTCGGTTCGGCAGGAATCGCTCGGCTCGGCATTCAGAAAACTGACTTCGCGGAATCTGAGCATCATTCCAGTGGTGGAAGATCAGCGGCTGGTAGGAATCGTTACACTCCAGAATCTGATGCACTCGATGTCACTGCTGGCCGAGAGCAGGAAGCTACGACGTGGAGAAAGTTAGTTTCGCTCTGGGGCGAGCCCTCTGGGAGACTCTCTGAAGTAGGGCGGCTGAAACTGCGCGCCTTTAGAAGCTCTTAGAATCAGAACAATCGCGCCGTCTTCGCCTGTCTCACCGCCGGAATTTCTTCCAGCTTCTTCAGCACACTTTCTGGCACTGGTCCATCGATGTGAACCACCGCAATCGCCTCGCGCGGCGCCGCGGAAGAAGGCTCAGCAGCGCGACGCCCCAATGAAAAATCTGCAATGTTGATCTCGGCCTCGCCAAGAATCGTTCCCACTTTCCCGATTACTCCAGGGACGTCACGATTGCGCAGGTAAATCAAGTCGCGCTCGAGCGGGGCTTCGATGTCGATCTCGTCAATGTACAGCAGCCGCGGCGCCGTCCCGCGCAAAACCGCGCCCTTGACCATATGCTCTTCTTTCGAGCTCTTAAGAAAGACAGAAAGCACGCTGCCCGCGCCGCCGGTGGAAACCTTGGTCTTCTGCGCCTCATGCACGCGGATTCCGCGGCCCTCGGCCAATGACGCGGCATTCACGAGATTGGCTTTTTCGTCCAGGGTCTGGTTGAGAATGCCTTTGATGGCGCCGTTCCGAATCAGTTCAGTCTTCCAGTCGGCAATGTGGCCGCTGTAGCGCAGCGAAATTTCTTCGATCGAGCCTTCGCAGATTTGCGCGAGAAACGATCCCATGCGCTCGGCGAGAACGATGTACGGTTGCATCTCGGCGTATTCTTCCGCCGAAACGGAGGGCACATTTACTGCGTTCTGGATCACCCCGTGCTTCAAATACTCGCGCACTTGCTGCGCAATCTGCACGCCCACGGCTTCTTGCGCCTCGACGGTCGAGCCGCCGATATGCGGCGTGAGCACGACATTTGGCATCGCCATCAGCGGAGAGTTTTTCAAGGGTTCCTCGGCAAAGACATCGAGTGCGGCAGCCGCAACTAGGCCTTGCTTCAGAGCTTGCGACAAATCAGTCTCGACTACGAGTTCGCCGCGGGCACAGTTCACCAGGCGAACGCCTTTTTTCATTTTCCTGATGGAGTTCGCATTGATCATTCCTGTGGTCTGCGGCGTGAGTCCTACGTGCAGCGTGATGTAATCCGAGACAGCGTAGAGCTCGTCGAGGCTGACCAGGCGAATGCCTTGTTCTTTGGCCACAGCGACGGACACAAAGGGGTCGTGGCCGATGATCTCCATTTTGAAAGCGCGCGCGCGACGAGCAACCTCCATGCCGATCCGGCCCAGGCCGACGACGCCCAAAGTTTTGCCCCGCAATTCAGTGCCTTGCAGCGACTTCTTTTCCCATTGGCCGGAGTGCATGAGGGCGTCGGCGCGGCAAAGATGGCGCGCCATCCCTAACATCATGCCAATCGTCTGCTCCGCCACGGCGACCGCGTTCGCTCCGGGAGTGTTCATCACTGCGATGCCCTGGCGGGTGGCTGCATCGAGATCGATGTTATCCACACCCACACCGGCGCGGCCGATTACGCGCAGTTTTTTTGCGTGCGACAACAGCGCCGCGTCTGCCTGGACCTCGGAGCGCACGATCAGCGCGTCGGCAGTTTCAAGGTGCTGGACAAGCTTGCCATCGAGTTGATCGGCCGTGAGGATGGTCCAGTTGAGTTCTTTCAATTGCTCGACGGCTGCGGACGAAATCTTTTCTGCAATGATAATTTTCAAGGCAAAACGATCTTCCTAAATGGAATGTGACAAAACATTGACCCAAAAATGACGGCCCGGTGACACGCGCTTTTTTCCCTTCTCTTAATCTGCTCTCCATCGGGAGCTCTCCCGCCCGGAAGGAGAACAGTTATGAAGCTCGCACAGACAAGAATGAAGGCACTATTCCTCGCCGCTCTACTTGCGGCGGGTGTGGCGTGCGGCTACAGTTCCAAGTCCACCACGCCGGCCACGGCCGGCACTGTACCCAACGTTTCCGAACTTGCTCCTAATAGCGCGACCGCTGGAGGTCCGGCGTTCGTACTGACGGTCAACGGCGCCAACTTCAACAGCAACGCGGTGATTAACTGGAATGGCACAGCTCAAACCACAACCATGGTAAGCCCCGGAACGCAGGTTATGGCAACGATTCCCGCGGCAAACATTGCGGACTCCGGGACGGTCTCCGTTACCGTAACGAATCCCGGAACTCCTGGAGGGCAATACGGCGGCGGCACAATGGCGGAGACCTCCAACAGCATGACTTTCACGGTTAACCAGTGAAGACACGGCGGCGACCCTCAAGCGTCAACCAGTTGGCGCTTGTTGCAGGCAGTATGCGCGTAGACTTGCTGCGCCGCGCGTACCGCCGCACCATACTCGACGTCTCCGCCCGTACAGCGTGCAAGCACGTGCTCTAATGCGCCCAGGATGCCAATCGTATCCAGATAGTCGTAATAACCGATGTGCGCTATGCGGAAGATTTTGCCTTTCATGTCGCCTTGTCCGTTGGCCACGACCGCGTCGAAGGACTCGCGGAATTCCTTGATGATGATTCCCGAGTCCATGCCCTCGGGAGAATAAATAGTCGTGATCGCCGCCGCGGGCGAGGACGACAATAATCTCAACCCCAAAGCCCGCACCGCAGCGCGTGTCATGGCGGCGCAGAGTTCGGCATTATCAACGAGAATTTCGCGTCCTTTGGCCACACTGCCATTGCCCATGGCACGCACGAAATCGAGCGACGCACCTAATGCCGCAATCAGCGAAGTCGCGGGCGTGTAAGCTGCCTCGCCCTTTGCCGCGGCTTTGCGCTCTTTGCGCAGGTCGAAATAGAAGCGTGGAGAAGTAGTCTTCTCCATGCGCTGCCACGCCCGTTCGCTGATGGCAGAGTACGCCAGGCCGGGTGGAATCATCAGCGCCTTTTGCGAGCCGCCGATGATCATGTCCACCCCCCAACCATCGACGTCGAGATGAGTTGTGCCCAAACCCGTGATCGCGTCAACTACCAGCAGCGTGTCGTTACCATTGGCGCGGACTAGTTTTGCAATGCCCTCAATATCATGACGCGTGCCAGTCGAACTCTCGGTGGCTTGAACGTAGACGGCGCGTACGTCAGGGCTAAGCCTGCTGCGGGTTTCACTGAGCGAAAACGTTTCACCGGCCGGCGCGGTCAAAATCTCGACATCGCACTTGAACGCTTTGGTAATACCCACCCAGCGCTCGCCAAAATTCCCGGCAGCTAAAACCAGAACTTTATCGCCGGGAGATGTCAGGTTCGCCACCGAAGCTTCCATCATGCCGGTACCTGAGCATGCGAGAACCAGCACATCGTTCCGCGAGCCTATGAATTCCCTTATGTCGGCGAGAACACGAAGAAACAACGCCCGGAAGTCAGCAGTGCGGTGGTGAGCGGAGAATGAAGCCATGGCCGTCTGCGCCGCGGGAAGCAGCGGCGTCGGGCCGGGAGTGAAAAGCCGATTCTTGCGTAACATGACCGATGCCCTAGCAGGACTTGCGTGGAACATACAAGTTTACGCCGGAAGTCAGGTTCAGCGCGATGCATGCTGAGCTATAATCTGGCGCACGCATGAATCTGAATTCCGGCGCCAAGCTCGGTCCTTATGAACTCGTCGGCCTTCTCGGCGCCGGCGGCATGGGCGAAGTCTACCGCGCCCGCGACACGCGACTGAAACGTGAGGTCGCCATCAAAGTCTTGCCTCAGAGCGTCTCCTCCGATGCCGACCGCTTGCGCCGTTTTGAGCAGGAAGCGATGGCCACGGCCGCCCTGAATCATCCCAATATTCTTGCCGTATTCGACATCGGCACACATGAAGGCGCTCCCTACGTTGTGTCTGAATTGCTCGAGGGCGAAACCCTGCGCGAGCGGCTGCGCGCCGGCCCTATCGGCCTCCGTAAAGCGCAAGACTATGCCTTGCAGATTGCTCATGGTCTCGCCGCCGCTCATGAGAAGGGCATCATTCATCGCGATCTCAAGCCGGAGAACCTGTTCATCACAAAGGATGGGCGCGTTAAGATTCTCGACTTCGGTTTGGCCAAGCTGACCCAGCCGGAATCCGGCGACCGCGGCGCTATTCCGACCATGACAGCAGTTACGGAAGCTGGCATGGTGATGGGGACCGTAGGCTACATGTC
>JASHQM010000160.1 GCA_030039165.1 Candidatus Sulfotelmatobacter sp. | reverse complement strand
CCTTCGCAACAGCCGTGCGCGGTGTGGGTGCAATTCGACGGCAACAATTTGAGAGTACGGATTGCTTTCGGCAATCAGCGCCGTCTTTCCGCCGGGCGCAGCGCAGCAATCAAGGATGCGGCATCCCCGTCCGACCATAGCGGCGACGAGTTGGGAAGCCTCGTCCTGAATCACGCCTAAGCCCCGCCGAAAGACGGAAGTTCGAGTGACATCGCCGCGGGATACTCGCCGAGCGGAAGCCAGCAACACGCCGGGCGAAAGTTCAACGCCTTCGGAACGGAGTTGGTCTTCCAACCGAAGGGATTCGACTGGCGTGGGGCGAAGGCGGACTGTTGTCTGAGGGACAGACTGGTTATACCGGCATATGCGAGCTGTGGCTTCGAGGCCGTAGGTCGTTCTCCAACGTTCCACGAGCCATAAGGGATGCGCGCTGGTTGAGGCGAGCTCATCTGCCGAAGCAGCGCTGATGGCAGAAATGGCCAGCGCTTGTGAATCACGCGAAACGTGTCGCAGGACCGCATTTACAAAAGGTGCTGCCGAGCGCTTACGGGCGTGCTTAACCAGTTCCACACTTTCATGGATTGATGCCCGTGCGGGAATGCGGGAAAGCCAACCGAGTTGATAAACCCCGAGGCGAAGTGCAACCAAAATTTCGAGATCGAGTTTGGCGATGGATTGATTGGAGACCGTGCCGATTTTTTGATCAAGAAGCGAGCGCCAGCGCAGAACGCCCATCACCAGCTCGGTTGTAAGAGCGTGATCAGCGGCGCTGAGATCAGCGTAAATTCGAGAGTGAAGAAGCTCCGATGCGTAGGAAAACTCGCGCTCGATGCGCATGAGAATATCGAATGCTGCAACGCGGGCGGGGGAAACGGAGATAAAGAAATTCTTCACTCTTCCTCAGGCACCGAGCTTTTCCCCCGGCCGCACGCGATAACCGCGGATGAAGTCCGGGGCGAAGGTGCGTCTTTTCCCTTCCACTTGGAGTTCAAGGATTTCAAGCGCTGTGTTTTGTCCACAACCTGCGAGCAGACGGTCTCCATGGAGCTTGAGCTCGGCTGAGGGAACATACTCTTCGGACACCGCCGCTTTCCACAGGTGCAGATTCTTGCCCCGAAATTTGGTGTAGGCTCCGGGCCAAGGCTGAAATCCGCGCAGGCGATTTACGATTTCCGCGGCCGGCCGGGAAAAATCGATCAGCCCATCTTCCTTTCTGAGGATTGGCGCAAGCGTGGCGCGAGAATGATCTTGGGGGCGGGGATGAATGTCCCCGTCCTGTGATCCAAGCAAGGTTTCGACCATCAGATCCGCTCCCACGACAGCGAGCCGGGGAGCAAGGGTTTCCGCAGTGTCAGTCGCAGCAATGGGAAGTTCTTTCTGCAACAGAATGTCGCCGGTATCGAGGCCAGCGTCGATCTTCATCGTGGTAACGCCGGTGAAGGTTTCCCCGCTCGCAATCGCCCACTGAATGGGAGCAGCGCCGCGGTATTTGGGTAGAAGCGAGGCATGCAGATTGATGTTGCCGAGCGGAGGGATGTCGAGCATCCATTGGGGAATGACGCGGCCGTAGCCGACAACGACGATCGCTTCCGGCTTAAGCGCGGTAAGCTGAGTCTTAAATTCCTCATTATTCTTGATTCGCTCGGGTTGAGCGATGGGCAGACTCAATTCCACAGCACGCTGTTTCACCGGAGGTGGAATTAGTTCAAGGCCGCGGCCGCGCGGGCGATCGGGCTGGGTGACCACGAGTGGAAGCTTGAATCCAGCTTCCACGAGCCGCTCGAGCGTGGGCACCGCGAAATAGGGAGTGCCGCAGAAAACCACATTGAGTGATTGGGCCATTGAGCGATTGAGCGATTGAGTGCGTCGGGGGATTGGACCTTCATTCAATCGCCCGATCACTCAATCCCTCAATTTTTACCATTCTCCCGCTTTCACCATTTTGCGAATCTTGCGCTTGATCAGGTCGCGCTTGAGCGCGCTGATGTGGCTGAGATAGAGCTTGCCGTTCAGGTGATCGGTTTCGTGCTGGAAAGCGCGGGCCAGCAGATCATCGCCCGTTTTTTCGAACCACTTGCCGGACGCGTTCTGCGCCCGAACCGTAACGATTTTGGCGCGTGTGACATTTTCGCGGAATTCGGGAATGCTGAGGCAGCCTTCGCTCTGCGCATGGCGGCCCTCCTTGTGAATGATTTCCGGATTGATCAGGACGAGTTTGGCTGCGGGATCTTCCTTGAAGGTAACATCAACAACCGCGATGCACCGGGAGATTCCGATTTGCGGCGCCGCCAGGCCAACGCCCTTGGCCGCGTACATCGATTCGAACATATCCTCGATGAGCTTCTTCAGGTCTCCATCGAAGACTGTGACCGGCTCGGCGGGTTTTTCAAGCACGGGATTGCCGAATTTTACGATCGGATAAATCATCAATAGTCTTTCAACTGCTGGCAATAGCCGCGGAAATTGCGCAGAACCTCTCCCATAGAGTCGCCGCCAAACTTTTCGAGCGCGCAGCGGGCGAGCGTAAGCGCTACCATAGCCTCGCCCGCGACACCCGCGGCCGGGACAACGCAGACGTCTGAGCGCTCATAGGCTGCGCTGACCGGTTGGCGGGTTGCGAAGTCCACCGAGCGCAGCGGGCGGCGCAGAGTCGAAATTGGTTTCAGATAACCGCGCACGCGAATCTCTTCGCCATTGGAGACGCCGCCCTCGATTCCGCCGGCATTGTTGCGCGCACGGGTGAATCCACTTGCGCTTGTTTTCTTGTCATACCCGATTTCATCGTGAACTGCCGAACCGGGGGAACCTGCAGCGGAAATACCGGACCCGATTTCGACGCCCTTGACAGCTTGCAGTGACATGATCGCTGAGGCGAGCAAAGCGTCGAGGCGTTCGTCCCACTGCGCGTAAGTGCCGAGCCCGGGAGGAACTCCATGGGCAACCACTTCGAAAACGCCGCCAACTGAGTCGCCCGCTTTCAGTACCCTGTCGACTTCATCTTTCATGCGCTGTTCGGTTGCCGCGTCGGCGCAGTTGAGCAGGATTTCCTGCCGATGATGCAGATTCTGAATCTCTGTCCATTCGATTGGCGACTGCACGGCGGCGTGGCCCACGGCCACGACATGGCTAAGCACTTCGATGCCCAGTTCACGCAGGAATAGCTTGGCCAGCGCTCCGATGGCGACACGAGCCGCTGATTCGCGAGCGGAAGCGCGCTCCAGAACATAACGGGCTTCAGGGAAATTGTATTTCAGCGCACCGGCCAGGTCCGCGTGCCCCGGGCGGGGCGAGGCCACGCGTTTATGGTGAGCTGGATCGCCTTGGCTTACAGGAAGCGATTCCTGCCAATTCTTCCAGTCCCGATTTTCCAGCTGAATCGATATGGGCGAGCCGATCGACATGCCATGGCGCACGCCGGAGAGAATGTGCGCGTGGTCCCGCTCGATTTTCATTCGGCCGCCGCGGCCATAACCCTGCTGGCGACGCCAGAGTTCGTGGTCGAGGAAGGCCTGGTCAACTTTCAGTCCGGCGGGCAGACCCGAGAGAAAAGCGACCAGGGCTTCGCCGTGAGATTCTCCCGCGGTGAAGTAACGCAGCATAAACGGTCGATTTTACCTGATACGTGTTTCGAGTTCACCGCGGAGCGGTACGAGAACTCATCGGGTTCGGCCGAAATGGGCCGCTGGATAAGGCAAGTCAAGCACCGGCGGCGTTTTTTTGTGACTCGCAGACCATAACCGTTGTTACAATAAGAAAAAGTTCTTATGGTTTCCCGCTGAGCAACCCTCAGCTGCCTCGCGTCATTTCGTCGATTTTCCGGTCGAGCCGGGCCTCGTTAAGGAGTGAGTCTTGCCTTCGCGTGTTGACTTGCAATCGCCGTTTCTCATGGGCAGAAAGATTCGCTGCCTGCTGGCCGGGAACCACTTGCTGCTGCGGCAGGGAATAAGGCGCTTGTTGCAGGACGAGCCTGATATCGCAGTGGTGGGCGAAGCAGAAGGGGCGGCGGAGTGTCTGCGGAAAGTCGGCGAGCTTCGCCCAGATGTGCTAGTCGCAGACTCTGCGCTGTTCGACGAGGAGGGCTCGCCCATCGAGCAGTTGGTGACAAGAGAATCTGCCCAAACCGGAGTCGTTTTTCTGAATTCGGGGGAAGAACACCGGGATTCTTCACACGCTGGATCGGTGTCCTGTATGGCACGGCATACCTCTGGAGCGGAACTGGCGGAGATGGTTCGCAGCGCCGCGAAGGTTGGGAGAAGGCCTGATCGGCCCAAGGTCTTACAAATTGTGCCAGATCGTATTGCAGCCGCTGATGAGAAAATCCTCGGGCCGCCTCGGCGGAGTCCAACTGGCGTACGGGCAGAACACAGTCTTACGGCACGCGAGAGAGACGTTTTGAAACTGCTGGCCCAGGGCAAGACGGTGCGGGCGACGGCGGCTGCCCTTGGATTGAGCAACAAAACGGTCGACGCCCATAAATTCAATCTGATGAGGAAACTCGGCCTGCACAACAAGGCTGAACTAGTGATGTGGGCGATTCAGAAGAAAGTGGTGGGTTTTCCGGCGAATTGGTAGGCGGGAGTTGGAGCGCAGCCTTATGCGCTTTCTGTGCGCGCGCAATAACCTTTACTGCAAAGCACTGTGGGAAACGCCGCAGAGGGCACAAGGTCAACTCGCTTCGTGCCGAGTCCCGTAAGTCCTTTCACGCGTAAATTCCGCGCTGGCGAATGGTGTACGCCACTCGGTCGATCGCCAGCATGTAGGCTGCGATGCGGTTATTGACGCGGTGAGTTTCGGCGTACCGGACGACGTCGTTGAATGAGGAAATCATGATCTCTTCCAACTGCTCGTTCACCACCGATTCTTTCCAGAAATAGCCCTGACGGTCCTGCACCCACTCGAAATAGGAAGTCGTGACGCCACCGGCGTTGGCGAGAATGTCGGGGATTACAAACACTCCCTTATCGCTTAGAACATCGTCAGCGGCCGAGGTCGTGGGCCCGTTGGCGCCTTCGGCTAGAATCCGGCACTTCACCTGATCCACGTTGCGGGAGGTGATCACATTTTCCGTGGCCGCGGGGATGAGAATTTCGCAATCGGTAATTAGGAGTTCGGCCGGGTCGTACTTTTCAGCCCCGGGGAAACCGTGCACGGTGCCGTTTTTCTGGCGGAATTCGACAAGCTTGTTGATGTCAATCCCGTTCTTGTTGTAAAGGCCGCCGCCGACCTCGGCTATCCCTACAATTTTGTATCCGTCCTGGTACATGAGGTGTGCGGCGTTGGAACCGACGTTGCCGAAGCCCTGTACGATAACGCGAGTGCTTTCTCGCGAAAGACCGAGCTTTTTGATGGCCTGATCGCAAACGACCATCACGCCGCGCCCGGTGGCTTCGCGGCGTCCGCGAGAGCCTCCGATGTTGATAGGTTTGCCGGTCACCACGGCAGTCACCGTTTGCCGCATGTGCATGGAGTAAGTGTCCATCATCCAGGCCATGACTTGTTCGTTGGTATTGACGTCAGGCGCGGGAACGTCTTTTTCAGGACCGATAAATTCAATGAGTTCTGAGGTGTAACGGCGCGTCATGCGCTCGATCTCGCCCATCGACATTTTGTGGGGATCGCAGATGATGCCGCCCTTGGCGCCGCCGAAGGGAATGTTGACCACGGCGCACTTCCAGGTCATCCAGCTGGCAAGAGCGCGGACTTCATCGAGGGTGACATCCGGAGCGAAGCGCACGCCCCCCTTAGCCGGGCCGCGGGCGATCGAATGCTGCACCCGGAATCCGGTAAACACATCGAGGCGGCCATCGTCCATCTGCACGGGAATGTAGACCGTGACTTCCCGGTTGGGGTAGCGGAGAACCCGCCACAGGCCATCATCGAGATTGAGCTTCTGGGCGGCAAGATCGAAGCGCGCCCGCTGCGACTCCCACGGATTGGTTTCTTTGTCGACCTGCGGGGCGGTGGTCAGCGTGGACATAAATCATCTCCGGAATGATGGCGTCTTGTGGCGAAAGCGCAAAATTAATCGCGCCGGAGGAAACCTCCGGCACAGAGGGCAAACGTTCAGAGTATATGAGGGAAGTGGCGGGTAAGCAAGGCACCGGCAGACGCGCGCATCATGGTTGGCTAATGAGCAGGACGCAGAAACTTCGATGAAGGAAAGTTGGAACCAGCCCGGTCCGCGTCCACTTTGAGATCGCCGACTATTTTCACCGCGACGCGGAGATCAACACCTGTGAAGCCCGTGGCAAACCTAGTTCACTACAATTGTGACGGTCGGACTGCTTCCAGTTTGAATGCCCCCGCTGCCGCTGATGGTGATCGTGTACGTGCCTGCCGGCGTGCCTCCGCCGCCGCCCCCATTATTGCCGGTACCGCCCCCGCCACCGCAGGAAGACATGCCCGCCAGCAGCATGCCCAAGAGTAGGAAATTAAGCAATCGCTTATTACGCGAGTTTTGCGATCTGAAACCTGCGCCCACGATGACCAATGCGGGCAAGAACATCCACACCGCATAGAGTGTATCCTGCCTTCGCCGTACCAACGCCGACGCGGCCTGGGTTGAGAATGTCAGCGTTGCCTGGCTGCTTGTACCGTTGATTGTCACCGGGCTAGTCGCGCCAAAAGAACAGCTCGCCTGCGAAGGGGTAAATGCTACCGTCGAGGCGACCGAGCACGTGAGTGTCACAGCACCGGTAAATCCGTTGGCTGGAGCAACTGTAATCATCGAACTAAATGGGGTCCCGGGATTGTTGATCATGCCACTGCTTGGACTGGCTGAGAGCGAAAAGCTTGGTGAGGGCGTCACCGTGACACCAACTGTAATTGTCGGTGACAAACTTCCAGATGTGCCCTTAACTGTCACAGTCGCTGGACCGGTAGTGGCTGAACTGCTCGACATCAGCGTCAACGTGCTAGTGACTCCGGTTGTTGCGGTGATATCTACAGGATTCGGACTGAACGAAGCCGTGATACCCGCGGGAAGGCCGCTGCTCGTCAGGTTCACGTTGCCCGTGAACCCGTTCGCAGGAGTCACCGTGATCGCGGTCGTGCTATTACCACCCTGCGTGACGCTTAAGGTGTCCGGTCCGGCCGACAAACTATACGTGGGGCTCACCGCGCCTGCCGACAATGTTGCAGCCAACATTACAACATCGCGGTTGTTCGGCAGGGTCAAACTTTGTACAGTCTTGCTGTTGTTGAGCGCGAACGAATAGCTGTAAAGATAGAAAGTGTAATTATCGGTGCCGCTGGCATTATTCTCCGCCGCCCTTGATGCATCGAGGTACGGCATGGTTACCGCGATGGACTCACCTGCAGCGCATGGATTGGAACTCGTACAACTGGACTCGCTGGACCAATCGTCGAAGGTCTGCGTGAACGTGTCAGTCGAGCTGTCCGTGTAGGTCACTGTGACGGTCTGTGATTTCTGGGCCCCGATTCCCGTACCCAGGATCTGCAATCTGTTAAACGAACCACTCGGCAGTGTGATGGGGGAACCCGTGCCGGAAACGGCGTTCATTTGATTCGGTGTCCCGAAGCTGAATTGGGTGCCGTTGAAGTTCAGTCCCATCGGACTGTTGCCCGGCGGACTGAGCAGGTTCGCCGAATACACGTGGCCGTCCCCATCCAGGCTGTTCTGGTTCGTAATCGAATCATGGTTCACGTCATCATAAAAGCCGTAAACGTTGTAGGCGGAGGAGAGAGAAACAGGGGTTCCCGATCCGCCGGTAAGAGGAGGATTCACAAACACGTTCGCAAGAAGAGGAAAGGTCTGGTAGGTTCCCGAAGACGTGCCCGCGATGGTTATGGCCAAAGGCGAGCTTGCGCCCGTAAGCGCCGCTGCGCTGGTGGCGTCCAGCGTCAGCGTACTCGTAGTTGCAGTACTTGTCGGATTGAGTGAGGCGGTCACGCCGGTTGCTTCGCCCGAGGTGGAAAAGCTGACCGTGCCATTGAAACCCTCATAATCAACGACCGTGATGGTCTCGTTTACGCTGCTGCCCTGGTTAACCGAAATATTCCCCGATGGCACGCTCAGCAAGAATCCCGCTGCAGTCAAGCCATAGGTGAGTGTCGTTTGCGACTCTGTTGTCGCTTGCGCATCATAGTTGCAATTTGGTGTATCCGCCCCGGCAATGGTGGGAGACCAATCCAGGTTTGAAATTAAGTTATCGTTATAGTCATAAAACGTCGAATTGAAGATCATTTTGCCGTTCGGCGGATAATCGCTGCATTGGATTATGCTATACGCCTCTAACACTCCGGCAACCGCTTCGTTCTGATCCCCCACAAGCGGCTCGACGCTCAATGTCGTAGTCTGATTGGCCGTGTTGTCCGTGATCGTGACATTCCAGGAGTTGCAGGAACTGGATCCCCAACTGCAGTTCTGGGTCACAGTTCCTATGATCGTGTCGCCGGGGTTAATTTGAATTGGTGTACTCTCTGCCGCAGGCGTGCAACACACCCAGCTTGCAATGCTCCATGCGTAGGAAAAATCGTTGTTATAGGCCAGTACTGGCTGCATAATGTTGCCGATCCCGGGAAAGAAGAAAACCACCTGACTGTCATAACTGGTCGGCGCAGGCGGCACCGTCAAGGTGCTGTATTCCTCGCCAAGATTGCTTGAATAACTGGCGGTGACAGAGTCAACCCAGCCGTTGGTTTCCGGCAGGAGTGACGCTGTGGTCTCAACAGCTTCTCCCTGTGCCGTATAACGGGGATACATGCATGGTGCGATCGGCTCCACTGTTCCATCGGCGTGGCGCAGAAGCATGTCTTCTCCGACGCTCTCGCCCTTTCCGACGTGCGCCACGCACGAAGGATGCATGTAACCGAATGGTGTGACGACGAAATCCTCGGGCACGCCCGCAGGCCGGTGTGGCCCTGCCAATGAAAGCTGGGGTGAAGAGTCTGTTGCAGTTCCTTCTTGCTCCTGTGCAGGTGCGATTAAGCAGTCCGCCGCGGTGGTACACGTTAATGAGTTTGCAGTGTGGCGCTCCGCCAGCGATGCGCTGTTGTTGCGAGTTACCAGCAACGAACTATTCGGCTGTGTAGTAGGCGATTGCGCTAACAAGAAAGTCGTTAGAGTGAAGAAAATGGAGTGGAGAAGGCAAAGGCTGCGCACAGGTCCTCCTGGGAAGTTTCGAACAGGACCAATCAGGAACAGCAGGAAAGACGATGGGCTATCCTAGAAAACCGAAGCTGCCTTGTCAAGAATCGATATCAGATCGACGACGTAAAATGCTTGCGTTTCAGGGCTTGCGCAACTGATGAATCGGCCGGAATGGCAGCAGCACTGCGGACATCGCCCGCCTTCCGAATCAGCGACTTAATTCGTCGGCTCACTCATACGCCAGCGCCTCAATCGGGTCTTTGGCAGCCGCTTTGAATGCCGGGTAAGTTGCGCCAGCGATCGCTCCCACAATAGCGATCGCTACTGCGTAAAGAATCCACTCGGCGCTAACTACCACCTGCACCAAGGGAAAGCGATGCCGGATGCCCCAGCTCGCCGCCAGACTGAACAGGATACCCAGAGCGATGCCGGCCACGGCGAGCAAACCGGTCTCTCGCAGAATCACGCCGACGATATAAGTTTTCGACGCGCCCATCGCCTTCAAAATCCCAATCTCGCGCGTGCGCTCCATCACCGCGGCGTACATCGACTGGAAAATCACCAGGAAGCCGATAACCAGGCTGACGCTGATGACGAGGCCGATAAAAGGACGAAAGCCCGGCAGATGGCTGGGTGTCATCATGCTCAGATAATCCCGGGTGGAAAGGATTGAGTATTTTTCCATTCCCGGCTGGTTTTTAATTTCCTGCACAACAGCGTCCGCGTTTGCCGGATCGTCAAGCTTGACATAAAAGACCGAGGCCTTGTCTTTTGCCCCGATCAAATCCTGCAGCGTGGCAATAGGCAGGAATTTGCGCGCGCCGCGGCCATTTTCGACGATGCCTGCAACCCGAAAGTCATGATTCAGAACGTTCATCGCATCGCCAACTTTCACATGCTTCTGCTCAGCGATGTAGTTGTCGACCAGAATGTCATTCGGGCCGCGGAACGGTCCGCCCGCAACATATTGAAACGCACCCCCGAGCGCTTCAAAACTAGGCAGGCTGATGCCGTCGATCACTTCGATGCCGCCGCTGGTGGAAATCTGCCATATCACCGGACTGACCAGCTTCACATGCGGCAAGTTTCGTATTACGTCAGCCACTTTCACCGGAACCGGCGCGCCGCTGATGCCGGCGAGGAACGACGACCCGGGCGGCTGCACAATTACATCCGCGCCAATGCCCGCATTGCGCGTTTTAGTGTCGTTCATGATGCCGTAGCATAAGCCCGCGATCAGCAAAATCAGAGCCACTTCCAGCGCAATGGCAAGAATGCCGATCAAGGAGCGGATGGGACGATGCACTAGGTTGGCGACTATCAATTTATTCATCATGAAAATCAGCAGTCAGTAATTTAAATTCCCTGACCCGTCAGGAGTGGTCCCGGAGACCTGCAAATTTTATCAACTGGTCCTTCCTCTCGGATGCGAACCGCTCCGACCGTCCGGGGTTGCTGCGCCACGAAGGTCGGAATGACGCCAAAACAGCTCCCTGCTACTTGCCCACCTCAGAAATGGGCGCTTGTGCCGCGCTCGACTGCGGTGGCTTATCCAGGTGCACTACCTCGGCTCCGGGCGGTTGTACCAGCGTGAACTGCTCATCCTTCAGTGGCTTGTTGATCTCAAGCTTCAGCACATTCAGGGTAATGTCGTATTCCTCTTGTGGCCGGAAAATCTCGATGCGCGAAGGATAGTTCACGGCGTTGTGCTCCTTATAATCCGCATAACGGGCATCGGTAACCAGGTTGCCTTGATCGTCATAGATATATTGCCGGTGAGGCAGCAGGTCGACCCGGCTGAAAACGATCTTGCGGGTTAACACGCCTTCGTTCTCACCCTTTTTGCGGAAGACGATTAGTTCGTAATCCTCTTGCAGCACGCGATGCCCCTTGGCATCATGCAGAATTTCCTCACCGTTTTCGCGGACGGCAATCTCGGGGGAAACGATCGGCTGAATCAACAGGGCCTCGTAGACATCCTGCGGCCGTAAATTCTCCATTGGCTGGTCGGGATTGCGCTCGCGGGTTTCGCTGTTGCCGACCACAAAACGGTTCTTGGGTGGAATCCACAGCCGGAACTGCTGTCCGTCGCTGACCATGTCGAAAGCTGTGGTGCGGACGATAGGGAGCAATCCGATCATGTGCAGCATAGCCGGCTGACGGGCGAGCACATAACCGCGGATCTCTTTGTAGTCAGTGACGTGGCCCTTTTTCACGCCGCCAACGGAGGTATCGATGTCGACCGTGGCCTGTAAGGAATGGATTCTTTCCGCCTGTTGATTGATGATATCAATCAACTGAGTTTGCGAGGCTTCGCGCAAAGGCGCCTTGGAGTAGGTTTCCTCCACCGGCCGGGTACGAAATAAGCAGCCGGTCGTGGGCAGTACAGCCAGCAGAAACAACAACCTCCAAAAGGGCGAACCACGCTTCATCTAGTATCGTAAGACTCCCAGACATTTGAGTATACGCCGCCCCAGACGTTGCATAACTTCCCTGCTGTTTGAGCGGATGGCGCAAATCGGCATACGCCAGCCAGTCCCTGATCTGGGGTCGTGCATCCGGAACAGGCCTCAAAACCAAATTCGGACTGCATCACCGGCCGGAAACTTACTAAAGTCAGCTACGCCTGCCTTGGGTTCATCATCTAAACTAACGCCATTGTGCGCTGGATTTTCTGGATATTTATTACCGCGGCGTTGACCTTCGGGGGTTGGTTTGCCTGGGCGGTTCTCAGTCCGGTTCAGCCCGCGCCGCAGACTATCCTGATGCTGCGCCCGGGCTATTCCACGCGCCGTATTGCAGGCGAACTCAAGTCGGCGGGAGTAATCCGCAGCGAAGACGCCTTCGTTTTGTGGCACTACATTCGCCACCGCCGCTCCCTCAAAGCGGGAGAATATCTTTTTGAGAAACCCGCCAGCATTATCGACATTCAGAAGCGCCTGCGCCGCGGCGACGTTTATTTTCACGCCGTCGTCGTACCCGAAGGCTTCACTATGTTCGATATCGCCGGGGCAATTGAAGCCGCCGGTCTTGGACCGGCCGACGAATTCGTGAAAGCAGTGAAGTCCGACACCGCCCTGATCTCCGATCTCGCCCCCAACGCGCCTTCCCTCGAGGGATATCTTTTCCCCGACACGTACGAATTCACTCGCATGATGACAATGGACGAGATGGCCGCAGCCATGGTGAAGCAGTTCCGCCAAGTTGCAAGGCAAATCGGATTGACCCCGGCGCAAACCGGCGCGACTATGCAGACCGTGTCCGCCACGCCTGCCATTTCATTGGCATCCGCCTCACGACCGGAAAACACGAACCCACCTCCCGACCCCATCCAGCGCACCGTCATCATGGCATCGATTGTGGAAAAGGAAACCGCCGTAGCGGATGAGCGCCCGCTGGTTGCCAGCGTTTACTACAACCGCCTGGCGAAGAACATTGCCCTCGACGCCGATCCCAGCATTATCTATGGCGAACTTCTCTCCGGCGCTTACGGCGGTGCGCTGCATCACGAAGATATGCGATTCGACTCGCGGTATAACACATACAAGTACGCCGGCCTGCCTCCCGGCCCGATCGGCAATCCGGGCAAGAACGCACTCGAAGCGGCCATGCATCCGGCGCAAAGCGATTATTTTTACTTCGTCGCCGACGCCCAGGGTCACCATCGTTTCGCCAAAACCATGGAAGAACACAATAAGAATGTCGCCGCCTACCGGCGGGCGATGCGGGGAAAATAGGCTGTTCTCCCCCGCGCGGTATCGTCCACCGCGAATTCGATTCATTTTCCTGGGCACATCGGCTTCCCGCGGCATTGGCGGAACACGAGGCTGGTCGCAATCGTGCACATCTCAATTTGCTTTTACGGCGTTGCCATACGAGGATACTTACGCATGATTGTGAACTTCGCGGAGCGGGCGCATAACCATAACTGGGAACTCGATCCCGTTACCCGCTCGCTGCTTGATACCGATTTCTACAAGTTGTTGATGTTGCAGTTTATCTGGAAGAATTACCCGAAGACGCAGGTACAGTTCGCTGTCTATAACCGCTCTTCCGCTCCAGTCGATACCTTCCCCATCGAAGAAATGACGGCGCAACTCGATCACGCCCGCAGCCGGCGCTTCCGCAGGTCCGAGATCGTATGGCTGGCGGGAAATACCTTCTATGGACGGAGAGGGATATTCGAGCCTGCGTTTCTGCAATGGCTGGAGAAGGACTTTCGCTTATCGGACTACGAAGTGTCGCAAAAGGAGGGCCATTTTCACCTTTCTTTCAATGGCCTGTGGGCGGAAACCACGATGTGGGAACTGTATTCGCTCTCGATCATCAACGAACTGCGTACAAGAGCGAACCTGAAGCGGCTGAGCGAGTTTGGGCTCGATATTCTCTACGCTACTGCGAAAACAAAGTTGTGGAACAAGATTGAGCGGCTGCGCGAAGTTCCGAACTTGAGCGTGGCTGATTTTGGCACCCGTCGCCGGCATAGTTTCTTGTGGCAGGAGTACGTGGTTGAGGCCATGGCGGCGAACCTGGGTTCGGGTTTCATCGGCACTTCGAACGCATTCCTGGCGCACAAGCACGATTTGGAGGCGATCGGAACTAATGCGCATGAAATCCCCATGGTACTGGCCGCGCTGGCCGGGAACGACGACGAGGCGCTGAGGGCGTCCCAATATAAGGTGCTCGAACTGTGGCAGCAGACTTACAGTGGAGAGTTGCGTATTATGCTGCCCGACACGTTCGGCACCACGCAGTTTTTCAAAAATGCTCCCGAGTGGATTGCCGACTGGACTGGACAACGTATCGACAGCCAAGACCCATACATTGCGGGAGACGAATACATCGAATGGCTCAAGGCTCATGGGCGCGATCCGCGTGAGAAGTTGATCATTGCCTCGGATGCTCTCGATGTGGATGAAATTATCGGCTTGCAAGCTTATTTCGGTGGAACCCTGGCGGCGGGAACCAAGGTGAGTGACTTCCACAGCGGCGCGGATTTTCAAGACCGGCGAAAGTGGACTCAGGGCCGGCGCATTCGGTGCAGCGCGGGCTGGGGAACGCTGCTAACCAACGATTTTCGTGGCTGCGGCCCCAGCGGAAATGGCGGGTTCGATCCCATCAGCCTGATCAGTAAAGTTTCTATGGTCGAGGGTCGGCCGGCGGTGAAACTTTCCGACAACTATGCGAAAACGCTCGGACCACCGCGGGAAGTCGAACGCTACCGGCGCGTGTTCGGCACGGCAGGCATGAGCAATACGCCGGTGATTACTTAAGTTGCGGAACCAGAAAGTAACCCCGGAATTATGAAATGTTGAGCAGTTGGTTATAGCACGAGAGAGCCATTCACAGATTTTGCGATGCGCGATACTCTTCTTCTTGAGCAGCACTTGGGGGAGGGCTGATCAACAGACGTCCCAGGATCCTAACCGGGTCTGGGGCGTTTTGTTTTGCGCGTCAATTTTCCGCGGCGACACTGACGACGCGTGGAATCGCTAAGTTCCAGTTGACCGGTCCACTCCCGGCGCTACGCTTCCCGCCTGTATAATCCTTTCCTTCTTATGCAATCCTTTGCCGGCGGCACAATCCCCGTCGCGGCAAAGGTGGAATAAGCAAGAACGAAAGCAATGAGATTGAACGCATATTTGCTGAAGGGCACGATTGTTGCGGCTCTGGGAGGCTTGTTGTTCGGCTTCGACACAGCCGTGATCTCCGGAACCACGAGCGATCTGACCCTCGTGTATCGCCTCACACCGGACCTGCTGGGAATCACGGTTTCGGCAGCGCTGATCGGAACCATCCTGGGAGCGATGTGTGCGGGCATTCCCGGCGACAAGTATGGCCGCCGCGACAGCCTGCGCGTAATGGCGGTGCTGTATATCGTCTCGGCGCTGGGTTGTGCTTTTGCCTGGAACTGGACGGCTCTGGTCCTCTTCCGTTTCATCGGCGGACTGGGCATCGGAGGATCGTCGGTGCTGGGCCCGATGTATATCGCGGAGATTGCTCCAGCGGCATGGCGAGGGCGGTTGGTGGGGGTTTTTCAGTTCAATGTGGTTGCCGGAATTCTTCTCGCCTATCTTTCAAACTTTCTCGTAGGAACTCAACGCTTGGGAATCGATGTGGAATGGCGCTGGAAGCTGGGGGTAGCGGCGCTTCCCGCGGCATTGTTCGGACTGCTTCTGTTCGCAATTCCGCGGAGCCCGCGCTGGCTGGTCAAGAAGCGCCGGGTCGAAGAGGCTCGCGAAATCCTGCGGCTCACTGGCGACGAGAACTACGAGAGGGACTTGCAGGAGATCGTCGAATCGATCGATGCGGAGCATGGCCATGCCGACGAACCGCTGTTTTCGAAAAAATATGCGTTCCCGATTTTTCTGGCCATCGCAACCGGGATGTTCAACCAGCTTTCCGGCATCAATGCGATTCTCTATTACCTGAACGACATTTTTTCTTTTGCTGGCTTCAGCAAGCTATCAGGTGACGTGCAGGCGGTGGTGGTTGGGCTGACAAACCTGATCTTTACCATAATTGCCATGGCAATCATCGATAAAGTTGGCCGGCGCAAGCTGCTGCTGATCGGGGCGGTTGGAATGGCTTTGTGCTTAGCCGGAGTGGCTGCGATTTTTTACCAGGACCGGCATCGCCAACTGCTGGTGTGGTTATTGGTCGGATTCATCGCGAGCTTCGCCTTCTCGCAAGGGGCAGTGATCTGGGTTTACCTGAGCGAGGTCTTTCCCAATCGCGTGCGCGCGAAAGGACAGAGTCTCGGGAGTCTATCGCACTGGCTGATGAACGCCGCGATTTCCTTCGCCTTTCCGACACTGGCCGCATGGTCGAAGTCGATTCCGTTCCTGTTCTTCTCCGCCATGATGGTCTTGCAGTTCTTTGTCGTCCTTTTCGTCTTTCCGGAAACCAGCGGCGCGACCCTGGAAGAGATGCAAAGAAAACTGCATGTGGCTTAACGTTCGCGCGCGACGCGGACGATGCGTTCCACGGCCTATCCAATATCGTATCCTCAGCAACTATGCAGGAATTTGCGCATGGCTCATCCGTGCGATTGACCCTCGTACCTCCAAATGCCAAGCTGGAAGCCTTGTTTGGGGCAGAGGAGTCTTTATGTCAATCGCAGTAACCGGGGGGCGGGCGAACTTTCCCCTCTTCCTCTTGGCGGCCGTCCTATCTGTTTGCTTCGTCCCAGGAGCAGCCATTTCAGCGCACGCGTCACAGAACAAGATCGGCACCGCGACAATCGCCTCTACTAATTGCCAGGCCACGGGTCTGGCTGACGGAGCCTGTTACCGCGTCGTTATCTCGGATTGTGCTCAGGCCGAAAGCGACTTTGCGGCAGCCATCAAGATCAACGAACCTCCCAACCCCAGCACGCTCCGCGGTACTGTCTTCTTCACGACTGGCGGCACAGGGCAGGCATTTTATGACTACAACTCCGATTACATGGGCGACACCGAATGTCCTGAGTCGAATTGTGGACTGATGGCGGTGCAGTCGATAAACGCCGCGAATTACCGGACTGTGCAGGTCGGGTTCGTCGATCCTCAGGGCACCATTAGCGAACCCGATGGCTGGCTAACCGGCCCAGCTGCTGACGGCCCACGAGCGCTCGCCTGCCGCTACGCGACCCTGGTTCACGCCGTCTGGTCAATTCTCCTTGAGAGCGACAGCACACACCCTGTATGTGCCACCGGAAATAGCGGGGGCGGGGCGTTGGTAACCTACGCCATGACGCAGTACGGCATGGGAAATGACTCGGGGCCGGGCCCCATTCTTGCCCTGGCAGAGCCTACCTCCGGACCTCCGTATGCCCGAATTGATCATGGTTGCGCCGGCGCTGCCGCGCCTGTGGAAACTGTGACCTGTCCGGCAAACACGCGCATCTCTGAGAACTACGGCCTGGATACGGCAGCCGACTATGTTGATCCAGCTTACCCTTCAGACGTTTGCAGCGTCGATATCAACAGCAAGGGGAAGGACGCCTACTCGAGTTTTCACTTTGACAGCGTGCTTTCGACCGACTTTGCCGCGCCGAGCTACAAGACGGTCGTAAGGGCTCTATTCGGCAGCGCAGATCTTACTTCTGCTGTTCCGCTGGGTGAAGAATGGTATGACGCCGTGAAGTCGACCAAGACAGCCGCGTGTGTCGCTGGCGCACCGCACGAACTTCCACAGAACTACGACGGGGCAACTATGATCGTTGGCGATGTGACCTCGCTCTGCCAATGAGTTGAAGGGCGGCGGCAAGCAACGCCTTACGGCCCACATTATTCGAGTGGATATCCCTTTTCCCGCCACTCGCGAATGCCGCCATCCATCGAAATCACATTGGTATAGCCCATCTTCTGCAAATTGTCGGCGGCAAGAGCGGAGCGGAATCCACCTCCGCAGTAGAGCACCATTTCGGCTTTGAGATCCGGAACCCGGTTTTCGATGTCGCGTTCGATCACGCCTTTACCAAGGTGAATTGCCTTAGGAAGATGATCTTTTGCAAATTCGCTTTCTTCGCGGACATCTACAAGAATGAACTTGTCGCCGCGGTCGATTCGCTTCTTCACTTCGTCGACGGTGGTCTCTCGTACGCGGGTTTTGGCGTCGTCGACAATCTTCAAGAATCGCGGAGGGTGCTGGTGCGCCATGGTGAACTCCTTGCTTGAATGCCGAACAACATCGTAGCACTCACTGAAGTTCGGGAGTCAGGCCGCGAGCTTCGCTCTTGATTTATTGGGTCTGCTACAGTGGCGCAGGTATGGCAGTTATGCCACGTTGTGAACGCCGCATCGGCTTGGCGCGGGCATTGTCGAAGTTGGGATATTGTTCACGCTCGCGTGCGGCCGAACTGATCCGTGCAGGGCATGTGTCGCTGAACGGCAGAATCCGCCGCGATCCGGAGTTTCCAGTTCTTGAAGATCGCGACCAGTTATCAGTCGATGGGAAGATTCTCGGGCGCCCGCAACCAATTTACTTGATGATGAACAAACCGCGGGGCGTGGTGACAACGGCTGCAGATGAAAAAGAAAGAGAAACGGTTTATGACGTGTTGGCAAGGAATGTGCCGGCCGAAGATCAGAATCTGAGCCGGTCCTGGGTCTTTCCCATTGGGAGACTCGACAAGGCTAGCGAAGGGCTGCTTTTATTCACCAACGATTCAGCGTGGGCAACGTTCGTTACCGCGCCTGAAATGCATCTGGAAAAAACCTACCACGTGCAGATTGCCAGGATTCCAGACCACGACTTCCTTGCAACCCTGGTCGCAGGCGTGTCGGCGAAAGATGGAGAGACCTTGCGAGCGAAACGAGTCCGCTTCTTGCGGTCGGGGGAGAAGAACTGCTGGATAGAAATCGTGCTCGATGAGGGCAGGAATCGTCAGATACGAAGAATGATGGAAGCCCTTGGAGTGGAAGTCTTGCGATTAGTTCGCGTGGCGATCGGTCCTTTGCAGTTGGGTAATTTGGCGAAGGGACGGCATCGAGCGCTGACTTCGGATGAGAAGAAGATGCTGGATCGCGCAATGAAGCAAAACCCATCGAGCACCGCTCAGCCGATGGCGTAGAATCGTTTCAATATTGACATTTTTGCCTCTTCCATAATTCAATAACGGCACCCATGGAAACCCCTGCCGTTGCCTCGTCATCCGCTCCCCGCCTGCGCCGGACGCTCACCCTCTGGGATTTGATTCTCTATGGCGTGATTGTCATACAACCGGTTGCGCCTATGTCGGTGTTTGGAGTGCTCAGCGACCGTGGCCACGGGCACGTTGTCACCACCATTCTGATTGCCATGATCGCCATGCTGTTTACCGCAATCAGCTACGGAAAAATGGCAAGGGCTTATCCCAGTGCTGGTTCAGCGTTTACTTACGTCGGGCAGGAGATCAATCCCGCCCTCGGCTACGTCACGGGCTGGAGCATGGTGATGGATTACATGCTTAATCCGATGATTTGTATCATCTGGTGCAGCCAGATCTCGCGTGACTTCGCCCGCGGGACTCCGGTTGTCCAGAGCATCCCGTATTGGGGCTGGGCGATTTTCTTCGCCGCGTTTTTCACGATGCTGAACATTCAGGGTGTGAAGACTTCAGCGCGAGTGAACAGCGGGCTGGCGGCGGGAATGGGCGCGGTCATCGTTCTGTTTTTTCTTTCCGCAGCCCACTACATTTTTGGGCACGGGCATGACGGCGCCGCTTTTTTCACGCGTCCTTTTTACGATCCGGCACTGTGGAACTTAAGAGCTGTCCTCGGCGGCACCTCGATCGCAGTGCTCACTTACATCGGCTTTGATGGCATCTCAACGCTTTCCGAGGAGGCGGAAAATCCACGCCGCAATATCCTGCTGGCTACGGTACTGACGTGCCTGGTCATCGGAATTCTTTCCGCGTTTGAGGTTTATGCGGCACAGCTTATCTGGCCGGCCACGGAAACATTTCCCAACGTGGATACGGCCTTCACCTTCGTTGCCGGTCGCGCGTGGGCGCCGTTGTTCGGCATTCTCGGATTTACCCTACTGGTGGCAAACTTTGGTTCCGGCATGGGGGCACAATTGGGCGCAGCGCGTCTGCTTTATGGCATGGGACGCAGCAAAGCCTTGCCGCAGTCATTTTTTGGAGCCATCGATCCCAAAAAACATGTGCCACGCAACAATGTGATTTTTGTTGGGGTCATCGCTCTCATCGGAGCCTTCATCGTCAGCTATGGCCTGGGCGCCGAGATGCTCAACTTTGGCGCGCTCATCGCCTTTATGGGCGTAAATCTGGCAGCATTCGTGCGTTATTTCGTGCGCGACCAGAAAAAAACCGTCGGTAATTTTTTTGCTCCTCTCGCGGGGTTCTTTATTTGCTTCTTGCTCTGGGTCAATCTCAGCCGGCCGGCCAAGATTGTAGGCGCAATATGGATGGGCGTGGGAATTTTGTTTGGCGCGCTTAAGACGAAAGGTTTCCGCGGAAACTTGATCGACTTCGAGTTACCCCCGGAAGAATGAGTGTATTAGCGACTGTGCGAATGAGTGATTGAGTGATTGAAAATCTATATTCGACTGGCATAGATCACTCAAACGCCCCAATTGCCCGATCACTCGCTTTTTTCTACGTTCCATCCACTCACTTCGACCGCCGGTTCACTCCCGCCGAGATCGCTGGTCCGGTAGGTGGCAGTGACTTCGCGTTTCTCGCCGGGCAGCAGGGAGATGTAATTATCTTCCCAGAGCACGGGCAGAATTTCTTCGCCGTTTTGCCCTTTTGCCACTTTCAACCGCACAAAGAACGCAAGACTCTTACTCGGATTCTCCAGGGTCACGTGAGTGAGTGATTCTGGGCCGTCGCTCTCAGTGTGCGGGGTTACGCTCAACTTCACCTTGGGTAGCTGCGAGATCGCGGTGTAGTCGGCGAACGATAGCGTGGGCGTCATAAACCAGGTGGAGCGAGCCCAGTTGAGAGTTTCCGGCTTGGTCGACAGCCAGTAAAAATTCGATCCGACGAGGTTGCCGGCGGAGTCAGTTAGCCGCAGCGCGAGAAAGTAAACGGGGCTCAGACCCGGCACATCGGATAGAGTAAAGATTTTTTGAGTGCTGTCGGCCGGTGCATCGACTGAATCCTCGTGCGAGAACTTTTCGCTCATGCCGAGGTTGTAGATCTTCGTCGTCAGCTTCAGGCCCTTGACATCTTCATACTGGCTGCTCACCACCCAAATGGAGTGGTCGTCGTAGCCATACACCGGATGCAGGGCCTCCATCGCCTTTTTCGCGCCAAAATATCCGCCGCCGGGACGCAGGTAATAATCGTACAAGTGCCAGATCATCGAAGGCCAGGAATTGTTCAGCATCCATTGAATGACCCCCGTCGCTTCATACTTATTCCGGCTATACGCCTCGTACATTGCGCGCACGCCTTCGTAGGTCTGCATTTGCGACTTGATTGCGAAGTCTTCGACGTTGCCGGAGCTTCCGTAGCGTTTGGCCAGCGCCTCGTTGAAGACCTGGATATTTTTGAATTCTCCGCCGCCCGCGTGATAGTTCCAAACGTCGTCAATCGGCCAGAGATGGTCGTTACCGACCATGGCGCGAATGCTCTCGATGGGAGGAACGGCCGGTCCCATGCTGGTTTCAGTATTGAAGCCATAAGCCCCGCCGCAGCCGCCCGGATTGCACTTTTCGCGATGGGCCTGGCCCTGCGGCGTGTCCTCTTCCCAATAGGCGGGAGCGATGTACTCATATGGGCCGGTCATTTTCACACCGCTTGCTCCGGTAACCGAGCTTTCCTTTCCGGTTGCCGAGGAAACCACAGGATTCGGCCACAGAAGCTGCTTTTCGATATCGAGATACATCTGTTCCACGTCGGCCGGTGGATGATGGTCGCTGCCGTTGAGCCACATCAGCAGGCTGGGATGGCTGCGCAGGCGGTAGATCTGATCGCGCAGAGACTGCTTGGCGATCTCATAATCCTGTGGCTTCCAATGCTTCCACTGCTCCCAGAAGTCGCAACAGCACCAGCCGGCCATGACGAGAATGCCTTCGTGGTCGGCAATGTCGAAGAACTCTTGGCTTTCCAGTTTGCCTTCGAGCCGGATGGTATTGAGTCCCATGTCCTCGACGTAGCGGAATTCATCATGCAGGCGCTGCGAGTCCTGGCGAAGCATCATGTCGGGAGTCCAGCCGCCGCCACGGATCAGAATGTTCTTCCCATTGATGCGAAACAGGCGGCCGCCGACCGAGTTGAGTTCCGAAGTGATCTCGCGAATGCCGAATTGACTTTCAGTTCGATCACTGACTGCGCCATCGATTTCGAAACTCATAGTCAGCGAATGAAGATTTGGTTTGCCCATCTGGGCCGGCCACCACAAGCGCGGTTTGGCGAGAATCAGTTGAGAAAACTGTTCCGGGGCAAACGTAACATCTTTGGTCTCATTTGCGCCAAGATCGACTTTCTGTTCAAAGGCCACGCCCTCGATTCGCCCCTTCAACATACCGTGTACAGGATGGCCCGTGGCGTTCTTCACTTGCGCCGTGACGGTGAGACGAGCCGAATCGTTCGCCGGCGAATTCACTTTCGAAATCACGGTGGGATAGCGAATCGCGACCGGCCCGCTGGTGGTGAGATAGACCTTGCGCCACAGTCCCATCTCTTTGTCGGGCGGCGCGGGATTCCAATCCACGAATGTGATGGCCAGATCGCTTGGCGTGGGTGCGAAGACCTGGACAGCAAGAACATTCTCGGCACCCGGTTTCACTGCATCAGTTACGTTGAATTCATAGGTCCGCCACGCGCCCGCGACCTGGTTTGAGTCGGCAATCCGCTGTCCGTTGAGCCAGATGTTGGCGCGGTAGTTGATGCCCTTGAAATTCAGCCAGACGCTTTTTCCGGCATAGGCATGCGGCACTGCGAACTGCGTCCGATACCACCAGGGAACAGCGTATGGGCTGTCTTTCGGCATGGAGATGTTCGAGAAGTTGGCCCCAATCGCGTAAGCGACCCCGGGAAATTGGCGAAGATTCATCGCGAAATAGGGATCCGGAAGCGTTTTGTCCTTCACGAGCGCCGCTACCACGGTGGTGGGAACCGTGGCTTCGTGCCACCCTGTCGGAGCGTAAGCGGGGGTAGAAATGACGTCTCCTGCGGCGTTGACTTTGGCCGAGGATTGCAGGCTCCAGTGATCGCGGACCATTAACTTATCCGCCGTCGTGTCATAACCGGATTCCTGCGCCGCTGAAATGGCAACGGTTAATGGCTGCACTGTCAATAAACTAAAAAGCACGACACGCGCGGCGCGGCTCCTCGAAGAAGCGGATTGTTTTGCAGAGAAAATCATCGGGCACCTTATCCTGCTGATCATTATCCTGCTGATCGTGGAAGAGTTTGGCCCTGCCATGCAGGACCGGAACAAGGGATACCACGTTCTATTGATACGTTTCAATAGACGATTTTTGCGGGGGCAACGCGGCTGAACCAGCCTGCGCCTCGGATACGAGACTATATCGGCTGCCCACCGTCCGCCCAGTGCGCGGGCTTTCGTGGTTTATAATGGCAGCTTCCGCACCTTTCCGGAGTGACAAGAAAACATGATTCGATTTCTGCAAACCGAAGGCCCCATCAAGAAATTTGTGCTCAGCGGCCTGCTGTTGATCATCTGCGGAGCCATGGTGATCGTCTTTGTTCCTGGCATCGGCAGCGACTCTTACAGCGCTCCTCCCAAGGGCGTCCTCGCCACTGTGAGCGGCGAACAGATTACCACACAGCAGGTTCGCGAAAGTGCGCGCAATATGGCGCAGCAACAGGCTCAGCAGTACGGCCAGAACGCCAACATGCTGATTCCGTTCCTCATGCAGCAGGATACGCAGCGTGCCGCCGACCAGTTAATCGATCGCCAGGCCTTGCTCCTTGAGGCTGAGCACCTGGGCCTGAAGGCCACTCCGCAGGAAGTACGGGACGAACTTCAACATGGACGTTACGCCGAGACTTTTTTCCCGGGTGGAAACTTCATCGGTGATGCCGAATACGAGAACTTGCTGGCGCAGCACAATCTGACTCCGATGATGTTCGAAGATGACGTTCGAAAGGAGGTCTTACTCGGCAAGCTCGAGGCGCTTATCGCGGGCAGCGCGTCGGTCAGCGATGCCGCCATCCGCCAGCAATTTACTAAAGAAAATACTAAGGTCAAGTTCGATTATGCCATCCTGAAGGAAGATGACATCAAGAAGGGCCTGCACCCCACCGACACTGAACTCAAGGCCTTCTACAACAGCCATCAGCGGAACTACGCCAACTCGATTCCCGAAAAACGCAAGATCAAGTACGTCGTTGTGGACACAGCGAGATTGAAAGACAGCGTGCACGTTACGCAAGAGGACCTGCAGGCTTATTACAATCTGCACCGCGATCAATATCGGGTGCCCGAGGAGGCGAAAGTAAGCCACATTTTGATCAAAACGCCCTTGCCGGGGCCAGATGGCAAAGTCGATGAAAAGGGCGTGGCCGACGCACAGAAACGCGCGGAAGATATTCTCCAGCAGTTGCATAATGGCGCAAAGTTCGAAGATCTCGCCAAAAAGTATTCCGAGGATCCAGGCAGCGCCAAGGAAGGCGGATCTCTGGGATGGATCGGCAAGGGCCGCACGGTTCCCGAGTTCGAGAAGGTGGCGTTTTCGTTGCCGATCGGGCAAATCAGCGGTCTGGTAAAGAGCAGCTATGGCTTTCACATTATTCGCGTCGACGACCGTCACGACGCGCATATGAAGACTCTCGACGAAGTAAAGAGCGAGATTGAGCCGATCGTGCAGCAGCAGAAGGCGCAGGAGCTAGCGCAGAAGGAAGGAGACGATCTGCTCCAGCAGACTCTGAAAAACGGATTGGATGCAGCCGCTGCGGCCCAAAAGCTGACTGCGGTTACATCCGATTTCTTCGCCCGCAAAGATACCCTGCCGGGGGTGGGTCCCGCGCCGCAGTTGATGGACGCGGTATTTACGGCCCAGGAAAAGTCTCCGCCGCAAATGGCCGCGACCTCCCAGGGCTTCGCCGTGTTCCAATTGCTGGGTGTAAAGCCGCCGGCCACGCCCACCTTCGATGACATCCGCACCCGCGTGGAAGACGAATTCAAGAACGAGCGTGCCCAGATTCTGCTCTCGCAGAAAACGCAGGAGCTTTCCGACCGCGCCAAGGCCGGGCACGATTTGAAGAAAGCCGCCAAAGAACTGGGCGCGGAAATGAAGACCAGCGATTTTGTCGCTCCCGACGGCCAGGTTCCTGACATCGGCTCGATGGGTGGGCAGGCTTCGGTAGCCTTCAGTATGAAACCGGGAGACATCAGCGGACCCATTACGACCGGCGAAAATGGCGCAGTGCTTTCCATCATCGATGTGCAGGCGCCCTCGGATGCCGACTTCGCCGCCAAGCGCGATCAGATTCGCGAGACGCTTCTGCAACAAAAGCAGCAGGAACTGTTCGGGTTGTTCGTGACCAACCTGCGCGATCAGCTGGAAAAATCGGGAAAGATCAAGATCAACCAGGAAGAACTGAAATCGCTGACCCGGGCGGAAAGCGAATCTTAACCGAGCGAAGCGCCCCGCCGCGACGCAGAAGCGCTGCGAAAACTCGATCAACGGAATTCTACAAGCAAAATTCTAGAAATCAGGAAGTCAGTTTCATTCATGCCGTTTCCACGCACCGCTGGCATTTTGTTGCATCCCACATCGTTGCCCGCGCGTGGCGGCATCGGGGATTTCGGCCCGGCCGCATATAAGTTTGTAGACGGGCTGGCCGCCGCGCGCCAGGGACTCTGGCAGGTTCTTCCGCTGGGACCGCTGGGCTATGGCAATTCTCCGTATTCGTCGATTTCCGCGTTTGCCGGCAATCCGCTGCTGATCAGCCTGGAACGGCTGGCGAACTACGGTTGGATTGATTCCTCCAAGCTATCTTCGCTTTCTTCCGGCTACGGTCCGGTTGAATACGACCGGGTCTTTGCCGTCAAGATGCCGCTGTTGTTTGAGGCGGGGCGCAACTTTGTCCACTCGGCCTCCAACCACATGCGCAAACGATTTGAAGCCTTCTGCACCGGGAATGGGTGGTGGCTCGACGAATTTGTTCTTTTCGATTCGCTGCGCGCCAAGTACAAGCTCGCCAGCTGGAATGAGTGGCCGGGCGAACTGGCTCGCCGCGAACCGTCAGCTTTGCAGCGGGCTCGCGCCGAACTGGCTACCGACCTCAATATTCGCGCGGCGTTGCAGTTCGCTTTCTACGAGCAGTGGCGGGCGCTGCGCCGCTATTGCTATGAACGTGCGATTCGCACCGTAGGCGACCTTGCCATTTTCGTCAATTACGACAGCGCCGACGTCTGGGTCAATCGCGAACTTTTCCGCCTCAGCGAAAATCTCCAGCCGGAGGTCGTGGCTGGCGTGCCTCCAGACTTCTTCAGCAAAACCGGTCAGCGCTGGGGCAACCCTCTTTACCGCTGGGACGTCATGAAGAGCCGCGGCTACAAATGGTGGATTCAGCGGCTGCGCTGGGCTACGCAGAACTGTGACTACATCCGCCTCGACCATTTCCGCGGCTTCGACCAATTCTGGGAGATTCCCGCAGGGGACGCAACCGCCGTCAATGGCCGCTGGGTGGATGGTCCTCGTGACGATCTATTTCACAAGCTGCGCGACGCGCTGGGCGGATTGCCTTTTTTCGCCGAAGATCTCGGCTATATCACGCCCGAGGTACACGCCCTGCGCGACCGCTTGCAGATTCCCGGAATGGCGGTGCTGCAATTCGGTTTCAGCAACGATGGCGCACACATGTATTTGCCGCACCGGGCGGCCGGTAAGGTCATTTACACCGGAACACACGACAACGATACGACCGTCGGCTGGTTTGAGTCGGGAGCCTCCGAGGAAGAGCGCAGCAACGCCGAATGTTACCTCGGCCGCTGCGAAGATGGCATTCACTGGGGGTTCATTCGCGCTGCGCAGAATTCGGTCGCGGAGTTGGCTCTTGTGCCGCTTCAGGACGTGCTGGGGCTGGGCAGCCAGGCGCGCATGAACACGCCCAGCATGAACGGTGGAAACTGGAAGTGGCGTTTTGCGCCGGGACAATTCACCCCGGAATTGATGGCTAAGCTCGCCAATCTCGCTCATGTGACCGACCGCTTGCCGCAGCCGCTTTCGGTCGCTGCGGAAGAAGAATTCGCGGCCTGAAGTCAGGCCGCTATGGTGCAGTCGCTAGGCGGCATGCCCGGACTTCTTTTCCGGCTCCCCATTTTCGGCGTGCCCGTCAGGTGACTTCCCCGATTCCTTCTTTTCCAGCAGGCGGTTGATTTCCTGAACAAGCTCAAGCAACTTTTGCCGATCCTGCTCTTTCGCCGCCAGTTCGCAAAGCTCGTACCAGCTTTGCTTGGGCATTTCATCCATTGCAATACTCCTGGCTTCGATCGCTTCCGCCGTGAGTAATCATGCTCTCGTTTGGAGGCGCGCGTGATATGCCAAGGAGCGCCATAAACAAATCTTTACGTCTTTCTCACCGGTAGAAAACCTGTTGAACAGTTGCCGCAAAACACCATGAATACTAATTGTCAGAAAGCAATGGTAGAATCTCTTACCAAGGTCAGGGAATCTAGCGGTCCCTCCGGAAAGAACAGGGTCCGGCCATGAAAAGCGACCGTGAAGTCACCGAACCACCCCAATTTCTGAGCGGGTGGAAAGAGATCGCCAACTATCTGGGCAAAGGTGTGCGCACGGTGCAGCGCTATGAGCGCGATTTAGGACTGCCGGTGCGGCGGCCTGCGCGCAGGGCGCGGGGATCGGTAGTGATAACGCGCGCGGAAGTTGACGCCTGGGTCGCGGCCAGCCCCATACGCGACGCGTTTCGTCTCTCCGGGCCGATGCCGCAGATTGCATCCCTTGCAAAGACGATGCGAGCGGGAATTGAGGAAATGCGCCGCTTGGGCGAGCAGATGGCAATCTTGCGATGCGAGCTGGGGGACTCGGTTGAGCAGCTCCGTCAAAGCGTCAACGCTCTCTATGAGGAGGGGCCACTCAGAACACGTACCGTATGGCCCAGGTCGCTGGCGCTGGGGAATAACTCCCTCGATTTGATCGACAGTTATATCACCCCCCCGCAGACTACGACGAAGCCATTTAGATACGAGTAGTGTGCGCGTTCATCAATAAAACCCGGGCCTGTTCCCGGCGGTCCCGCTAACCAACAACCTTTTGGGTTGGGAGGTCATCTGGCGTATGGTGCGGGAGAAACGTCCAACCAACGTTCGATTCGCGGCCAAGAAGCCAACCGTAGACGAGCTTCTCGCCTCCCGAAGGCAGCTGAACGCCGCGGGTGCGAATTTTCTAAAGACCGATCTTCAGACCGCTCTGACTTTCGCCGGAATCGCACTCGAAAGCGAACAGGGGCCGAAGCGAGATCGCAATCGGGGAAATGCCCGCAGGGGTTACGACACGATTGTGCGGCTCATCAGAAAATTCGATCTCAGCGAGGAGGACGTCCGCTTTCTCGCACGCAACTTGCAGCGGTTGAAATCCGAGCTGCAAACTCTGGGCGAGGTTTTCTAGCAGCGGCTGGATGACCAGTTGACCAACGGTTGAGACAAGCCGCTACGCGCTTTTCATCCCCACCAGATCCGTGATATCGAGCAGGGTCAACACCACTCCGTCGATCTTGTTTTCCAGGGTGCGATAAGGAGTAATGCGCAGCTTGTAGGATTTACCGTCGCGCGCCAGCACCTGCTCGCTTCGCATGGTCACGTCGCGTATGACGTCGAGCATCCAGCGTTCCAGTTGAGGCAGATCGAGCTGCAAAGGCAGATGCGTGAGCGCTTTACCAATATCGTTATCGGAAAATCCGAAAACCCGTTCGGCTTCCGGGGTGCAGCGGCGAATGTGAAGATCTTCCCCCAGCATGATGACCGGTATGGTCGCGCTGTTGAGCAGATTGATCAAATCGTTGCTCACTTGCGCAAGCTGCTGGTTGCGATGCTGGATTTCCTCGTTGACCGTGTTCAGCTCTTCGTTGGCAGACTCCAGCTCTTCTTTTGAGGTCTGCAATTCCTCATTCGTGCTTTGCAGCTCTTCATTGCCTGACTGAATTTCTTCATTGGCCGACTGCAACTCTTCGTTGGTCGCCTCCTGCGCTTCGATGATGGATTGCAAATACTCCTTCGTGCTGGCCAGTTCCTGTTTCAACTGGGCGATCTGCACGTCTTTGGCATCGGTGACCTCCCGTGAGCGCGCCCGCTGCCGCTGGGGTGGCTTGGAAATAACGGCGGCGCGCTGATGGTCTTTTTCTTCGAACAGCACCAGGAAATGGCGCTGATCCCGCGCCGGGGTGCGGAAGGGAACAATTTCCAGCCGCACTGCCATGGATTCATTTCCGTCTTCGATGACCACGTCTTCTTTGGCGGCGGGAACTCCGTTTTTACGCGCTGTCTCGATCAAGCCCCGCAGCTCGTAAAGCATGCCCGGACGCGCCATCTTCAGCAAATTAAGGCTGGCTCGGCCCATCGGTAGTTCGAGATAGCGGTTGGTTCTTCCCCGGCTTTGCAGAATTTCCAGCTCATCGTTTACCACCACGGCCGAAGGAACGTACCTGCTGAGCAATAAACGATCGGCCTCGCGCTGCACGTCGCTCGGCGGCTTGAGTGGTTCCTCCTCCCTGCCGCGCATGGGTTTCTCGCGGCCCTCCTGCGCCGGCGCGCCCGGGCTGATGCTCAATCCGAAGGTAACCGGCGAGGGTACAGATTTCTTTTGGTAAATCTTGCTCTTGCGATCCACCAGGTCGAAGATTTCGGCCCCGGCGCCGAGCAAACCTTCGGTATTCCCGACCAGCAAAAAACCGGCCGGCTTGAGGGCATAGTGAAAAATGGGTATTACTTTTTTCTGAAGAACCGGGCTGAGATAAATCAGAACGTTGCGGCAACTGATCAGATCCATGCGTGAGAACGGCGGATCGCTAAAGACGTTTTGCCGCGCGAACACGCACATGTCGCGAATCGATTTCGAAATCTGGTAGTTGCCGTTGATTTTGTGGAAGAAGCGGCGCAGGCGAATCTCTGATACCTCGGCCGCGATGTTTTCCTTGTAAACCCCAGCGCGCGCGTGCTGGATGGCGTTCTCGCTCAGGTCGGTGCCGAAAATCTGCACGGGAATTTCCAGCCGCAGTTCGCTCAGCATCTCGACCAGCGAGATGGCGTGCGAATAAGTTTCTTCACCTGTGGAGCAGCCCGGCACCCAGACGCGGATCGGCTCAGAGGAGGAGCGATCGACGAGCAGCTTCGGGTAAATGACTTCGCGCAGGGTTTCGAATACCTCAGGATTGCGGAAGAAGCTGGTGACATTGATGAGCACGTCGCGATACAGGGCTTCGATCTCGTGCGGATTGCGGTGCAGCAGCTTCACGTAGTCGGCAAGCTCGGTGACTTGATTGATGTTCATGCGGCGCAGGATTCGTCGCCGGATCGTGGCCAGTTTGTAATCGACGAAGTCGACTTTGCTGAAGGTTTTGAGCAGCCGGAATACTTCTTTGAGCAGGCGGTCTTTGCCATTGAAAGCGTCGCCCCCGGGTTCCGGCTTCGAGGGCTGCTTTTGAATGTTGAGAAGCTCGTGGGCGATGCGGTCGGGGGAAAGAACGAAATCCACCACGCCCGCCGCCGCCGCGCTGCTGGGCATGCCGTCATACTTGGCCGATTCGCTATCCTGCGCGAACGTGACACCGCCGCCGCTCTTGATGGCAAGCAATCCCACGGTACCGTCATTTGCCGTACCAGACAGGATTACGCCGATCGCATTCGACATCTGGTCTTCGGCCAGGGAGCGGAAGAAGGTGTCGATGGGCATGTGGTGGCCGCGCCCCTCGCGCCTTTCCAGATGCAACACGCCGTTGGAGATCGTCATATCCGAGTTGGGCGGCAGAACGTATACCTTGTTGCAGGCTACAGCGATGCCCTCGGCCGCCTGAATCACAGGCATGCGTGTGGTGCGCGAGAGCAGCTCAACCATGGCGCTCTCGTGCGTGGGATCGAGGTGAGGAATAAACACCAGAGAAAGACCAGGCTCGGGCGGCAGTGCCCGCAGCAGGTTGCTGAAGGCTTCCAGCCCTCCGGCCGAAGCGCCGATGGCGACAATGGGAAACGAGGCGGGATCTAGGCCTGGAATTGGGTCGTTTACTTTGGTAGCCGGTTTGATGTTATTGCCTTCACTGTTCCCTCCCGCCGATCGATTGTCTGGTTTCTGCTGCTTCTTCTGCATCTTCGTTTTCGAAGTGCTTGCCATGATGCACCTCAAATCGTCGCGGACTTAGGCTGATATCTGAAACCCGGATAACTTTAATTCACCTTATTTAACGGATAATTCTAGTCCAAAGTCCAGTGGGCGAGAAAGATGGAAAGGCATCGGCGTCGGCTGAAATTCGCCCATGCA